>JBLHWY010000003.1:0-105758 GCA_047629195.1 Candidatus Azotimanducaceae bacterium
TTACATCAACAGCTCTGTGCGGTGCGTATGCAACGCCATCGATACATATTCTAGCGCCTCGCTCATGAACAAACTGAGCAATTTCTTTGACCGGGTTAATGGTGCCAAGAACATTTGAGACGTGTGTACAACACACGAGTTTTGTTTTGTCGGTCATGAGCTTGTCTAGTTCATCTAACTCGAGTTCTAAAGTCAGTTCGTTCATGTTCCAAAACTTTATATTGACGCCAATTTCTTGCAACGACATCCAGGGGCCAATGTTAGATTCATGATCTGTATTGGTGACCACAATTTCATCTCCGGCTTTAAACTGATGTGCCATCGCCTTAGCAAGAAACTGCATGAGTACAGTGGTAGAGGGCCCGAATACAATTTCTTCAGGCCTTGACGCATTGAAAAAAGTAGCGATATTAGCGCGCCCCTCAGCTAATGAACTGGCAGCTTTTTGAGACAGCTCGTAGCTGCCACCAGTTTGCACATTGTTTGAGTAGTAGTATTGCGTGATTTTGTCGACTACGCCTTTCAGAATTTGCGAGCCACCGGCGTTGTCCATCAGCGTCCAGTCTGTATCAAGACCGGGGAATTGCTTTCTTACAAATTCGATATCAAGAGCCACGTTATTTTCCCTAAATAAATTTAAATTAGTGTTCTAACACGTTTTTAAGAAACGCGAGCGTGCGAGGCTCTTTGGTCGCGTCGAATATATCTGTCGGTGTTCCACTTTCTACGATGTGACCAGCATCCATGAAAATAACGCGATCAGATACCTGTCGTGCGAACCCCATCTCATGCGTCACGATGATCATCGTAACGCCTTCGGCAGCGAGTTTTCGGATGACATTCAAAACCTCTCCAACCATCTCGGGATCAAGTGCAGAGGTGGGTTCGTCAAAAAGTAGTATTTTGGGTTCCATGGCAAGTGCCCTTGCGATGGCAACCCGCTGTTGCTGCCCGCCTGATAGTTGTCCCGGATATTTGTCAGCCTGATCCGAAATACCGACATTCTCAAGTAAAGCGAGGGCTCTTTTCTTTGCTACATCATTGGAGATTCCGGCGACGCGCATGGGTGCCAACTTTACATTTTCTAATATTGTCATATGAGGGAAAAGGTTGAAATTCTGAAAGACCATGCCGACATTCGCGCGAACATTTTTGAGGCCGGGGCCTTTACGCACAACGGTGCCGTTCACTGTTATCTTTCCTGAATTGTCATATTGTTCCAACAAATTAATACAACGTATTAATGTTGATTTTCCTGAGCCTGAGGGGCCAATAACGCTAACAACTTCTCCCTCTGAAACTTCGAGATTGACGCTATTTAATGCAATAAAGGTACCGTAATGCTTCGAAACATTCTCTAGTTGGATTAGCGAGCCCATTATTGGCTCCTCTTACTGTATCTGTTTTCAAGGTGGGAAACGGCGAGTACCAAAGGTAGTAATACCATCAAATAGATCCCTGCGGCCGCGATCAAGGGTGTTGGATTGGCAGCGATCGCCTGCGCTTGAGTCGCTTGTTTAAGCAAGTCAGGCATCGCAACAACTGAAGCAAGCGCTGTATCTTTGATGACATTAATAGAATTGTTAGTAAGTGGTGGTATCACAATCTTTGTCGCCTGGGGCAGAATCACGTCTTTCATCATATGATTAAATCCAAGCCCCAATGCCTGTGATGCCTCGAATTGTCCCTTTGGTATTGCTTCAATGCCAGAGCGAAATATTTCTGCTGTGTAAGCGCTGGAGACAATGACCAACGCAGTGGCTGCTGCTGTAAAAGGTGACAAGCTAATACCAACAAAAGGTAGTGCGTAGAAAATGACGATGAGCAGTACTAGTAAAGGAATTGATCGGAAGATATCGATGTAAACTTTTGCAATCACGCTCGCAATGATTGGCGCATACAGCCGAGTCAGAGCCAACAGCAAACCGAAAAAAAGTCCGAGCACGATACTAACCAGCCCAAGCTTTAGCGTTGTCGTAAGACCGAGTAGCAGCATCGGTAAGGTTTCGACAAACACAGCTCTATTCAGGAACGTATCCATAAAGTTGAGTATCAGACCTGCTTTTATGCCTGGCATCACGGTCACTTTAGCCGTGGATGTGTTGTCTTCAGCCAAGACTCCAAACCATTTCTCATGCAGATTATTAATGAACCCTTCTTGTTTTAGTGTGGTGATGATTTCGTTGACGCTCAACGCCAGCGTGTCGTCTTTTCTGAACATCATGGAGTAACTGCCACCCGTTTTGATGCGCTCTACGACTTCGAGTTCGGCTTTGTCTTTTGTGTAATATTGCATGGCGGGGATGTCGCTGATGTACCCCGCAACTCTGCCTATTTGTAGGTCCAACGCAGCAGGCGCAAGCCCTTCATAGCGCCTAATTTCTTTGAACCCATACCGTTGTTGATTTTCCGATGCCCATATATCGCCTGTGGATCCCGTGTCTACAGCGATGATTTTGCCTTGCAGGTCATTGATGGACCTGATGTCGCTGCCGCTTCTTATCGTGAGTGATTGGTCACTATCATAGTAAGGCTGGGCGAAGGAGACAGAGGTGAGCCTTTGCTCCGTGATCGTAATTGATGAGATGGCAATATCAATTCTGGAAGACTGTACCGCAGAGAACAGGCCATTGAAGGGAATGTTGATGACATTTACTTTTCTGTTTAGCCGTTTGGCAACTTCATTGACTAGGTCTATTTCGAACCCAATCAGTTCGCCGGCTGTGTCTTGAAATTCCCAGGGCAGATTGCCGATGTTGGCACCGACGGTGAGTTCATCTTTTTTCATACTTGCGGCGCTAACCTGGAGATGACATATACCCAGAGTCATAAGTCCAATTACAATTTTCAATATGAGCTTTTGAAAATACAAGAGTTGCTATCCCTGCCTGAGGCGAGCTGATTTAAGCTAAAGCATAATGTTACTAGATTTGCTGCTCGGTTGCAGAGACGCAAAACCTGTCTCTATACATGCTAGGAGGGGTGAAGCTAACTGAGGGCTTTTACTTGGCGATGACTTCTGCGGGTGCTGTGAGGCTATTAGTGCTATTTTCGAGTAATTCGATCAGTGCTTCCTTGGTGACTGGCTGGGAAAGTAAGTGCCCTTGAGCCCAATCACAGCCGTTGTCACGGAGATAGTTCATCTGTCTCTGGGTTTCTACGCCCTCGGCAACGACGCGAAGTTCATATATTTCCGCTAGGTTTTGGATGATGCGGATGATCTTATGTCTATTTTCATTTTCTGTGAAAAGGCCACCAACAAATGATTTGTCGATTTTCAGACAATCGACTGGGTAGTTGATGAGTTGGCTAAAGGCTGTGTAGCCTGTACCAAAATCGTCAAGAGATAGCGTGATGCCTAGCTCCCTCAATTGACGAAGTATTAGGACACCTTTTTTGTCATCCAGTACAAGTGACGTTTCCGTAATCTCAAGTTCAATAGTGGCTGGGTCTACCTGGTGTTTTTCCAAAAGTCGTCGTACTTGATCTGGGAAACCTTCATTGTGGAGTTCCACACCTGAGGTATTGATGCATATAATTCCCTTAAAGCCGTGGCTGTTTTGCAGTTCTTTTATAGTGCTGAGACTATTGTCAATGACCCACAAATCCAGTTCTTTTATTAGGCCAGTCGTCTCTGCTACGGGGATGAATTTGTCTGGTCCGATCCCCTCAAGACTAGGATGATTGCTACGTACCAACACTTCAATGCCCATTATTTCCAGTGTGTGGCAGCCAAACATGGGCATGAAAACCAGAGACATAGAATTGGATTCCAGCGCCAATTTAATACCTCTCTCAATTCTCTTGCGTTCGTTTAGGGCGTCTGAGATTTTTTGGGTGAAAAATTGCAAACCATATCTGCCATTACGTTTGGCTTCATACATTGCTGCGTCCGCATGATGCAGCAGATCATCAGTGTTGGTGGCGTCGTCAGGATAGATTGCAACACCAATGCTAGCGTAGACGGCATGGGTGGTGCCGTCGACCTCAAATCCGCCCTGAAACAGATCCAGAATCCGACTGGCGACAACACCAGCATCTATCGAATTCGCTAATTCTGGCAACATGACAGCAAATTCGTCCCCCGCCAGTCTTGCTAAATTGTCATCATGTGTGTTGGTTATGAGATCATTTGGACGCAGTGTTCCCTGTAACTGCTCGCTAAAGTGTCGTAACAATTTGTCGCCAACTTCATGGCCATAGCTATCGTTAACGTGCTTAAAATTGTCCAGGTCAATGTACAACAAACCGATTTTTTGATTTGAGTTCTTCATTCGTTGCATTTGACGTTCGAGCGTGTGTCTGAAACTATGTCGGTTCGGCAGTTTTGTGAGCGAGTCATAAAATGCTAATTGACGTAATTCGTCACTATGGAGTTGTTTCACCGTTTCATAAGCCTGCTCTTCTGAGCGCACACCAATCAGACAAATAGCTGAGAGAAAGAGCAACGTGACCACAAATCTTAGTGCTAATGGTTCAGAGTAAGGCGTTAATAAAAGTTGTGACAGCGGCGTATATAGCAATACAAAGCTACAAATGAAGTAGATAGCTGCAAGGCTAACCGCAGGGCGGAAGCGATTGATGGCCAGATTGATTGCGAGAATTGGATATATCCACAAAATGCCTGTGTTGTCCTTCCCGCCAGTTATTATCAGCATGAGGGAAAATGCGAGCATGATTCCGCTCAGAATATAGACCGCACGCTCAATATTCGGTTTTCGGTAATGCGCATAGACATTGATCAGAATGATGGCGGAAAAAAGCAGAAGGACGCTAGCCAGGCTGTAGATTTCATTTAGCAGGTTGACGATGCCGAACATAAAAAGAACGACGATGCCAAGTATTGAAAGGATTTGACACAGGCGTGCCCGTCGTTGGTTTTTGACACCCAATACATTTTCGACGCTTTCTTTTATGTTGACCGACTGACTCATTATGCGCAATCAAGACTCTAGTCTATTGAGTGTAACAAGGTAGCGGCGTTTAGCCACGTCAGTAGTATATTTTTTAAGCAGAAAAGATTCGAAAGGGCGGTTTTTATACAATTTGGCTATAAAGGGCCTTGCGTGCTGAGGAAGTGCTTATATGTGCGATGAAACCTTTTATCAAGATCATTGGCGAGAAATTGAAGCTGAACGCCTGGCACGTTATGAAGAGATGTTTGTATTTCGACCGCAACACGAAGCCCTGTTGAAGCCGCTCCAATTGGAAGCCGGTCTCAGCATTGCAGACTATGGCTGTGGTCCCGGCTTTCTTGCCATGGAACTCGCGCGTCGTGTCGGCGCCACCGGTCGCGTTTTTGGGTTTTGATATCAATGCCGATTTTGTCACCCGTGCAAGTAGGCGCTCAAAAGCGGCGAATTTGCCCCAGCTCGAGTTTACGCAATTGTCGGGTGCCACGATGACCCTAGCCGACAACAGCTTGGATCGTCTGATCTGCAAAACGTGCTTGAGTACGTGCCAGACTGTGTTCAAACGGTTGCAGAACAGCGACGGGTGTTAAAACCTGGCGGAATAATTGAAATCATTGATAGCGACTGGGGGTTTGTGTTGGTTGAGCCCTGGGGGAAATCGCGAGCAGATGAGTTTTTTGAAGCTGCGCGGGGGGCCTTCAACGAATTTCATATCGGTCGAAAGTTGAAGGGGTTACTTTCCGCTGCAGGTTTTCAACATGTAGACGTAAGAGTTTTAGCTAGTGCTGATACAACCGGCGGAGGTTTGAATGTCATCACTAATATGGCGTCCTATGCACGAAGGTTTAACACCCTGTCAGATGAGCATTTGACGACGATGATTAATGAACTCAAAGAGGCCATAGAGGTAGGTGACTATATGTTCGTGTTACCGCAATTTATTGTGACGGGTGTTAAGTGATCAAAAGGTAAGTGCAAACTTAATGGTTTTCATAATCCACCCAGGCAACACCTTGTTCGAAACTTGTAAGGCGATTATGTAGTGCCGGTAGCGACCATTTTAATCTTTTTGCTTGCCTAATTGCCTTTTTCTCGAGTTTGATTGCTGCCTTGAAATGACCGTTGGCTGCATAGGCCGCGGCAAGTGTATCGAAAGCAGTGATCTTGTCCGCTGGCTTTTTGTTTGCGGCGCTAGCTAACTTGAGTGCTCTCTCGGGATTCAGCACATCAGCATCTGGTGATGTAGCCAGAATCCATGCAAGTTTGAGCATGGCTGGTTGATGCTTAGAATTTGCGGCGTTCTCCAGCCACAGCATCGATGTTTTGCGATGACGCTTATCTGCAAATGTTTTTGTTGCGAGTAAATGCTGAGCAGGAGCATAGCTACTTTGGGCTGATCGTCGCAGCCACTCAAGTCCTTTCATAAGGTCAACTTCGCAACCTCGTCCGTAAAGCAAATTCCTCCCAATCAAAAATTGTGCTTGGGGTAAGCCTTGCTGAGCAGCATCAATGATATATTGGTTAAGGACTTGATCTTCTGGTCGCTTCTTGGCCATGTGTGCCGTGTTAGCTGCATAGGAGAATTTTTGCATCGCTGAGCCACCTTCGTCGGCTTCCTTGCGGATTTTTCCAACCAGGTCGCTGAGATAAGAACCTTCTTTCTGAGAGCTATTGGCGAGCGCATAATGAACGCGATTTACCAGCCCATTTGCTGGCTGACCCGCGGGGAATTTGGCCTTTAACATGGCCTCGATTGTCGGTTTATGAAACTGTTCTTGGCCAAAGATAATGGCAGGGCTTATAACACGTCCATTCTTATCCACATCAAATGTGACCAAAACAACAGCAATGTTGCCTCTTCTTAAAGCTGCACTCGGGTAGTTTGGCTGCGCATACGAAATTGCCCGTACGGGGGGTGTGCAGTCTGCGTCTGCCAAAGGTGATGGTAAAAGTGATTTTGCTAGTGCGTCATCTCCAAATATGGACATTATTTCTTCAGCGCGATTATCTGCCGCGAGTTTAGCCTCGGCACTAAAGCCTTGATAAAACTCTTGTGTTCGTTGGTCCATGGCCTCGAGCTTTCCCTCGGTCAATTTCATCCAGGCATAGGCTTGTATATCATCCCGTTTAACATGTTGACCTGATGCGTACATGACGCCCAGATTAAATTGTGCAGGGTAGTAGCCAATCTCAGCCAGCGTTCTCAATTGAGCATAAGCATTTTCATAGTCGCCTTGCTGGTAAAGCTTCATCGCATCATCGAAATTGGCAAAGCAGCAATGGCTTACCAAGGCAAACGTGAGTATCAGGCTGCCGATGAGGCGTTTAAGAAGATTGTGTATGAACATAAGTCGCTCAAATTGTGATGATTGAACCTATCATGCAAATAAATTTGAGGCTAGACAACTTACTAGCCAAATAGTTACTTGAGTATTTGTCGACCTGTTATCTTTGAGCGATACAATGGGCGATGTTTGATCAATTAAGTGCCTCTTGTATATCAGAACTATAAAGAGGATCTCTAACATTCGCATGCTGCGGAACCAAAAGGATAGAAGTTGCCATGGATATTGAACCATTTGGTGTAGAAATATGGATGAACGAGTTTGAGCTGACCTGTGATTACAATCTGGCTGAAACTTGTGTGTACAGCATCACTGTTGGCGAGTTACTCGAGATCTGCGGCGAGCCTTCGACGAGTTTAGAAGGGTTGCTTTCATTGAAGTTGAGCTATGGCGCGATTCAAGGAAGCGACCGGTTGCGCGCTGCGATAGTAACGCTTTACGAGAATCAAAAAATCGAAAACACCCTTGTGACCCATGGCACTATCGGTGCCAATTCGCTGGTGCATCAAACCCTTGTGTCCCGCGGGGATGAAGTTATTGCTGTTGTGCCTACCTATCAGCAGCATTATTCTATCCCCGAGAGCATCGGTGCTGATGTGAAGTTGTTGCAGTTGAAATCAGAAAACCAGTTTTTGCCGGATCTCGCCGAGCTAAAAGCATTAACGACTAAAAACACAAAGCTCATTGCGATGACAAATCCCAATAACCCAACCGGCAGCTTGATGAATGCCGGTTTTCTGGAAAAAGTAGCTGCTATTGCCAAAGAAGTTGGCGCATGGGTGCTCTGTGATGAAGTTTATCGCGGCACAGACCAAACAGGTTCAGGCACCACCCGATCTATCGCTGATGTTTATGAGAGAGGCATTAGTACTGCGGGTATGTCGAAAGCTTTTTCTCTCGCCGGTTTGCGACTAGGTTGGATTGTAGCGCCAGAGGAATTGATAGAAAAAGTAATGATTCACCGAGACTACAACACCATTTCGGTAGGGGTGATCAATGATCATTTTGCGACCTTGGCTTTAGAAAATTATCAGACCCTGCTAGATAGAAGCAAAACGATTACTCACGCGAACCATAAGATTTTGTCTGACTGGGTTGACCGCGAACCTTTGATAAGTTGGGTTCCACCTTCTTCTGGCACCACGGCGTTACTAAAATATGATCTTGAGATACCTTCGCGTGATCTTTGCGTTGATTTGTTGGAGCAGACCGGCGTGATGTTTACTCCGGGTTCCGCCATTGGAATGGAAGGTTATCTTCGTATTGGTTATGCCAATCCAACAGATGTGTTGCAAGCTGGCTTGAAATTAGTTTCCGGCTATTTGTTGACGAAATAAAGCCAATAATAGATGTTCTTAATGGCTACCTAAGCGCTTGTGAAACGCGATTTTTCAATTCTGGCATTACGTCTGTTTCAAACCAGGCATTTTTCTTTAACCATATATTATTTCTTGGACTGGGATGGGGCAGTGGCAGAACCTCGTCGCCGAATTCATGCCAGCGTTTAACCGTGTCAGTTAAGTTGAGATCTGGTCTTAGAAAATGCCATTGCTGCGCATACAGGCCAATCACCAAATTCAGTTTGATATTGGGGAGTTGCGCTAATAGTTTTTCGCGCCAAGTTGCTGCACATCGTTTTAACGGTGGTAGATCACCGGATGTCCCTTTCCCGGGATAACAAAACCCCATGGGAAGGATTGCAATCTTGGTGGCATCATAGAAAACATCGCGTTCAATACCCATCCATGAGCGCAGCCGTTCGCCACTCGCGTCATCAAAAGGCACGCCAGAAAGGTGAACCTTGATACCTGGTGCTTGACCGGATATGAGAACTCTCGCCTCTTTATGAATCTGGAGAACGGGTCTGGGTCCAAGTTCAAGATCGTCCTTACATAGTGTGCAAGCCCTTACCTCCTTCAGGGTTTTAAGCAGCGTGATGCCCAATTTGGTCTTCCTGTGTTGTTGTGTGATTCGATTGGAATAACATTACCTGATCCAGAGAGAGTATACTTTGCCGATTGAAAACCCAAAGAAAACTAACTGAAAACTTATTTAGAAGGACAAGCGAAAAATGAAAATAGCAGTGGTAACAGGTACGAGCACGGGAATTGGTTATACCACGAGCCTTCATTTGGCACGTAACGGATACCATGTTTTTGCTGGTATGCGGAATCTCACAAAATCTGACGCGCTCAAGGAGGCTGCAGCCAAAGAATCGCTGAAGCTTGAGGTGATTCAATTAGATGTCTGTGACAACCAGTCTGTTAGCACTGCTTTCGAACAGATCGAAAAAACAGGGCCAGTTGATGTCTTGATCAACAACGCTGGCATTGGCGGTTCTTCACCGCTTGAACTGACTCCGGAAGCTGAACACCGTCAGATGTTTGACACTAACTACTTTGGTGTGGTCAGCTGCATACAGGCTGTATTGCCGTCTATGCGGGAAAGAAATTCCGGGTGCATTGTGAACATTACTTCAGCCGTTGGGTTGATGGCGACTCCGAATCAAATCGCTTATTCAGCCTCAAAATGGGCCTTAGAATGTCTAGGTGAAGCCTTGGCTCATGAAGTGTATCGCTTTGGCGTTAGGGTAGTGAATGTAGAGCCCGGCGTGATCATGACCAACATCTTCGAGAACTCTGCTGAACAAACACGGTATGACAAGACATCACCCTATCAACCTACGATGCGTCGTAATGGGAAAATGTTCGCCGCGGGTTTCAAAAGAGCGGTTCCTCCAGAATCTGTCGCAGAGACAATTTTAGAAGCCATCTCAACAGATAACTATAAGCTACGTTGGCCGGTTGGACCAGATGCAGAGGGTTTTATGGCGGCCCGTAATAAGGTGAGTGCTGAAGAATGGATCGAGATGGGTGGTGACCTTTCTGATGCTGAGTACAACGAAAGGTTTTTGGCTAAGTTTGGTGTTGCGTTATAGCGGCGCAACTTAAAAACGATCAGAATCGATATTTATCTCTATCTCTAAACGTGGGCACTATTAAAAATAGTGCCCAGGTCATATTTAGCTGGTCTAAAAATCGATTGGTAATTCTAGATGCTCAGTGAATATGGCATCGCGTTGTTCCACTAGGACGGGGTCAAACTCTCCTAGCGAAGCGCCAACAACACTCCACGATTTCCTCAGGAAACCAGGCATCGGATTTTGCTCATGTGGGTAAGTTTCTAGCATCTGTGAGAAATAGGCCCAATGAACGTCGGCGGCACTCAAGCGATTACCTACCAGATACTTGCTGCCGATATGTCGTTGGGATTTAATCTGTTGAGTCAGACAATCCAAAATTTGCCTAATTCTCTGCAGTGCTCGATCTGCCTTCTCAGTTGAGAAATAGTCCTTGTACATTGGGGTGCCCAAAATCTTTTCACCCTGTTTGTCATAGCCTGTTTTAAGCATCAACAAACGACCATTCCATGCGAAGCCATCTTCGCCAGCAATTTCGTTAATAAGACCTGTGACTAGCATCCGCTCTGTGATGTCGTCGGGCAATAGCGAAGCGCCTGAGCCAATACGCTCTGCGAGTTCAATAATTTCCATCGCGCGGACGCGGGGAGACTCGTCGTTGTACATGACGATGGGGGCATTTCGATGCTTTGTCCAGTCAACGATGTCTTGATTTTCTTCACCGCCGGATTGCGCGACGACTTGAAAAGGTACGTTGCGTAAGCGAAGAATTGCTTTCGCTGCCTCGCCCCAGGGGCCAGGTACGAGGCGTGTACAGATGATTCTGACACCTGAAGATTGTTTTGCTTGTTCAAGACTAATATAATCCAAGATTTATACCTTTGTAGGGTCGTTAGTTTGTTGGTGTGTAAGCAGTCGTCGTGCTTGTGTTTTTATCTATCGAGTTTGCGGGCGGGGTTGCCAACGTAAACTGAATCAGGATCTGCGTCTTTGACTAAAACTGCTCCTGTTCCAATTGTGGTGCGAGCACCAACTTTGGTGCCAGGCTTTATCGTTGCCCCGCCACCAATAAATACATCTGGTCCCGTTTCAACTCTTCCGCAGAGGATCGATCCTGTCCCGAAAAACGAAAATTCACCGATCTTATTGTCGTGCTCAATAGAGCTTAGTGCGTTCTGCACAACGCCATCACCTATGATTGCGTTCATGCCAATTACTGTCTGCGGGCCCACAAAAATATTGCACCCAAGAATAGCCGAGGCACTAACATAAGCAGTGGGATGAATAAGGTTCACTACTCGGTCACGACCGATCTGAGCAATGAGCTGTTTGCGTTGCACCTTATCTTCCGTGGTTAGGAAAACGTCGCTTGACTCTGCTGGATATTGGTCTGTTACTTTGATATCTGTGTAGCCAATGAGTTCAGCAAGTTCTTTGGCTTGCCGGGTCAGAATGTTAGCTTCCTCGCCAAATATTACTAAATGCTTATGATTCATTTGTACCTTTCATTAGCGGGGCACCGTCTTTCGATTCAGATGGGATCAGGATGAATTCCTGCTGTCGCCCATCTATGTATTGCGTCGTTTTGCCATCAAAAAAAGCATCTTCCTCTAGTTTGAATTTGACGGCTTGCCCGTTCCACTCAGGCACGTCAACGGTTGTATTTAACTCAATTGAGTAGGCCGTGTTTTGATGCATCGGAAAATCTCCTCTGCCGACGGTATCTCCCTGATTATCCCACATACCTATGGTGGGACCGGCAGCATGCCCATGATAGCCAATCGGATGAGTGTAAATAGAGGGCCGGATACCTTCGTCGATTGCTTGCAGACGTGCCGCACGCAATATTTCGTTTCCGGTACGACCAACCTTGAATTTTGAGGTCAATATGTCCTGTAACCGATTACTCGTTTTGAGTCCTGCGATTAAGCCAGAGGGTGCTTCGCGCTCACCTGGGCGTAATACATAGGCATGTTGCTGAGTGTCAGTATTCAAACGAAGGTAGGTGATGCCGAAATCAACATGGAGCAGGTCGCCGGACATGATTATGCCGTCACTCACTTCACTATTGGCTCGTTGGATGCCCACCGATGGATGAAACCAGGTGGTAAGCCGTAACGCTCTGATTCGATCTCGATACCACCACCTGACGTCGTCTGTCGTGGTGACGCCAGGGGTGATAGCCGTTCTGGAAAAACCTTCAGCTATTATGTTGTGGGCAATCTTGACGATGGAGGGGTATATTTTCATCTCTTCTTTTGTTCTGGTTTCAAGCCAACTTGCAGCGAGATTTTCAGCAGAGACGACTTTGCTTCTTTGTTGTGAAGTCAGGGCCGATATAAAACCACCATACTCAGCATGGGTTAGACCATCTGCAAGTGCGAATGTTGAAGAGGTGTTAATACCAATGTTAGCTGGATTCTTCGCATCGATGAAATCAGCGAGCGCTTGCCACTGGTCTGATTGCTCTTCAGGATTCCAAATGGGCTTGAAGAAATCGCCAACGCCATATCTGGATACGGCATATCCATTGACGCCTTTATCTCCTTCGTCGACAAATACGAGAATAGTTCTTCTGCGGGCTGCAAAGGCTGTCCCGGGCAGCATCGTTTTTACAACAGGGTCTTCGTTATATTCCCGCGCAATAATGACCCACATGCTAATGCTTTCGCGTCGCATTAACTTCTCAGGCAATGAACTGAGGCGTCCAGCGAGCAGGCGATCTACAATCGCTGCTCGCTGTTTCATTGGCAAAATAGCTTCGTTGCCATCCGCAAATACGGGCACGCTAGTGATGATGGTAGTTGTGATACCACCCAGTAAGGCAATTAGGCTAGGTATACGCTTAGCCATTCTTTGCTTTCTCTATTGCTGCATTTCGCATCTTGGCTTCGGTGCCGTCAAGCCTTGCTTTCATTCCGCGTTTCATTTCATCGATGACTTTTTCTGCGTATTCGTTCTTTTGTATCTTCTCCCAGTATGCCGCCACTTTTTCTGCGCCGGGTATGGGGTTTTCGCCGCCCAATCTTGGCACCGTACCCTGACACATCCACAAAGCCGGCACCAATGTACAGTCTGCTCGTGTTAGCTTGTTGCCCACAGCAAATTCGCCGGTACCAATATGTTGTTCTAACGCGCCGATGCCGCGGTCAACCTGTCCTAACAGCAAATCTAATATGCCTTGGTTCGGTGTTTTAGTCATGAGTTGAGATAACGACATGAAGATATTGTTCATGAGGTAGATATCTGCGATGCGGGATATTGTACGTACTTGTGCACGCTCCATAGGAGTATCACCAACCATGGATTTCTTAGGATAAATATCATCAAGATACTCTGAAATGATTTCTGACTCAGGAATAAGTGTGCCATCCACATCAAGCACTGGGATTCTACCGATGGGGGATACTTCCTTGAATTTCCCCGTCATAAATTCCGTCGGTACGACAAACTTAATATCTGTAATGCCCATGGCGTAAATTTGCATCCGGACTTTTGCGGAATATGGGCTAAGGTCGCCTGTCATTAATATCACTTTTGTTCTCCATTTCGAATTGAGTTGGCAGGGTACCTCAGTCGCACTCCTGTCTTACCCTTTTATCTTATAGGGAAGACGTCGAGCTAACAAACTCAGGTCTTGAGCGTGTACGTGTACGTGTCCGAGTTCTTGGGGATTACCGTTCTGGGTTGCACCTCAAAAATTAAACGATAGACTGAACCCTCAAATAAATAGGACGCAGATATGATTCAGAAAGACACATCCGAAGTTCGCCAATCCATTATTGATGCCTGTTTGTGGATGAATAGCTCTGGCTTGAATCAAGGAACCTCTGGCAACGTGAGCGTTCGAACAGATAAAGGTATCTTGATTACGCCAAGTAGTCTGCCTTATGAAGAAATGCGTACAGAAGATATTATTTTGCTGCCGGGCGATGGCATGTCAGGTGACTCTATCGGCGATCACCGCCCTTCCTCTGAGTGGAAGTTCCACTCTTCGATATATAAGGAACGTGAAGATATTCAGTCCGTCGTTCACGGCCATTCTACCTACGCGACGGCGCTATCTATGCTGCGACGCGATATCCCAGCGGTTCATTATATGATTGGCATTTTTGGTGGCGATAGCATTCGCTGCGCGGACTACGCTCATTACGGTAGCCAAGAGCTCTCAGATAATGCGCTGATTGCTCTGAAAGACAGAACCGGTTGTTTGCTTGGTACTCATGGAATGATTGCATGCGGAGGCGATTTACAACAAGCGCTGTGGCGTGCAGGTGAACTTGAAGCGCTGTGCCAGCAATACTTGCTGGCGTGTCAGTTGGGTGAGCCACATGTGTTATCTGCGAAGCAAATTGAAGAGGTCAGAGCGCGCATGGACACAGGTTACGGCGTTTGGCCGAAAGAATAGGCAGCTCTTTACTTGAGTTCCTGAATTGACTCTTTCCTGACGGCAACATTCCTAGTTGTCGGGGGAACGGTGGTTCGCCTTAAATTTTCATCGATGCCAGAGCCAGCAGTCCTGTAGTGGAGTACTCAAATGTGCGTACTTTCTCCTGAAAGGGGCCCATGTTGTCGGCCATGCTAAGTATGGTTCCAGTTGTCAGGATCCTCCGAAACATTGGGCGACAAACCAATAAGGTCGCCGTCGGTATGAACCCCCAATCCTAAGACCGTTCTGTTTGCATAATTAAAGTAGGCAACAACCTGATTTATTTCAAGGATCTCACCATCATCCCAGCCAGATGAGCGTAATTTGCTAATATCTTCTTCGAGCATTTGTGCCGGTGTGCAGCTCAACTTTTTTGTATAGCGCATTGCCGCTGTCTGCCTGTCATTAAATACATTTGAAAAATCTTCTGACTCAAGCGCCAGACGTATTTGTTTAGAACGTTCATTATTATCGACCAGCCGTTCCATCCCAGAAAAGTGATGATCAACACAGTAGCGACAACCATTCAACATGCTCGTTAGTACGCCCATGGCCTCGAGAAACCATTTAGGGATTTTATTACCTGTATGGTGCAGTACATTCTTGTACAAGACCATATGGCCTTCCATCGTATGAGGCCGTAAGCTATGGGCGAGCATGATGTTATCTACATTGTTATCTGGCCCCTTCACTCTTTTGTAGAGTTTGAGTAGCTTGCCTTCCGCTTGCTTAAAAGGGATATGTTTAATCCAACTCATATTATCTCCTTTAACTTTTTCAAAGGGTTACTGAAATTTGTGCCTAAATATTTTTTACCAAATTTTAACTAATATTCCTTAGCTATCCTGTTTGCTTTACAGTTTCATAGCGTCATAGCTGCGATCCAACCGAATATTAATAACGGGATATTGTAGTGTATGAACGTGGGTACTACGGTATCCCATATATGATCGTGTTGTCCGTCAACATTCAAACCTGCAGTAGGACCCAAGGTTGAATCTGAAGCAGGAGACCCTGCGTCGCCAAGTGCTCCAGCAGTACCCACCAAGGCAGCGGTCGCCATGGCCGAAAAGCCAAGGTCCATACAGAGAGGGACATACAAGGCCGCAATAATAGGGACAGTTGAAAATGAAGACCCAATTCCCATGGTGATTAACAAACCGATCACTAGCATCATGACCGCTGCTATCGCTTTGCTACCATCAAGGGCACTAGAAGTTGATGCAACTAAATCAGTGATGCTGCCTGTTGTTTTCATCACTTCTGCAAAACCTGATGCGGTAATCATAATGAAGCCTATCATTGCCATCATCGCGATGCCCTTGCTAAACAAATCCTGAGTTTGATTCCACTTAACAACACCGGACGCCGTGAAGATTAAAATACCCGTCAACGCGCCCATAATCATTGAGCTGCTATAGAGTTGCATTGATAATGCAGAGACAATAGCAAGTAGGCTAACGATAAGTGATTTTCTGTCAATTGTTGCTAATGCTGGTTCAAGGCTATTAGTTACAGGCGCATCGTATTGTCTAGGATTTCGATACGTAAAAAAGACGGCAACTAACAAGCCAACTAGCATCCCGCATGCAGAAATCAGCATTGAGAGAGGTACGTCCACTGCATCAATAGTTAGGCCGTTGCTCAACAAATTTTTATGTAGTATCTCAAACAAGTAAATGCCACCGAACCCCACCGGTAATATTAAAAAAGGCGTTGCCAAGCCAAAGGTAATCACGCAGGCAATCAATCTTCGATCCATTTGAAGCTGTGCAAAAACCGCTAACAAGGGCGGAATAACAATTGGGATAAAAGCAATATGTATAGGAACGATATTTTGTGAAGATATCGCAATGAGCAATATCGAAGTGATCAATATGGATTTTATCCATGTTTCTGAAGCGCTATCCCCTCGGCCTGTCTTTTCGATAATTGATCTAGCTAATACATCGGTGATGCCCGAGCGCGATATTGCCACCGCAAAAGCCCCTAACAGCCCATAGCTAAGTGCGATAGTCGCACCGCCACTTAGCCCATTCTGAAAGGCATTTACTGTCTCAAGAAAAGTTAGACCTGACCAAACACCACCGGCAAGCGCGCCCAAGCACAATGCCAATATGACATTAACTCTGAAAAGACTGAGAATAAGTACCAGGCTAACTGCGAGCACGACTGCATTCATTTCTAAAATCTCATTGATAGTGTCATTGTTTCTAATATGTAAAAACACGGGTGCAGTGTAGATCGAATTTCAATGAGAATGGAATAAATAAAATACCGCGCCTCCCCAAAAACTTCCATGATTGAATCGTCCTTTCAGATAATCCGGTTCCAGAACGCTTCGACAGAGTTGAATGGGTTAAAAAGAAGCTGCTTTGGCTGCTGGTGCTACACCAGAATTTTGTGAAATTGTAGAGAAAGGCATGACCAGTTAACAACTAGTAATTATCCAGAAACTAAGATCTCTATGGTTACTTCCCGACAGCCTATTGATTTGTAATCAAACAGGTCTGAAAAGTCCTGTTTGGTTTGCTTTAAACCAGCATTTAAGGACGGGAACTAACTGGTTAAACAAAGGAAAGAAGCGCACTCCAAGTGTGCTTTCTGAGTTATTGCTGAGGTAACTGATCCAAGACGAAACTGGCATATTCTAGTCGTCTGACGAACGATAGTTCGCCGTCATTCGTAATTGATGCCTCTATGAGTTTACCTGTGGCGGAGTACTCAAAGGAGCGCACTTCCTCTCGAATCGGATCAGAAGCGATTGTTAGAGTTGTTCGTGTAACCTCGTTCCCTGAATATTCAAACAGTTTGGTTAAGCTAGGAAAGAAGCCACCTCGTGTTGGCTGCTCAATTTTTGTCACTCTGCCTTGCTCATCGTATTCGACTAACTCCGAGCAGGTTATAAAGGCGTTGATCATGTCAGCGCTGATGCTGGTCCCTGGCAGGCTCGTGTTAGGATTTGCAATTGCGAAAAAGCCAGGGTCGTTGACGGAGGGGCTTTGATTGTTCGATTGCTCACATCCTAAAAAGGTCCCCTCAGAATTATACTCAAAGTCGATTTCAGTTAAGATCGTTAAGACTGTTTCGGGTGGGATTGAAGGTAAATTGATTGTGGTGCCGATGGCGGTAGGCTGACCATTCTCGTATGTAAAATTGCTAGTTGATGCAAAGCTGGATTCCCCGATCGTCGTAGTCAAAATCGACTGGGAAAGGTGTCCTTGCTCATTGAAAGTGTTGTTAATTGTTGTTGATGTATTTGGGGGGCGAAGCTCTGCTATGAAACTTGAATAATCTATTGGTGTGATGCCCCTAATTCCTTCTGGTGGTCCTGTGGCTTGGAGCACATCTGACAGTTCTAGTTCTGTGAGCCTATCCGTTAGATTCAGAGCTACAGTGGACGCGAAAACCGCGAAACTAGCGGTGGGCGGAAGCTCTCCAGTAACCAAATTGAATCCTGTTAGTTCTGTCTGCAGTTCAGGGAAATTTTGAAAATTGACAATATTAGATAATGTAATGATATTCCCGATGGCATCGAAGGTTCTGTTATTCGAGAACAGAATGGCATCCTCAAATGTGGTGGTTGAGCTGATGACACCAAACAATGGATGATATTCGATTGTTTCGATGTTTGATCCGGTGACGATTCTTATTGGATTGCCGTTGTCGTCGTACTCAATTTCTTGAAGTGTTGTCGAAGTGTTAGAGTTGACATCTGTCACGACCCTTTCGATCAATTGCCCCTGTTGGTTATATCTGAGCTCTATGATTTGATCGAATTCCCCATCGCCGTCAGTGTCAATCGAGTCTCTAATGGGCAGTTCAACCGTGACTGTTTGTTGCAGCGTCTCTAACAGGTGATTTAAGGCATTTCTCTGAGATTGTAAATACCCGTTATTGTTATTGACAATCTGAAGGTATCGGCCCTGCAGGAATTCTGGATCTGAAAAGTCTAGCGTCTCGGATGCTAGTGCTGCGTCTAAGCCCTCAAGGTCAATACCATTGTCCGGGTTCTGATCTCGGTCCAGTGATTGTAGAAATAGAATTCGATTGATGACTTCATGTTCGGTTGAGTTTGCCATTGCCTCATTTAGTGTTGTCACACCTGCCAAGTTTAGGGGAGACAATTCTGCTGAAGCCGGCGCCGCCCCAAGGATGATGCCGCCGATAGAGAATTCGACTGTTTCGCCAGCCTGATATTGAAACTCTCCGGCGGTATTAGTGCGTCCGGATTGAGTCGTGGTTCGAAATGACAAGTTGTTCACTGGGCTATCAGTAAATACGCCCGTAAAGACTTCGGGCGCGATTGTGACGGTAGGTGAAGAGCTATTATTGCCGCCTCCGCATCCAGTTAAAGCGACGAGGAAGATTGTAAACATTGCAGGTTGGTGGGTTTTTTTCATTTCAGAATATTTAGTGTTTTCATTTGCAGGAAAGATATCACAGTCGTTCTACAAATGCCTCAGTAGGTGCGTTTAGGAAATGCTGAATTTGTCGGTTCCTGTACAAATAATAACCAATCTAACGTATCGCCTAAACCGCACCAAGATTGTTGCGCGGGGTGAATGTTGAACCCGTGTTGTTAACCAACTTGAGCTTGGCGAACATGCCTACAAATTATTCACGGGTGTTAGGCTTGAATCAGAATCGCCAAGATCATCCTGAGCTGTGTCGCTGAAATTTGGCAGTCCCGTTGCGATAGCCAAAATACCAAAAACGATTATGAGCATCGGGTACCAACAATAGGGCGAGATCTGAAGAGGAGAGAGGCCGGCTAGCGCTGCTGCAGTGAGCAGTTGACCTCCGTGAGGAACGATTCCTTGAAACCCGCAGGAAAAAACATCGAGTATGCTCGCGGTGCGTCTTGGATCAATTTTAAATTGTTGGCTCAAATCTTTGGCAATGGGACCTGCCGAAACAATCGCAATCGTATTGTTCGATATCGCGATGTCGATGAAGCTTACCAAAGCCGCAATACTATATTCCGCGCCTTTTCTGGATTTAACACCTTTGGTGAGATTGATCATCAGCCAATCCATGCCGCCATACGATTTCATCAAGGCAATAATGCCACCGATAACCAATGCGATGGCAACGAGATTTTGCATCCATTCCATGCCGGTTTGAATGCTTGCGAACATGCCGAACAAATCGAATGTGCCATTCCAAAGACCCACTAACGCAGCAGAGCTAATTCCAATGCCTAAAACAGTGATGACGTTGAAGCCAAGTAATGCTGATGTGATGATCAGAATATAGGGCAATATGAGCCAGAAGTTGTAGTCCCCCAGTGCAATGTCTGCCTGCAGATCAAACTCTACGAACATCAATCCAAAAAACGTCATCAATGCAGCGGGTGTCACTATAAGTAGATTGGCTTTGAATTTATCTCTAAGTCTCACACCTTGCGTGCGGGTTGCGGCGATTGTCGTGTCCGATATAAAAGAAAGGTTGTCGCCAAACATCGCGCCGCCAATGACGATACCGATCGCAAGTGGGATTGAAATGCCGATACTATTCGCCAGTCCAATGCCTATTGGCACTATGGCTGTGATCGTGCCCATTGACGTGCCCATAGCAAATGAGATGAAGCAAGAAATCATGAACAAACCGGGCAAAAGGATAACGGTTGGTACATACGTTAATGCCCAATTAACGGTCGCATCACGTGCGCCGATATCAATCGTGAGAGAGTAGAATGCGCCTGCCATCAGAAAAATGATGACCATGAGCATAATTGTTTTGTCTCCAGCGCCGGTGCAAAAGATGTCTACTTTTCTTACTAGTGACAGCTTTTCGCTGCTCGGGTTGAGTGTCAGTGCATATCCCGCCGATAGCAACAGTGCGACGAGTATCGGCATCGCGGAAAAATTGTTTGCAAAGAGTCCAGCGACAATGACGAGGAAAACAAAAAGCACCATGGGTGTTAGCCCTAGAAATTGGCCTTCATTATTTTTGTTTATGAGCTCGTTCATTTTGTGCCTCCTGTTTTTTGACAACCATGGGGCATCACAATTTAGTTGTCAAAAAAACGATTAAAAATTTGATAAAGTAGCTGAATCAATTCACTTCAAAGAAGAAGATCAGACCCATGATGAAGCAATTATTTCTGCTGCAATTTTTGTGGTTACTCGTTTGGGTACCATCGATGGCCGCCAGTGAAGATGCTGAGATTCTTGACCTTGCACGCCAGACGATTGAAAAGGCGCGATATGCAACCTTTGCTACTGTGGATGCGAATGGTCAGCCGCGAACTAGAATTGTTGATCCATTTGTGCCGGATGAAGCCTTTGTTATTTATGTCGCAACAAAACCAAATACCAGAAAAGTTGAACAGATTGGACACAATCCATTGGTAACGTTATTTTATTTTGATCCGGCTGGGCGTAATTATGTTTCAGTTATGGGGCGTGCTGAATTAGTCACCGACGAGGTGACAAAACGTCAGATGAGGAGAGCCGCAGACGGAGACAAGATCTATCCTGATTTCCCTGCCGACTATGTCCTTATTAAAGTGAGTCCACGCTGGATTGAAGGGTTGTTACCTGGCTACCGGGGAGACCCAGACAATTGGCGACCCATTAGCGTTCAGATGAACGGTGACAAACCTTAGCTAAAAGCTAGATAAACCATAGCCAAAACTAGAACAATCTATTCATCGCGATAGGTTTGTTTCCGAGGGACCAGTATAAAATTAGCGACCACTTTCAACTTAGCGTCTTCTGATTCGAGATAGGCTAAGCGAAGATCTCGAATCAATTGACCCGCCAAAGTTTGTCCCCAATACCAATTCTCTGCAGCGACTGAGCTAATATTGCCGGGTTGGCTCGTAACAGCTTCGTTGTAGAAAGCTTTCAAGTCTTCCGCGCAACATTTGAAAGCCTCCGCTAGATTAAGGTGCTTTGCTGGGCTGCTGACAGTGGTTGAAGGGGTGAGTAGGCTGCCGAGAAACTTGACGGCGCTATTGATATCAATATCTGCCAAGCCTACTGAAGTACTTTTTCTCATCGTAAAGCCACGGTCATACCATGGTCGCAATAACTCAAGTTCGGCTTCTACCTGCTCGGCACGCGTCAACGTAGGATCTTTGGCTGTAAATGTAACAGGGCAGCTGAAGTTTTCTTCGTCTTCTATCCGTGCCTGGCTTGACACCTCTTCATGCTGGCTAAAGATTGGTTCGCCGCTGTGACTAAACAGCTCGAGGGCCGCGGTCAGTACCCGATGTTGGAATGCCGGGTCGTTGGGTACGCCGAGCGGTCTACCGAGCTCATAAGGTACGGCGAGTGTTCTTGGCGGCTTAATCTTTTCTGCGTGTTGCGGCACCAGTGCTATCACCACGGTCGCAATGTTCGCTTGTTCAAAATAATGGGCTAGCCCGCTGACAGCGCGCGTGCAAAGGGGTCAAACAGGGACCAGAATTAGCCCGTCTACCTCGTCCCCTTTTAAGGTGGTAATGAGTTGCTCCGCGGCAGCTTTCATTTTTTCAGGCTCGGTTGCACCCATAAACGAATAGTGAAATTGAGCCACGCTGCCAATTTCCCCAGACGAAGCCTTTTCTTTTAGCCGATCGAGGGGCAACACCAGATTGCTGTCTGCAGCAAAACCGCTACGGTCAAAGTTTGTCGAAATATGACTCATCATCAGGTCTTCAGAAGACGCTGAATCGAGAATGCGATAATCCACGGCACCCAATGAGAACGGCTTTTCGCCTCGATGCATTAGCCCTGCAGTGGAGACGATACCAATGCGCATCTGCGCCAGCGGTTTGGTCTTTATGCCTTGCGTCGTCGGATAAATGCTACAGGGTATGTTGGCAAGTGCCTCTGGTACTTCGTCTGCTTTCATTGTCGTATCTCGATTGGATCATCTTCAGGGCTGTTAAGTTGAGGGTGGTCATACCAACCGTCATATCAAACAATGTATCAATCTCGGCTAATCGTGATTGTTTGAATGACAACGTCTGTTATCGGACGGTCAGCGCTGGTAGTGACACCGGAGATTGTCGTGACGACGTCCTGACCTTCAACGATTTGACCAAAAACGGTATGTGCTGATGTCAGTGGAGTCTTGTCAAAATCGAGGTTGGTATTGTCCGATAGATTGATAAAGAATTGAGAACCGTTGGTGTTTGGCCCAGAGTTAGCCATTGCTAGTGTGCCAGCGACGTTGCTTAGACTGTCGTCAAACTCGTCGTCAAACCTGCCGCCAAGAATACTCACGCCACCACTGCCGTCACCATTGGGGTCGCCGCCCTGTATAACAAAGCTCGGTAATATTCGATGAAAGATTAGGCCGTCAAAATACCCGTTGCGGGCATGAGTCGTAAAATTAATAACTGTGTTTGGCACGATATTAGGGAAGAGTTGAAACTTCATACTACCCAAGCTTGTGCTTATTGTTGCGAAGGTATCGAACGTAAAAGCAGCATTTAGTGTTGTGTCTATCTGACTGTAGTCGGCA
Organism: Candidatus Azotimanducaceae bacterium; assembly: GCA_047629195.1. GTDB lineage: Bacteria > Pseudomonadota > Gammaproteobacteria > Pseudomonadales > Azotimanducaceae > UBA4582. The sequence continues at coordinate 23,068 of JBLHWY010000003.1, forward strand.
ATCTCGAGTGCTTGGGCGATGGTATTGAGTCCGGTTGCCGTTAATGTGTTGGTATTGAGTGTTGCGCCGGCAGCTGGGGTGAATGCGAGTATATCTTTGTAGTCCAAATTTGAGTCTGCATTCAGATCGTTTAGCAGTAAATCATGAGCGAGGCCGGTAAGCTGTATCTCGATGCTGTTGGCATCAAGCGTATCAAGATTTATGCCGCCATTAAGTAGGCGCCTTACAGCTACTTCCGTAAGTGCCGTTACATTCGTGCCCCCAATGCGCCAATCGGATACTTTACCAAGCGCGCGAATTGTCCCTGTGTTCAAGGTTGCTGTGGCATCGATAACATTATCGTCGTCGGCGTCGATGTCGCTTCCACCTGTGACTGTTAATAAGACCCAGTCGTTGTCAGGCAGGCCATCGAGTGTGAGAGAAAAGCTGCCACCGGTTTCCAGGTCAACCGTGGTGCTTGTTGTCGTTGTGGCAAGCGTTTCGGCGCTGTTGCCAACACGTGTGACAACAACATTTGCGCCCACTAGCGGTCCTAGTAAAACGCGATTGTTGTCTGTTGGAATGATGGTGACTGTGATGTTATCGCTGGTCGCAGCGCCATCGTCATCTTTGACTTCAATTGAAAAAGAAAGCGTCGTATTTTCCACGACCGTCGGTGCGGTAAAAGATGCTTGTAAGGTTGAGTCATTAGCGATTGCGACGTTCGGTCCCGTAGACTGCAACCATTGAGTGCTGGTAATTGAACCATCTGAATCGCTAGCTGTACCGGAAAGGTTGACGACTGTGCCGCCAGTGACAGTTTGATTAATGCCAGCTGATACTGCTGGTCTGAGGTTGATGGGGGTTGGTGCAGGTCCAGCCGCCGCCGCCGGCTCATCGTCGCTATCGCTGCATGCGGATAGGAAGGCAAGTAGTAGGACTAATGAAAAAGTTGAGAGATAACCGGATGCCGTTTTTTTTGCTATTGCGCTGTTAATCATAAAATATCTAATACTTTTAAATGAATGTGGTTGAGAGTTGGTTTTGCTGGCTGCATTGGAGCTCGTTTATACAGTATTGCCATAGCCGTCTCGCTACTTATTTCCTAATTGCTCGCCATTTAGCGTTGGTTTGGCAGACGATTATGTTCTTTCACGTTTCTGGCTACGAGATTCTAACGGTTCATGCTTCAGGTGCAAAGTTTGTCTGCCATACAGGGCACCTAGTGTTGCTGTGATCGTTGTTTTGGTTCAGTCTCGTTGATCTAGATCATGCCAGATTCCTACTCAAATGGTATTCTATCGCGCTTTCAGGTTACCAGCCTGACTTACACCAAGCGCAAGCCCATTATAAGATCTGACATGAATAGTTCGAAAAAGATCCCCTCAAAACGATTGAAACAGCTATTGCTAGGGTTCGCTCAGGTCTATTTCATCGTCTCGTTGCTTGTGCCGATGCTGATTCCCGCTGGAATGATGATAGGGCGCAATAGCGAATCTAACATCGTCGAGCTATTAGTTTGTTCTGCCACAAACCCGCGCGTAGTAAAATTTGACCTAAATACGGGTGCACTGGTCAGTCCTGATCAGCACCTTGAAATGACAGGCGACCAGTTTGCAAGAGAAGCCTCAAGCCCGCCTCGTGGTCCTCCGTTCGTTAGCTAAATTCCAGCGGCCACGTGGCCAACTAGCTTGTCCAGAAAAGTATTCTCAGAAGGGGTTCCGGAACAACGGGAATCCGGCTTCTGAACGCGTTCTGGCTATCAATATATTAAGCAGCAAGTGACGGCTTTCTTGGCCTGCATTTGCTGTACGACGGAAACCAATATGACATTCAAACTATTACAAAACCTTGTCTGTAGACGACGTATATTGCTGTTTACATCTCTTCTGGGAACTCAGTTGATTCATTTTAACATCGCGCATGCGGAAGATAGCGCTTCAGTTTTTGAGGAAGTGATTGTCGTTACAGGTAGCAGAGCGACAGCGCCAGCTAGTCAAATCAAGCCGGACTCCGAGGCATTTGTTGCACCCGATGCTGCAGCGCTTGTTCAGCGCTTGCCAGGGGCTGCGCTAATTAATAACGGTAGTTTATCTGGTCAGGTTCAGTACCGGGGTATGTTCGGTAGTCGCGTGAGTACCAAAATAAATAGTCAAAGCTTTCATTCTGGCGGCGATGAATATCAAGCGCTACGGTGTGACTGCCATTGGGCGAACTGCAGATGAAAACTACGCCGTAGGTGGCATAGTTGGTGTTGCGAATGAGCCGTTCAAAATTTCAGGTCTGTTTTCCGTCGAAGATGGCTCTGATCAACGGTTTGCTGACGGCGATATCACGAATACTTTTCATGCTAGGAGGGTTTTTGGCCCAACGGGAGGATACAAAACTGACTTGAGTGAGCTCACGCTCGGAGTTCGCCGACATGAAACTGATCCAACTGGAAACGCGCCATTTGCGATGGATATTAAGCTTATTGATACCGACTTTCTACTACCAGCAAATCGATGACTATATTCAAGGCGTGCCATTTGATACCACACCTGGAGTCGTTGATTCAGCAGTAGAGATAGTGTCAAGCGGCAATGGCGATATGACTCCGTTAAGGTTCAGTAATATTGATGCGAAGATATACGGGATAGATGCTGACTACGGTTATCGATTTTCATCAGATTGGAGAGCGGAAGGGGTTGTGTCGATAGTGCGAGGAGCGCGCAGAGATATTGACGATAATCTTTACCGTATCTCGCCTGATAAGCTTTCGCTGTCTCTGGTTTACGATCGGTCGGCATGGTCGGCGAAAGCTGAAACAGTTTTTGTGCGAAGTCAGAACCGAATCTCAAGCACCAACAGTGAAGCTCAAACCGCGGGTTACGGGTTGTTGAGTTTTTATAGTACTTGGCGTGTAAGTCCAAAGGTCGCGATATCTGCTGGATTAGAGAATGCACTGGACAAGCGGTATGAAAACCATCTAGCAGGCTACAACCGGGTCAGTAACTCTGATGTTGCGCTCGGTGCTAGGATGCCAGAGGTGGGTCGAAACCTACATCTTAGAATTCATGTGAGTAGTATTTAAAGGTGGTTTGAGAATAACCTCAGCGCCCCTTAGCATCGTATAGATATGATGCTTAGGGGGCTGGGGCGTTCTCAAGTTTTTAGTACATGAATAATTATGGGGTTAAAACAACTCGCCCAAAAGCTTGCCGTGATTCTATATGCGCGTGTGCTGCGGCTGCTTCTGAAAGTTTGTAATGACTGTCAATTACAACCTGAAGCTCACCTTTGGCAACGTCTGCTATCAGGCGTTGTACATTGGCACGTGCTCTTGCGCCATTGTAAGCGAGTTCTGCTCCCTGAAAATAGCTAACATAAGTTTTATTCTGCCCTGCCATTTTCTTAAAGTTGGGTTGGTAGTCATCTCGCCCGACCCCGCCCATTGAAACGATGCGACCGCGATAAGCTGCGCAACTCAGGCTTTTTTCTAAATTTTTACCACCAACAGAATCAACAATTAAGTTGGGGCCTTTGCCGTCAGTCAAATCTCTTGCGGCCTGTTCAAAGTCCACTTCTGTATAGTTAATTCCGTGATCGAGGCCATACTCTTTTAGCTTATCAAGCCTTGATGTCGAGGAGGCTGTCGCAAGAACAGTCGCGCCGGCACGTTTGGCCAATTGAATACCAGCGAGTCCTGTTCCGCTTGCGCCCGCATGGATTAACACTGTCTCGCCAGCTTGCAATTTGCCAAATTCAAATAGCGAGTCGTCTGCTGTGCCGAAGGGTATGGGAATACATGCGCCGATATCGAAAGGCATGTCATCTGGAATAGGCCAAGCGGATCTTGAATTTACAGCGCGTAAACTTGCGTGCGAACCGCCATTGTCTGAAGTGGTCACTCGTTGACCGACAACTCTGTCTGTCACAGCATCACCAATCGCAATAATAACGCCAGAGGCGAGATATCCACCACAATAGGGGGTGGGTCCTGCTGGACCAAAGCCTCTGGCTAATACATCACCGCCTTCGATGCTGATGGCATGGACTTCGATGAGTACCTGTCTTGGACCAACTGTAGGATCCTCAATGTCCTCATACTTGAGAACGTCGGGGCTTCCGCCTTCGTAATAAACTGCTGCCTTCATAATGTAAATCCTGAGCTGATATGTTCTACGAGAATACGACTGAGTAGGTGCTGTGTCTATATAAGTATATGATTCGTATATGAAGTAAATTTTTCTGAGTAGCACATTATGATTGAACAACTAGACCCAACAGAAACCAGAATCATTGGATGTCTTCTGGAGAAGGCCGTGACAACGCCGGATCAATACCCGTTGACATTGAATGCGCTCAATAACGCCTGTAATCAAAAATCGAGCCGTGAACCTGTCATGAGCTTGAATCAAGGTGAGGTGCAAAGTACGGTACGTCATTTGAAAGAGAAGCGTCTCGTTAGTATTGAGTCAGGTGGGCGCGTTAATGTTGAAAAGTACGAACAACGATTCTGCAATACATTACTTGGTGAGCTGAAATTTGATCCCGCTCAATATGCGATTGTGTGTCTGCTGATGTTGCGCGGCCCACAAACGCCAGGGGAGCTTCGTAGTCGTAGTGGGCGCTTACATGAGTTTGATGACAACCAACAGGTTGTTGATTGCTTGAAGACCTTAGTGGAGCGTGAAGGGAATGCAATTGTTGCGCGATTACCGAGAAAGCCAGGGCGTATGGATCATGAGTACATGCATCTATTTGCAGGGGCGATCGAATCCGCGCCTGAAGAACAGATAAGCACCCCTCGAGTTTCTGGTAGCAGTAAAGATCAACAGATTAAACAGCTGGAACAAAGAGTGGAAGTGCTCGAAAAAGCGCTGATCGATCTTGCTGGCCGACTAGGCGAAACCATTGATTTGGCGGTCGCCATTGAAGATTGATTTGTTGGACTAAATGTTGAGTTTGCGCCGATAAAATAAGCCTATGCCACAGGCCAAAATAATGATGACAGTAAACAGACTGATAGCAGTAGAGATAGAATAAAACTCAGAAAACACGCCAATCATCAGAAACCAAATCATCGCGCCGAGACTATCTCCAAACCCCACAATAGAAGTGACAGTGGCTCTTGAGGCGGAGTCTATTTTCTCCTGTAGATTGCCAGCTAATACAGTGCTTGCGAGTCCGAAGAGGAAAAAATACAGGGTGAACAGTGCTGGGATCAGATAGCCCGATCCGAAAAAAATTGGCAACAGGCATGCTGAGCCTAGCATCATCATTAGCAGAAGTTTGTCGAAGCTTAAGTCTTCGAACCGCTCTGCCAAGTATTCTCCCGCTGCCTCAGCCATAAACATTGGCGCCGCCAGAAAAGCGATCATTGAAAGTGAAAAGTCTTTTTCGAACATCACCGGTGGCACATATTCATCTACAACACCGCCCGCTACGACTAGGAATGTACTGGCTAATAATATGAACAGTACACGCTTGTTTTGTATTGCTTCGCTGATACCTTGCAATAAATGCTGGAGATAATTTGTTTCAGCGACGGATTCTTCCTTCGGTGCGTCTCTGACATAAATGATAAAGGGAATGCTGGCCAGTAGCGGAATCGCAACGCTAACCAATAATACAAAATCGTAACCATAGATAATGAGGATGCCACCAAGAATCTCACCGGTCATCGCCGACATCGTCGCCAAAGCGGAGATGCGCCCGTAGTGTTTGGTAAAAGCTTGTGCTTCGTCCCACTGGTGCAGTAGGTCATACAAAATGGCTTCGAATGCACCTGAGCGTAAGCTAGAGCCAAAGCCCCATAGAATAAATCCCAGCGCATACCCAGAGAAATCTTGCCATAAGTACCAGGTCAAAAAGCCTGCAGACTTGAACACGCCACTTGCGACTACAATCCATTTTCGAGAATAGGTGTCCGCCCACGCGCCGGAGGGCACTTCTGTCATAAGGCCAACAAGCGCCCATATGACAAATAGCAAAGATAACTCAAATGCAGAAACACCGTGGCTTCCGAACATGATGGCATACAGCGGGTAAATTGGGATGATTTCCCGTAAGCCGCCGGCTGCATAGAATGCAATCATGCTGCTGGATCTATTGTTGCCAGAAGGCTTTGGGGAATCAGTAGTATGTAGACTCATCGGTATAGAAATCGCTATTGATTGTTTTTGATCAGTGACAGGCTTATTGTCTGCTCAAGGAGCTCATATTGCTTGTTGGAAGATTGCTTGTTTTAATCAAGTTCGATCTGATTTATCAGGGTCAAGTGTTGCTTCATCGAATAGCTTAATAAAAGGCCAACGGTGATAGCCTAAACTGCCCGATGCGAATAGCCTATAGGGTATAAAAAAAAGAAACAGGAGAGCAACAATGAGTACGGTCGTCGAAAAAAGTGGTTTCTGGCAGAGTCGATATACCGTCATCGCGATGTGTTTTGCGGCGACCTTTGTTTGCTATATCGACCGTGTGAACATCTCCGTTGCCATTATTCCAATGTCTGAAGAATTTGGCTGGGACGTACGCACCCAAGGCGCGATTCTCTCGTCTTTCTATGTCGGTTATCTTGTCATGATGATTTACGGCGGTCGGCTAGCAGATCGATACGGCGGTAAGTTGGTACTTGGGTTTGGTGTGCTTATTTGGTCGCTTTTTACCATCGTAACGCCATGGGCTGCTGTTGCTGGACTTATTGGCTTGTTCATCACTCGCATTGGCATGGGACTCGGTGAAGCGGTGACCTTTCCTTCTGTTTATTCTCTCATTACTCGATGGTTTCCTGCTGACGAAAAGTCCAAGGCGGTAGCTTTCAATTCCAGTGGTATTCCGATCGGTACTGTATTTGCGCTGATCGTGACACCTGTGATCGTTGTGCATCTCGGCTGGCAATGGGCTTTTTATCTTTTTGGTATGGTTGGGGTTTTGTGGTATCTCGCATGGCGGAAACTCGTCTCGTCAACACCTCAGGAGCATCCAACGATTAGTGCGCAGGAACTTGCTTATCTGGAAGAAAATGCTTCTGCCTCAGGTGCTGTTGAAGAGACTTTGCCGCTGATGGGCTTTCTCAGGAACAAAGCCGTGTGGGCCGTGATTGTAGCGCATTTTTGCAGCAACTGGACGCTTTACGTGATTCTCTCTTGGTTGCCTAAGTACGTTAACGAAGGCCTAGGTGTGAGTTTTGCCGCTATCGGACTCATTGCTATGTTGCCTCATATCACGTCTTTTTTCTGTTTGAACATTGCCGGTAATATTGCCGATCGCATGATCAAAAGTGGTATGGATGTCACGTTCGTGCGCAAATTGATGCAGACGATTGCTTTTGGCGGTTTAGCCACTTGCCTGCTACTTATCAGTACGGTTGATACGGTCTGGGCCGCGATAGGTATATTGTGCCTTGGAAAGGTGTTTTCTGCCGCTGGCGTTGGCGGCTATGCGGTTAATCACATGGACATTAGCCCAAGACATGCCGGCACTTTGATGGGTATCACCAATACTGCCGGTACGATTCCAGGTATTATTGGTGTCTTCATCACAGGATTGATACTTGAAGCCACTAATTCTTGGGCAATGGTGTTTCAAGTGACGGCAGGTGTGACACTCTTCGGTATGGTTTTCTATCTGATCTTTGCATCGGGTGAACAGCAGTTCGATTAGTCACTGCGGTCTTTGCGAGAAAGATCAGACATAGCGAAAGTGGCTATAGAGAATCCCAAAATGCGTTTAGTGCTGCCGCGCCTGTTTCAGGGTTTTGTAGCATCCACCAATGACCAACACCGGCAAGGTAGCTTACCTTTGCACCAGCCCGTTCGGCGGAATCTCGTGCCATAGTCTCAGTACCGACGTAGGTATCTAGCTCGGCAATGATGACGTGACCTGGCTTCTCGCGCATGACTGACAAATCACTGCCAAGTTCACGCATCGCGGGTTGTGCTGTATCTCTATACAACGCAAGAATGCAGCGAGCCATTTCTTCGTTACCCGCAGCAGCAACCTTTGCGGCAATATCCTGAGGCATACCGAGTTCGGCATACTGGGCTGTTCTATCTGCTAGTGGCGCGGCGATCATAGCCGCAACAACCTCCTCACCGACATTCGGCGTTTGCCATGCCTGTGCCATGTCGTGCCACACATAATCTGGATGAAAGACGCCAGCGAGATCTACCGTCCAGGAACGGAGCAAGTCGGGCCGAGTCAAAGCGACACCTGCAACGTGCCCCCCGCCCCAGTCGTGTCCTACCAGGTCGACAGGTTCACCTATTGCCTCAAGTTCCGACACTAGCCAATTGACATAATCGACTCGAGTGCCATCCCAGCCCTCGGGTGTGGGTGCACCAAACCCTGGTGGAGATAACAAAACGACGTCTGTCCGATTGAGCAAAGGAACGAGTAGCTCCCATATCGCGTCGGCTTCAGGGTTTCCATGGACAAATACTGCTGGCATTGTTGGCTCCAATATAATCTTTGCTAATGAATGAGAACGTTGTAGTAAAAGTCATTCTTCTTAATTTATCGAGCGGTATAACCCCCGTCAACAGGTAGGATAACGCCGGTAATAAAACTTGCATCATCGCTTGCCAGAAATGCAGCAGCCGCTGCGATCTCTTCCGGTAGCCCAAGGCGACCCATGGGATGAAGTGAGGTCAAATACTCTGTACCGCCGGGTGTGTCTCTGGCGCCTGCCGTCATCGGTGTCTCGATGTAGCCAGGAGCAATGGCGTTGACGCGAACGCCACGGGTACCAAAGGTGATAGCGAACTGCTTTGTTAGGCCAACTACACCATGTTTGGCGGCAACATAAGCACCAGCGCCGTCGGGTAATTCAACGTCTGGGTCGGCTAGTTGTGGACCTGTTAAACCGACTAGACCTGCCACGCTAGCCGTACTAATAATTGAGCCCCCACCATTCGCAGCCATAAAAGTCGCGCCATGATAGAGCCCGTAATAGACACCTGATAAGTTGATCGCGATAGTTTTGTCCCAGCCAAATTCGCTGCCTGCGATGCCTGCATTGTTGAATAGCACATTGATACCCGAGAATGCCTCAGCTGTATCAACAATTGCAGCTTTGACTGCGCTACTGCTTGAGACATCCAATTCCATCGCCTGGGCCGTCCCGCCCTGTTGTTTGATAATATTGGCGGTGTTGGTTGCGCCTGCTATATCTAAATCGGCACACATCACGCTCGCTCCATCGGTGGCCATTCTGATAGCTGATTCTCGCCCAATGCCACTTGCAGCCCCAGTTATGAGTGCTTTTTTTGTCTCCAGATTTGTCATGTTTTATCCCTTCAGTGCCTAATTGATGAACCCTAGCCTATGGCTAAATAGCAACATCATTCGTTACATCAAGCATTTATGCAAATTAGATTTTTCACTACTTAGTTATAACACTTCAAGTACTGTTCTTTGAGACTGATTAAAATTTTCGCACCTTATTAAAAAAGTTGGTTTGCTTGGCGAGTATACGTTAATGGGTTGATGCAGGTAGGCGACTCAACTATTTAGGATGAGCGTTCAGGAAGAGCGTGTAGTGAAATATGCCAAGTTTATGGACACGCGCCCTAAAACTCGTCGCGGTTATGAGTGTTTAGTTATTTAGCTTTTGTTGTGACGTGCCATCAAAAAGAGAGCTGGCGTTAGCCCATTATGAAAACAGGCAGGTGAAACTAGGCTCGAGTAGTAAAATAATCTGTTAGATTCCACCGGAAAACTGGAGGATTTACATATTATATTACAGAGTGAGACGATATCTTAAGACAGCGATTGCGTATGACTTGGGTGGCTCACATATGGCGAAGTGAACAGCAGTCCACTTGAGGAAATGTACGTGGTGCTATTTTACGGCGCACTGCTACTCACGTCTTTGCACGGAGTCTATCTGGCAAGGGATTATTTTATGGGATGTGAAAGATGCTGAAGATTAAAGCTGTGACACTGATGAGTCGTAGGCTCATCGGTGCCGCTTCGATAGAGTCGGTGGGAAATGTTAGACTCATATTTAGTTTCTGAAAGGGTGTTTCATGGCTAAAGAAATAGAACGAAAATTTCTAATAGATCTTGAAAGAATCGGTTCGCTTGAAGGCGGTACCATGATTAAACAAGGGTATATTGCAACAGCTGATAGAACTGCCGTTCGAGCCAGGATTGCGGGTGGAAAAGCTTATCTCACTCTGAAGGGTGAGAATAAAGGCGTCACGCGTGCTGAATTTGAATATGAAATACCGGTTGAGGATGCTGAAGAAATTATTAGAGAATTATGTCGTGGGCCCATTATTGAAAAAACGCGATATTTGGTCGTTAATTTCGGACACACCTGGGAAGTGGATATTTTCCATGGTGATAATGAGGGGCTGATCGTCGCGGAAATCGAGCTTGGAAGCGAAACCGAAAAGTTCGAGTTACCGCTTTGGGTCACTAAAGAAGTGAGTGGTGATGAGAAGTATTACAATTCTAATCTTTTAGATCACCCTTTTAAGCATTGGCGTTGAAATATATCAAACGTCGCCATGTTGTCGAAGAAGCGTCCGTAGTCAGTATATAGTTTGTCTAGACTTTACAAATGATGAGAAGGATTAGAGTGATTTCCACAGAAAATGCTGAGCACTATCAATGGGGTAATGGATGTGAGGGTTGGCACTTAGCCCGAACAGAAGATTTAAGCGTCATTCAAGAACTAGTGCCAGCAGGATGTCGCGAGGCGCGGCATTACCACAAAAAGGCCGAACAATTTTTCTTTGTCTTATCGGGTACTGCTACGTTAGAGGTTGAAGGTGTTATTTGTCAGTTAATGCCACAGCAGGGTCTACATATTGCGGCAGGGGAAAAACATCAACTCAGAAATGAGGGTAAAGAGCCCCTATCCTTTATCGTGACTTCTACCCCGCCTAGCCATGGAGATCGCATTGATTTATAACAGGGCACTGGACCTTCAACTCAAGGATGGCTTGGCACTGGCATTGGGGCCATTTAATGAAACCGACTGATTGGGTCAGGCCAAGTCAGATTGTAATTAGTAGCCCCGCGATTAAGGCGTAAATATGGTCGTTCTTAGGAATATGCAATTGCGAGAGTACCCTGCTTACTGTGAGTACTTTATTGATGATTACAGCAAAGAAATCGCGGAAAATTACGGACACTCGATGGATGTCGCAATTGATTTGGCGAGAAAGGATTTAGACCACAATTTTCCAAAGGGCCTCGAAAGTAACGGACATGATTTATTATGCATTGAGGTGGAAATAGACAACGCGTTAACGGTTGTTGGTTACTTATGGCACGCCAAAAACACGGACGACAATTCAACATTTATTTATGACTTCTATGTCTCAGAGGCACACCGTGGTCATGGATTTGGAAAACTGGCGATAGCTGAACTTGAATCACAACTTCAAGTTGAAGGTATAACGCAAATAAAATTAAGAGTAGCTTACAATAACAAGCGAGCGCTTAAGCTTTATCAGGATGTTGGTTTTGTCATTACAGGTTATAACCTGTCTAAGAATATAGGTATTACGCTGCAACCAAATAGTGAGGCGTTATGAAACGCCAGCGAGTTATGTCAGACTTAAAATTCGCGGGTTTATGGGCCATCGTTGGCCTTGTGATTGGCTTCTCTGCCTTTGCGATGAGCTATTGGTTTTCAGATGGCCCTATTCCAGGCTATAAGTTTTTAGCAGGTCCGGGCGTGCTCACGCTACGTATGTTCAGTGAAGAAATTTCGTTCTGGCCGAAGCTTAGCCTTATGATGTTTGGCCAATATCTGGTCTATTTCGTTGCAATACTTATTATTAGAAGAGTCGTAAGGGTTAGTCTTAATGAGGGGCAGTAATTTACTGGTGCCACCTGTGTGTGCAGTGTTAACACTTAAGTTGAGATTTAGGTTGAAATTTAAGTCGATACCTAACGGGGTAGTTAGAAAGGGATCTTCATTGAAATTGAGCACAGCCATCCTTATATTGTTTTTAACGGGTTCTTTGAATGCGCTGGCTTCAACCGATGACGAAATTAGTCACCTTCTCAGTTTTGTTGCTTCAACGGGCTGCCAATACGAACGAAATGGTACGATGCACAGTGGCGCTGAAGCGGCTAATCATATCAATAGAAAATACGAATATTTCTTAGATAAAATTGAATCGACTGAAGACTTCGTAAAATATTCAGCGACTAAGAGCAAAATGTCCGGTAAGTACTACAAAATTCACTGTGACGGTAAACTAGCGGTAAGAAGCAAAGACTGGTTGTTAGAAGAACTTATGCGCTATAGACGTTAAACTAAAAGTTGCTGAGGCGAAATTTGTCGCTGGCTTAGGCTATAGCCTATGCTGTTGTAGCGCTCACGGAATTAGAACTTTACGTTCTGGTTTTACTAATGAAAAGTAAATAGAGGTGTTCATGTCTTTCCAACGTATATCTGTTGATGACGCAAAAGCGATGATCGATAGCACTGAAGTAACGCTGGCGGATATTCGCGATGTGGGTTCGTTTCAGGAGGCCAATATTCCGAATTCCGTGCATATTAATGGAGAGAGTGCTGAAGAATTCTTGTCTACTGCGAGTAGAGAGAAGCCACTGATTGTATATTGCTACCATGGCAATACTAGCAAGGGGGCAGCGAATTACTTTTTTAGCAAAGGTTTTACTCAAGTCTATAGTATGGACGGTGGTTTTGAAGATTGGCGGTTAAAGTATTAGCGCTAAAAAAGCAAAACAGTACAACACGCAGATATTGGTCTGAAAGAGTAATGAATCTCAAGCACGCGGTCAGTCCTTCTTTTATGAAAAACCCAGGCATGATAAAGAATGATTTTGATGAAATCCCGATAATTGATTTGGGTAAGTCGCTATCAGATAATCCAGAGGCACTAGCCGCAACGATTCGTGAAATTTGTCACAAGGTCGGTTTTTTCATCGTGACAAATCATGGTGTACCTAAAAAAGTTGTCAGTGATACTTTTCAGCTAGGTAAAACTATATTCGGGCTGCCGCTCGAACAAAAGCAACTGATAGACAAACGTCAATCTCCCTATTTCAGAGGCTGGGAGGCTGAAGGTTCGGAGTTTACAAATAACAATCCAGACATTCGAGAACAAGTAGATCTCTGGAGTGAGCATGCGCCGCGAGATGGCAACATAGAACCAGCCTACCTGCGCTTGCTTGGACCTAATCAGTGGTTGCCTGATGCTGTTTTGCCAAATAGCCAAAAAGTGATGACTCGCTGGTTTGATGAAACAGGCAATCTTGCCAATAAGCTAATGTCATTGTTAGGTATCGGGTTGGGGTTTTCTGCTGACTATTTTGAAAACCGGTTTGGTGAGGAGCGTATGAGCTTAACCAAGCTCATACGGTACCCAAAAACCCCTCAGGGCAGCTTTGGTGTAAATGCACACCACGACAGCGGTTTTTTGACCGTTCTGGCGGCTGGTGATACGCCTGGCTTAGAAATTCTAAATGCCGCTGATAAGTGGGTTCCTGTCCCCGTTATTCCTGATGCATTTGTGATCAACATCGGTGAAATGCTTCAGGCCGTCACTGGGAATTATTACATTGCGACGTCTCATCGCGTTTTCTCTAACGCTGAACGATATTCATTAGGCTATTTTCATGGGCCATCGTTGGAATCTAATCTCAGTCAAGTTGATTTGAAACCTGAATTTGTAGACGCTGTTCAAAACAGTCCGCGTCACTCCTCGGCTGGTTTTATGGCAAGCGCTGAAGACACTAAAGGTGGCGTTAAAGAGATGTCTGGGGGCCTAAACGCGTCTACTTATGGTGATCAACTCTGGAGCTATTTCAAACGAAGTTATCCTGAGAATATGAAAAAGCATCACCCGGATGTTGAATAAGGATGTTGAATAAGGATGTTGAACAAGGATGGTGCGCTATCGTTTAGTTACCATCGGCAGGAGTCAGGGGAACATATGAAAGTTCAATATTTAGAAATTGTTTCGGTTGACGTTGTGGCCGTATGCGAAGTCTACGAAAAAGCACATGGTGTGATTTTTGGTTCAGCCGATGAGCTGCTTGGCGGTGCGAGAACGTGCGTACTGCCGGATGGGAGTATCATAGGCATACGTGGTCCCTTGAGTGAGACTGAGGAGCCGGTCGTTCGACCTTACTGGCTTACTGAAGATATTGATAAGGCCTTGGACACCGTAAAAGGCCTCGGTGCAGAAGTTGCACATCCACCCTTGGAAATATCTGGCAAAGGTAAGTTTGCGATTTATATTCACGGAGGCGTGCAACATGGACTTTGGCAGCTATGACAAAAGTCGCTGCCGATGGCATTTGCGCTAATCCAAATTTGTGATTACGATCGGCTCGATCTCATCCGCAGGGCTAAAACCAAAGACTCTGCCGTAAAAATATAACTCGAGGTCCATACAGCGTTTGATGTTTGCGGCAATTCGAAAGCCGTGCTGCTCTCCTTCGAAGGGGACGTAGGCAACTGGCACGCCTTTCTCTGTCAGGGCGGCTACCATCGTCTCTGCTTGATTCGGTGGTACCACTTTGTCCTCAAGCCCCTGGAAGAAGATACATGGGCTGGCCATCTGATCAACGTGGTGGATCGGTGATCTTGCATGATAGAGCGCCAATTCAGCTGGGTAGGCGCCAATCATGCTGTCGAGGTATCTAGCCTCGAATTTATGTGTGTCTTTTGCCAGAGCTTCAAGGTCGCCAACGCCGAAGTGGCTAGCGCCAGCTTTAAAGGTGTCGGTGAATGTCAGAGCTGAAAGCGTTGTATAGCCGCCAGCGCTGCCTCCGCGTATCGCTAGTCGATTGCTGTCCGCCTTATTCTGACGAACCAAATACTCGGCTCCGTGGACTGCGTCTTCGACATCAACAATACCCCATTGTCTGATTAGCTTGTCTCGATATTCGCGACCGTAACCTGTAGACCCGCGATAGTTTAGGTCGAGTACGGCAAACCCGCGGCTAGTCCAGAATTGGGTTTTCAGATTCAGCACGCTGTGTGTCGCGCCAGTTGGGCCGCCGTGCATCATGACAACCAGCGGTGGAGCCTCAGAGTCTAGAGTGTCAGAGCCAACTGGGTCATAGTCTTTGTTAGTGGGTGGATAATAGAA
This sequence comes from Candidatus Azotimanducaceae bacterium, assembly GCA_047629195.1. GTDB lineage: Bacteria > Pseudomonadota > Gammaproteobacteria > Pseudomonadales > Azotimanducaceae > UBA4582. Next base: position 38,121 of record JBLHWY010000003.1, read on the forward strand.
TGCATGGGCTGTTTGATCGTTGGCAGTAGGAAATTCTATTGTTTCCGGAACAGAGTAGTAGCCTTTATCAAGCTCCAGAGTGGTGGAGTGCTTGAAAACATTGTGTTCACCGGTAGAAAGATCAACCGTAATCAACTCCGGAAAAGTGATTGGAGATGCCGCGCCGGTGGTGAGCCATTGACCGTTGAGTGAAATGCCACCGAGGTCAGTATAGGGTAGGTTAATATTTGTTAGTGTTCCGCTGTCAATTGTCAGGATTGCTAGTTGACTAACGTTACCGATGCCGTAGTTACAAACAATTGCGGTTGCATCCAAAAAGTCGAAGCTATGTAAGCCAAAGCCCCAATGCGGGATACCGAACTCGACTGCTAGCGGGCAGATGCTTTGGTCGGCGCCATTTTGATAGATATTCCACCAGCCAGATTCATCGGAGATAAAAAAGAGTGTGCCGTCAGGTGAGAACCTGGGTTGTTGAACAGATATTTTCTGTTCGCCGATTCTGCCGCCAGCAACTTGTGTCAGTTCGCCTAGTACACCTTCTTCATCCACGTTTGTTAGCCAGATGACAGTCTCATCCCAAGGCATATCTGGATGGTTCCAGCTCATAAATGCGAGTTGCGTGCTGTCTGAGCTGATGACCGGTGATGAATAGAAATCGTGTCCGCGGCTTAGCACAGTGACATCGCCAGACTGAAGGTCAACAGCGCCAATGTAATTTACTGCTTCACCTTCACCTCGATGATCTTCGATGACATAAACAATACGGTTATGTTTCTCGTCGACGCAACCGTTTGCGAAACGTAAACCATCAATGTTGGTAAGCTGCGTTGGTACTTCGTCGTTGAAGTTTTGGCGATACAGTTGTTGGTCAGCGAAATTGGAAAAAAATACTGCGCCATCATGTAGTAACCACGCGCCACCGCCATACTCATGTACGCGGGTTCGTATGTTGTAAGGCGCTGGCGTGATATCTCTATCGCTGCCATCAGATGCGCGCTTTACCAGTACATTACGGCCAGCTTCCTGTGGTCGGGATTCTGTCCAGAATAAATCACCTTGATGCCAGGTTGGCGAAGAGATTCCGATCGTATCTGCAATGATGAGATCGCTAGTTATCGGAGACTTCCAGGAGCCAAGGGGTGCTTTCATCATGGTAATTCCATTTTTTAGATTCGAGAAGGTGAAGTTTAGAAATTTACGTCGCCGAATTTCTTCATCGCAGCAATAATTGGACGTACTGTTTTACATTTTTCCGTTGGTAGATACTCATATCGAAGCGGATTATCTTGATAGGCGCTTTTCTCAAGTAAGCCTTCATCCACTAATTTTTTAAGGCGCTGGGACAGTAGATTAGTTGGAATACGCTCAGGGCTTTGGGCAAAGTGAGTGTAAGTTTTTGCATTGAAAATTAACACGTCCCGTAATATTAAAAGGGTCCACTTATCACCCAGCAGGTCGAGTGTTTTAGCAATGGGGCAGTTCGAGCGAAATTTTGAACCTAGCTCCAACTTTGCTTTACTCATTTTCGCCAAGCCCCCAATTTTAATGCGATACCGATGACGACGCCAAACACGATCATACCCGCTGCTGCAGCAATATAAACGCCTTGTAAGCCATAATTTAGGCTGAAAGCGAGAAATAGGGCGCCCGCGACGGCAATCAGCACGCGAAGAATCGTTGCAATGATTGGCCAGGTAACTGTACCAGCGCCTTGACTCGCAAAATAGAGTGATAAGCCAAACCCTTGAAACGCAAAACAGGGTCCGACGATTTGGATATACAACTTGGCTGCTTCATATGTCTCTGGGTCGCTGGTAAAGGCCGGTATCCAAAGTGAGGGCAGTAAAGCCAGTGTTAAGCCTACGACTGCAGATATGGCCGCTGCTAATGAACTGCCAATCCAGCCTATTTTCTCGGCGCGTTCAATATTACCAGCGCCGACGTTGGTGCCAACCATCGCAGTCATAGCAGCGCCGAGGCCAAATACCAGCGGTATCATCAGGAACTCAATTCGAGAGCCAATACCATAGCCCGCTAGTGCCGACTCGCCGAACCGACCGACAATCGCTGTTAAAGCAAGTACGGTTGTGACCGTAAGTATGGGGGAAAGTGATGCTGGCAATGCTACCTTAAAAATGTCTCTAAATAACGGTAACGAGAGCTGGCATGCGGACCATTTGATTTTCAGATTTTGAGACCCTTTAGCGAGCTTGAACAACATGATAGAGCTCACCACCACGCCACTTGTAATGGCTGATATGGCCGCGCCGAGAATACCCAATTGAGGAAATCCGAATAAGCCTAGTACCAGTAAGCCGGAAAGTGGCACCTGAATGAATGCAGCGATAATCATGAGTAGTGCTGGAAATTTCATGTCGCCGGTACCGCGAAAAATTGCGCCGATAATGCTTAGCGACCAGAGAAAAATGCCACCGCAAAACAGTACCAAGCAGTAGTCCTGCGCTTGCTCTAGTGTGAGGCCGGCGCCACCGAGAAACAATAAAAGCGGGGTGCCAAAGCACAGGTAAAGCGCAAGGAAAAGCATAGCGCCGCCAAAGGTGACGGCCAGTGCATGCCAGATGAGTTTTTCTGCACGAAGGAGATCACCTGAACCGACCGCTCTTGCGATGGCTGACGTCACGGCACCACCAACAGCGCCGCCGGCCATAGTTTGTGTCAACATCAGCAGCGGAAAAGCGAGTGCGATCGCTGCCAGCGCACTGGTGCCCAATTGACCAATGAACCAGACCTCGGCAAGACTAACTGATCCCTGAATGATGAAAGCCACTGCGTTCGGGGTCGCCATTCGAATCAGTAAAGGCCCGGGAGGGGACTCAAGCATTGCGGTAGTTCGGGCATCCATAAATTTTACTGTTGCAAAAATGAAGATGTCACTTTATTTTTTAAAGTGACATGCTTGCAATAGTAAAGTGACTTATTTGCACGCTGAATTATGAGCCATATGCGTGAGCAGTTAGGTTGAGTTTGGCTAAGCCGGAGGACGATCGTGAATGATGCCTTTTTCCGTCAGCTCATTGATCTGTTTTGTGGTCTTTCCTAGCCAATCTCGCAGCACGGCTTCATTGTCGGCGCCAAGATCAGGACTTGGGGTCCATGTATCCGAAGAGGTGCCGGGCAGTTTTACCGGGGTGCCAGGAATAAGCGTCTCACCTGCTTCCAGTGGCACAAAGAATCCTCGGTGCTCGACCTGTGGGTCAGACACCATGTCTGGTGTTGTATTCACAGCACCTGCAGGCACCCCTGCGGCTTGCAGTCTGATTGCTAAATCTTGTTTGGTGCTACCAGCACAGTAGTCGGCAATCGCGGTATCAATCTTATCGTGCTGTTGTTGTCTCTTGGCGAGTGGCCAATTGGGATTCAGAGATTCAACCACGCTGCAGAGTTGCTGCCAATCCCTATCGTTGACGCACGCGATAGCGACCCAGTCATCTACTCCTGCTGCGCGGTAGATCCCGGCTGGCGCCATGTGTGGATGCCTGTTACCGATTGGTTCAACCGTGCCTCCTAATTGATGTTCAATGAGAAAAGGACCAGAAAAAGACACGCCAGCCTCGTGCAGTGACATTTCGATACGGAGTCCAACGCCAGTTTCTTGCCTTTGTCGCAAGGCATGTGTAAGCGCTGCTGCAGCGGCCGTTGCAGCAATAGGATCCATGAGGGCCATGGCGGTATTGCGTGGCTGCTTCGGACTGTAGCCCAGTACATTAGTCAGTCCCGACATGGCTTCCACGATAGGGCCAAATGCGACGCGATCCCGATATTGGCCAGTGGTACCAAAGCCTGGCATTGTGAGGTAAATGATTTTCGGATTGGTCGTGGACAATGTTTCATAGTCGAGCTTGAGCGAAGGCATTGCTCTGGCGCTAAAATTCTCTATGACAATATCAGCATGCTTAACCATCTCTAAAAAGGTTGCACGACCTTGCGCTTGTTTTAAATCAATACAAACGCTACGGCGGTTTCGAGCGAGCTTTACGTAAGCGGCATTTCTATTCCATGGTTCGCCGTTGGGGTCACCTTCGATCCAGCCGCCGATAGGCGCGTCGGCGAATTCTCTGGGGCCGCGACTTAGTGGGCCTTCAATCTTTACAACCTCAGCGCCTAGGTCAGACAACATGCGTACGGCAAGTGGCCCCGCCCAAACATGCGTTAGATCCAGCACACGAACACCAGCGAGTGGACCGAATGCCATCAGAGGTTCTCCGAAAGATTAGAAGTGTGAGAGGTGTGAAAGGCGCCAGAGGTGACGTTAGACTCAACTGGCGTCAGCGTCTGAGCTGGCCAGGGTTTGTCGTCGAAGCGGAAAGGGAGTGGTGGAGCTTGCACTGTATCCATTTCTGAGGTGTCAGACTTTTTTATGGTCTGCCAGAAATCTCTTTCTGCAAGGTGTTCGTTGGAAAGAATATCATCGAAGGTTTGTACGACACCAACGGGCACTCTGAAGTCGCGCGCGCTTTCTTCGACTTGTGCCCGAGTCATTGATTCCATTGCCGTGGAAATTATCTCGTGTAGCGCTTCTCTGTTCGCCATCCTAGTTCCGTTAGTCGCAAATCGCTCGTCGAGTACTAACTCAGGTCGGCCAAGGAAAGTCGTGAAAGGATCCCAGAACGTGGGGACGATATTGATGTACACCCAGCCGTCCGCAAGCTTGAATTGAGTTGATGGGCATACCCACCAAAAGTCATTGCCATGGCGGCTGCGAATATTATCGGCACAATGCCATTGCACCGTCGTGAACTGGCTGAGCGACATCACAACTTCTAGTTTGCTGATGTCTGCAGCTTCATTAAACTCTCCAAGCCTGCAAGCGTTGGCAACCATATATGCCCATTGGCCGCTCTGGAGGTCGGCATAATGGCCCGGAAGTGTTAGTGGCGCAGTATCTTGATCTCCTATGAGGTTGCTATAGCCCCCCATTGCTTGCAATACATTTTCTGTTCCACGCCAGTTCCTTCTAGGTCCGGTTCGACCAAATGGCGTGATTGCGACTTTGACCGGACACTTCCAATGATCAAAACCGGCACTTAAGACAGCGTCTGCACTGGCTGCTTCAAGAATAACGATGTCAGCTTGTGCTGCTAGCGCTGCGATCAGGTCTGGATCATCCGTTGCGATACGTCGTTTCCCAGCATGTAAAAAGAGATCTAGCGCGTGGTCGCTGACCCATGCCGGGCTGTTGGCATGGCCGCTGCCTTCTATTCTGACGACATCGTAACCCGTTTGGGCAAAGACGCGACCGGCGAATCCTGCGGCAATACCGCCAACTTCTAGAATTTTGTCTACAGCCATAACGTCACTTGAATATGCCGAGTTGGTCGTTGATATGGAATTCTCCCTCAGACATGTCGAGCCAGTCGGACAGTACTGCCTCGTTGTCTTCTCCCAGCTTACGGGAGCGCGGGAACTCATCGCAAGGGGTCTTACTGAAATAAAGTGGCAGTCGATCCCCAATCACCGTGCCATATTCGGGATGTTGCCCTGTGAGAGGTTGAAAGAATTGGTGTGCCGCGAGTTGAGGATCCTTTTCAACCAGGTCAACCCCGTTTTGGACGACGCCGGCGGGTACGCCTGCTTTCTGACATCGTTCCATGACGTCCTCTGCTATTAAAGAAGAAGTCCAGGTCGATACCTGGCGATCTAATTCATCGCTAGCGGCGGCTCTTCCTGTGGCTGTCATGTATATTGGGTTTTGAGTCCATTCAGGATTGCCCATAACACCTTTGAAGGCTAACCATTGAATGTCATTCATGCAGGCGATAGCAATCCAGCGTTCGTTTTCGGTTTTGTCATCGACCGCGCCTGCGCATGGATAGCAATTGTGTGGAGCTACATCGTCATAAGGTAACTTGTTGCCGGTTGGTCTTGCGGCGACACCATTGGCGAACCAATCAAGTAATGACGGACCTGCGAAATTCACGCCTACTTCGAATTGAGACATATCAATTCTTTGGCCACGCCCTGTGCGCCGGCGGGCCTCTATTGCGGCCAGTATTGCTACGACAGCATGCAAACCTGCTTGATGGTCGTTGTATGAGAAACCAATGCCTATATCTTCGCGGCCGGGAACGCCAGTTAGATGAGTTAGGCCGGAGAGCGCGTGAATGGTCGGTGCATAAGTCACAAATTTTGACCAGGGTCCGCCGTCACCCATGCCGGACATTTCTGCATAAATGACGCCTTTGTTGCCTTCCCTGACAGTCTCAAAATCGATTCCCCAGCGTTGCAAGACACCGACGGAAAAATTATTGATAACAATGTCGGCTTCGTTACAGAGCTTGCGGCTAAGTTCTCTGCTCTCATCTCGGGACATATCTAATGCCAGCGAACGTTTGCTGCGATTAAATTGCAGAAAGTAGGGATGGGTTGGTAAATTAACGCCGGTGGCGCGATCCACTGAATTAACTTTCACGACATCGGCGCCCATGTCACCGAGAATTCGAGTTGCAAAGGGACCGGCGAGTACATGGGAGAAATCGAGTATCCTAATTCCGTCAAGAGGTCTGCTCATTGTTGGTGCTCCTGCGCGTTTGTCCAGCCAATATCTTTTAGGATCGCATCGGTTGTTGTTGCTACCGCTTCAGTTTCATCTATTTTCCAGGGCGTTTCACTGAATTGATAAGGTGCTCCCGGTCCCTTCACTATTGTTTCGCCTATCGTGTAGTTCTGCCACCAATCGCGGGCTTGAAGTTGCGGGTTCTCTGCTACCTTCTCTAACGGCTGTACCCAACCATACGGGCTATGACGTTCTTGTGCTGTGAAAAATAGTGCTTCGACGTCCTTTTCACCAACCCATTTCGTCAACACTTCCATCATCCGTTTTATCATTAATTGTACATTGTCAGGTTCCATGTACATGGGGTCGATTAAATCCTCGAATGCATCTTCTTCGACGAGCCAAAAGAGTTGTGCTTCTAGGTTTGGTGTAGGTGTAATCATGATTGAACCGCCTTTAGCTTGCATGACTCGGTATGCGTTCGACCAGTGCAGGCTGCCGCGACGCGGCAACACTGGTCCGTCGGCACTGGCGAATTGTTCGTTGTATTCATGAAACATCAGCACATGTTCGAGGCACGAAGCAATACACTGTTGCACAGGTACGCCAACACGTTGTCCTTGTCCTGTCGTTTTTGCATGATTTAGTGCAGACAGCGCGGCAATAGCAGCGTAAGCACCGGACACCATGTAATTGAGTTCGCCAAATAGTTTGAGGGGTGGCGTATCTGCATCTCCGGTAGTCGCAGCAGCGCCACCAAGCGCCCCATCAACCAGGTCAGAGGAAGCAAAGTCAGACCATGGACCTTCGTTGCCGAAGGAAGAAACATCGATGACGACGAGTTCTTCGCGCCGAGCTATTGCGGCGTCTAGTTTTGCTGCCTCTACACCAAATGAATCTTTGCAGGTTAATACAATCGCAGCGCGGTCTATTAATGCCTGCAATTGACTTTGGCCATCGTCAGATGACAGGTCTAATGTGAAGAATCTTCGATTGGTGGCGAAGTAGGCATACCAGAGAGATTGCTGGTCTTCTGGAGCTGATGCTAAATGAGGCCCCCTTTTTCGCAATGGGTCTCCGGTGGGAGGTTCGGGGCGGATAACATCGGCACCGAGGTCGGCGAGGAGTTTTGCGCCGTAGATGCCTCTCTCATCGGTTAGGTCAATAATACGGACTCCGGTCAAAGCGCCTTCGGTGTTGGACATAACTTATCGCCTATTAGCTGAAAATTAATGAGTAAGTTGAATGCTTGAGATTATAAACAGTATTTCCGCTATCGCTCAAATGCCTGGCGAGACTGATATTTTTGTAAAAGTTGTTTGACCAGCGGAGATGATGGAGAAAGTGCTGATAATTTACTCAGGTAGGGTAGGTGGCTAGCCAATTGATTTTGTTTGTCAGCGTATTGGAGCAAAGTGTTGAGTATATCCATTTGATTGGGCCAGCGTTTATCAGCGGTTTTCAGATGGACGATCGCGCTATCCGTAGATCCAATACTATCGAGTGCAACCGCGTATACATATGAAAACCGAGGCTGAGCATCGTTGATTGTTGCGGCTTTACGCAGGTAGGGGATCGCGTCCGAAACTTGTTTTTGGCGCACAAGATACAAGCCGTAGGCGTGTTGAGCGCCAGCAGAATCCGGAGCAACTTCTATCGCTTTGAGTAAATGCTTTTGTACTTCTGGGTCGCGAGCGCTTGCCCGCAGAAATTCCGCGTAGTTGAGTAAGGCTGGTACAAATCCCGGAGAGATATCGAGCGCTTTCACATAATGGAGCTCTGCCTGCTGCCGGTCGCCGAGCCCCATCGACAATTGAGCCATGGCCATTTGGGTGCTCGGGCTATCAAGCGAGAAAGCGAGGGAAGCTTGATAATCAGCCAGCAGAACATTCACCCTCTTTTTATCAGCGAGGGGTAATTGATCGAGCACATCAGTAAGTGCTGCTGCCGCGGCGAATCTTACGCTTCTGGTTTTGTCATCTGCCAATGACTTTAACAAAGGCCAGCGGTCTGCTGCTGGCAAGAAGCCAATTGATCCTGCTGCTGCTCGCCTTATCATAGGGTCGTGATGTGTCAGTGCTGCAACGGCAGCTTCGAGTGTGATCCTCGAGGGGAAGTTGGCGAGTTGTTCAATCAAAGTTGCGCGAATGATTGCAGGTAAGGTCTCGTCCGCTGCGTGTCGTGATAGATCGCCGATACTTAACGTGTCTAAATTTCGGCTTCTTTGATTGGTTAAGGACCAGTGGCCGCTAGAGGTATTGTTGGCCGAGTGAGGTGCCAGCAATAGAATGCTTTCGTTGATCCATTCTGGAGATTTATTTTCATGGCAACTTGAGCAAGCAGAGGCATTTTCGCTCGCAGTAGTGATCAACTTAGGCACGACAAAGCTATGGTCGCGTCGATCGTCGACGCCCATGTACAAGCGCTCCGGCATATGGCAATCGACACAGAAGCTGCCACTAGACTCTGGCCTATGGCCATGGTGCTCGAGGGTGTCGAAAGTGGTTGGAAGGTGGCACTGGTTACACAACGCATTGCCGGGCAATTTTACTCCTCCACTATGGGGTTCATGACAATTAGTGCAACGTACGCCTTTTTGATACATTTTACTTTGCAAAAACGAGCCAAGCACGAAAACTTCGTCTTGAATTTGTCCATCAGGAAAGTATAGGCCGGGACTTAGCAATTGAAGTAAATATTGATTCTGGTAGGCAGCCCCGGGCGTTAGCTTGCCTATCGGCAGTCGACGAGAGTGACAGCCGCCGCATATATCGATTTCCTTGTCGTCGCTTGCGGTCATGGGAGACGCGATCGAATCACCGTTTTTGAAGAGCCATGCTGTGCGGGTCCCCGTCTTGAGTAAGCCTGAATTATCAGCGTCGAGTTTATTGCTCTGTGCCAGGCTGAGGTGATCTGACCCTGGGCCATGACAGGCTTCACAAGCGACATTAATATCAGACCACTGTGTATCGTAGCTATCTAATTCAGCGTTATAGTTTTTTTTCAGGTCTGTGCTATGACAGTCAGCGCATCGACTGTTCCAGTTCTGAAAGTGACTCTGCCAAAAGAATGGATGTTCTGGCGAAATATCTTCATGGGGTTGAAGATGGAACCAACGTTGTCCCCCATCTATAACGCTGCGACTGTCCCACGCTATGTTAAATGCTTGTAGTTTACCGTTGCCGATCTCTACCAGGTATTGTTGCAAGGGTTGATGCCCAAAAGTGTATAAAACCTTAAATTTTTGGACTTTGCCTGCTTCATTTTTTGTTTCTATGAAGTGTTTCTTGTCTTCGACAAAAAAACGCGTCTTTATGTTATGAAAGCTGACTTCGGTATTTGTGAAGTCACCTAACACGGTTGCAGGTGTGGCCAATTGCATCGCATGAAAATGATCAGACTTCTGCCAAAGTGCTGATTCATTTTCATGGCAAGAAGCGCAAGCTTTTGCGCCGATATAATCCGCGGGGAACCCCGTGGTAGTAAGGAGCAATAGGCAAATTAGTATGCTTAATCTCACTATGGGAGGGGTTCTATAGCTCGACAGGAATGACTGGTAACCAACGATTCAGCACTTCTTTTACCTCGCCCTGCGCGACCATATCTTTAAGAAGTAGGTTCAACGTGACTTGTAGTTCGGGGTTTTCTGCGTGTACCGCCCAGGCGACGGACTCTTTTGTTAAATACCGATTCAAGCTAAGTAAGTTATCATTAATAAATGAGCGGCTTAGCTGCCAACTGGTGATTGAATCATGAATAAATAGGTCAACCTCGGAAATTCGAAGGGCTTCAAGACCTTGTTCGACGCTTGCGTAGGCATATACATTGGGGCTGCTCATCTCTGTTCGAACATATGTTTCACCCGTTGTCCCTTTGTGGACGCCTACTTTTAGCTCGGTTTGCTTTAATGCTCCAATTTTACCGTATTCGGTTGCATCCTCGGTACGTACTATCGCCATCTGGCCAATTTCCATATAGGGTTTTGTAAACCGGACTCTGGCTTTACGATCATCGGTAACGGATGTGGCAGACATAATGATGTCAATTTCGCCATCTTCGAGCGCGGTAAAAAGCTGATCCAATTTATATACATGAAATTCAACGGGCCGATCGAGTCGCGCTGCAATTTTGTTCGCGAAGTCTATCTCTATGCCTTGAAGTTCGTCGCTGACGTAAAATGCAACGGGTTCGAAATTGACAGATATACCTATTCTGAGTGGTTTCAACGCTGCGCTCGATGAGCAGACAGTCACCAGCAGAAGCATGAGGCTGATCAGGAGTTTCATGAGGTTGATCCGTTGATGAGAAAGAAAGCTCATTCTATCGCTTGGCTTGTCTGCTAGCAAAGCATCATGCTACAGATGAATAATGTATGAATAGGCCGAGCTCTTCAATATTGCGGATTGGCGTTCCAGATGGGTTTGTTGCAGAATCTCAACTCTATCAAACATGGAGCTGTTATGGATATCTATGAAGCTATGTCCACTTTGCGTGCTGTTCGCAGAATAAAGCCTGATCCTATACCCTCAGATATTTTGGAACGCGTACTAACCGCTGCTACTTGGGCACCGACGGGCGGTAACCACCAACCCTGGCGGATGATCGCAATACAAGATGCTGACATAAAACAAGGTCTGGAAGATTTGTACCGTCCACACTGGGAAGGCTATGTTCCCGGTTACGAAGCGCACCTGTCCTCTATGACGGAAGCACAGGCTTCAAGCAGTCGGAAAGCACTTGAGTCTGGCACTTACCTTGCTAACCACATGCATGAAGCGCCTGTAATTTGCGTTTTCTGTTTTAATTTTGACCATATCACCGTAACCGATGCGGGTCTTGACCGACAAAGTGTTGTAGGCGGTGGTTCAATCTACCCAGCAGTGCAGAATCTTCTGCTCGCTGCCAGAAATGAAGGCTTGGGTTGTGTGCTGACAACGCTACTCTGTATTGAAGAGCCAAGTGTTAAGAAGCTTTTGAAAATCCCTGAAGGATGGCACACGGCCGCCTATGTGCCCATTGGTTATCCGGTACTAGGTGGGCATGGAAACATCTCCCGAAGATCGATTGCTGAAATGGCATACAGTGATGTATTTGGTTCGCCCCTGAAGACTTAGTTGAAGACAATAACTGATCGCGCAGGTTGCCTTGTTGCCTACTGGCGGGCGTTGCGGAAGTAAATAGATATTTTGATCTCTGTCCGTTTCTGTGTAAAAGTAAGGTGTAGCCTTCATGGTATATACGTAGTGCTGACTTTCTCACAGAACAGTTTCGGCAGATTGCAACAGCTCAGTTTTTCTGTTTGCGCAATATTAGCAATGCTTCTTTCACTGCATATGCCAAGTTATGCGCAGGAAGAACAGTCTGACGACGATAAGGAAATGTTGAATGTTCTCGTTGTCTATTCGTTTCATCATGACCTGCCTTGGCAGAAGAATTTCAGGCAGGGTCTATTGTCTGGGTTTGAGGCAGATGGGAAAATAAAGTACTACGAGGAAAGTCTCGACTCTTCACGCTTCCCCGATAGGCGTAATGCCGATATTTTTGCCGCATATTTACAAAAGAAGTATCAGACCCGGCGAATTAATCTGGTACTTACTGAGAGCGAGCCCGCATCGAAGCTATTTATCGGTAACGATCTTTTCAAAGGGATTCCGCATCTCATGGTGAATCCTGCTGAGTCGGCGAACCGTGACCCTAATCAAATCGTGCTCGCGATCCAAGATGACATCATTGCGAGCTACGAAACTATGCTAAGTCTTCGCAAGACCAATGAAGTTTTTATCATAGGGGAAACCTTCACGCCTTACATAAAAGAGAGCCTCGAGCAGTTGAGGGTGGGAAGTCTGGCGGTTTCTGGCATAGACACACACTATCTCATCAACCTTAGAATGAATGATTTGCTTAGTCAGGTCAGGGATATACCAGTAGCGGCCAACATTTTTTACCTACCCCTTTTCCAAGATGGAACAGGGGCAATATTTACGCCGAAGGATGTTGCAAAAAATATTGCTGAGAATTCAGACGCACCTATTTTTACACACTACGATTCATTGCTAGGTAGCGGGGTCGTCGGGGGACTGGTGAACAGTAGTATTCTTGCTGGAGAGGCAACTGTACAGAAAATTAGAGAAGTATGGCGCGCGCCTGGAAATGAAGTCACAGAGGCTGTCGTTCACCAGCATATATACGATCAGCGAGCGCTAGATCGTTTTGGGATTGAGGCTAGTAACTTGCCCGCATCTAGCATAATTATTAATCAGAGTAGGTCAATATGGACCGATTACCGCAATTACGTTATCACCGCAGGTATGGCTATTGTGATGTTGATGATACTGGCGGTAGTTTTGTATTTAGCATATGGACACGTAGCGTTGTCACGACGACGGCTAGATGCAACAAGACGGAAGCTAGAGAGAGCTCAGTCTATTGCGCATATTGGTAGTTGGGAATGGGTGGTTGCTGATGCGGACGGGGAGTGGTCAGACGAGTCCTGTCGAATTTTTGGTAGTCGTCCTGGTGCAAAACTGCTGAATGAAACGATGTTTGATATTATCGACCCAAGTGAGAAAGCGGGGGTTATTCAGGCATTTTTAGATTGCGTAAGAGCAGGGGCTCCGATAGATCTTGAATTAGGGATTACTCGACCTGACGGTGATAAAAGAATTGTGCATCTACGTGGAACGAAGGCGTCGAACAATGCCGACGATAGTCGAGTTGAAGGAACGGTACATGACGTGACAGAGACGCGGTATCTTCAAAACAGTTTTTTTAATAACCAACGACTAAAGTCCGTTGGCCAGTTTGCCGGTGGTATGGCTCACCATTTCAACAACATGTTTTCGATTACGATTGGCAATTCAGAAATACTTTATGAAAAAGTAAGTGATGATGATCTGCGAGGGTATCTTCACAACATCATCAAGAGTACTCAGGCTGCTGCTAGAATGAATAAGCAGTTACTTACTTTCGCCAAGCATCAGTATGCTTCTGTTGTGGATACTGATTTGACGGAAAAAGCTGAATCGTTAAAAAGTGAAATACAGCTAATCGTTGGTTCAGACGTCGAAGTTGAAGTAAAAGTATGTGCAGGCCTATGGACTATACCCCTGAATTTTCAAGAGTTTCTAGCCGCCGTTACCAACGTTGTGAACAATGCGGTAGATGCTATGAGCGCTAAAGGTAAGCTGGCCATAGGTTTGGAGAATGTAAAGTTAGACGCGGAATTCATTAAGAATAATGCTGGAAGTCGGGTGGGTAAGTACGTCTGTGTCTCGGTAACAGACAGTGGCCGGGGCATGTCTAAGGAAGTGCTTGAAAGTGCTTTCGATCCTTTTTTTACAACTAAAGAGATTGGCGGTGGTAGCGGGCTTGGGCTTAGTGTTGTTTACGGTTTTGTTCATCAGTTAAGGGGTTATGCTCAGCTTGAATCCCAAGTCGGAGAAAGCACGACCTTAAACATGTACTTCCCGATAAGTTTTCAAGAGGCTCCCTCTGCTGCACTGAGTTGAGTGACAAGATGTAGTTTTTCGATGGAAATGAAACGACAAAAACCCTATATTTGGAGAACAGCATCACGAGTGTGACTGAAGTGGCCATAAACCTTACGGCTTTCGAAGTAGAACAATTTCACCTGCAGGGGTATCTGGGTCCGTTCGAAGCTATGCCAGTCGAAAAAATGATTGAGCTTCGCGGAGAGGTCACGTCATTGCTGCAGTCTAAGCCTGTGCCAAGCCCTGAGGAGGGGTGGCACGCGAGTCTGATCCCTCGACACCACAACAGGTTTTTGGATTCACGCCTCGCTTACCAGCTGTCTACGCTGCCTGAAATTGTTTCCCGGATGACCAATATTTGCGGCCAAGATTTGTTGCTTTGGCGGGCTCACTTTTTTGACAAAGGACCTGGAGCTAAGGAGATTCCCTGGCATCAAGATTACAACTACTGGCCCCTGGAACCGCCTGTCATCATATCGGCGTGGCTGGCAATAGATAGAGTCACTCGAGAAAATGCCTGTATGCAGATTATTCCCGGCTCGCATCGAAAACTGTTGCCACATATAAAAGCGACGCCAGATATGGCTTTTCTCGAAATGGTTGATTCGGCGACAATTGATACAAGCCTTGCTGTTGATATCGATCTTGAGCCAGGCCAGTTCATTCTATTTAACGAGCGGGTCCTGCATCATTCAGATATAAATCAATCGAGTCTGCAACGATGTGGTTTGTCGATCCGTATGATTCCGCCAATCGTCCGAGTGTTGAAATATGACTCACAGAATCATGTTTTGCCAATTGTTAGTGGGCAAGACAATATGGGTTTCAATAATACAGCTTTTACGCCTCCTTCTGCTAATTAGCAGAAGGAGGCGCTAGCATATGCACTTTAGTTTTTTGATTTGTCTCCAATGTTTTTAGCGTAGCTTCGAATTGTTTCTTTATATTCGTCTTCTGTAAATGCCCATTGTTGTAAGTCTGCATCAGCCCAGCCCATAGACATACCTGACGCTGACCTACCCATTGCTGAAGTTAACGACCGAGTCATTGCTAACGAAGCTGCTGGAATATTGAGTAGCTCAGTAATCAGTTGGTTGGTTGTTTTCTCTAGTTCTTCCGGTGCTGCTAGTCTTTGAGCCCAGCCGCTTTGTCTTAGCTCGGGTGCGTGAACTTTACGGGCAGTCATGACCCAGTCACGTGCTGTTGGTAATCCGACCTCGCGAGCTAGCAGTGGCGTTCCGTTCCAAACGTTAGGGATGCCCAGTGCGAGTTCGGGGATCCGAAATACCACGTTCTCGGAGACTACCCTGAAATCGCAAGCAGTGGCGAGCAGGGCGCCACCGCCAATAACGTTGCCTTGCATTGATGCCACGGTAACTTGTGGAATACGATCTAGTTGTTCAAGTACCCGCTGCCAGGTTGCGGTACGATTTCTTCTAGTTGACCAGTCGCCTTCAACCTTTGGATAGGATGTGGTTTTTAAGTCCGCACCCGCGCAAAAAGATTTACCTTCCCCGCTTAATACGAGCAGTCGTATGTCTGGTCTCTCCATTAATTCGTTTAGTGTAGACGCGATCACTTTTCGAATTTCGTCATTCAGTGCATTCAACTGTTTAGGTCGGTTGAGCGTAATTCTAACGGTGGCACCTTCATAGGTAACTATTACTCCTTCTGCTTCTGGCATACTTCTTTTCCTGATACGTTTAACAGTGATGTTCTTAAGATCTACTTTACGTCTTTTTTACATCCCACTGCAAAGTAGGTTAAATACGAACGATGAATAGCTCGACAGACTTAATCATTGGATTTTCATTCAGCCTCATGCCCGATGGCGCGGCTGGATCTTATAATACCGGGCTTGCCGAGCAATTGGCAGTGGTGCTCGAATCACGCAAAGCCACGTTAGAGGATATTCCCGTTGTCGCATTGCAGTGGGAAATCGCGGATGCGTTATCGGAATTGTATCCAAAGCTGACCGAGCAACTAACAAAACTTGAGAGATTGATCATCGTCAAGCCGCCTAAATTCCTAAAAGAAGGGGTCGACCTAGATTTGTTTGAAAAATGGCTTAAAGTTCCGAGTGCAAACTATAAAAATGTTCTTGAGCATTGTCTTGAACTTGCAGCGGGCGAAACAATTCTAGAAAAGCTAAATAGCTTGCTCGATGATGCTGCGTTTTATGAGAAGTTTGAAGGTCTTCAGCTGGCTAATTTGGTTCGCCCAAAACTAGGAGATCTGTTTACCGAGGCTCGAATATTGCCTCACTCGAAATACTACCCTAACGGCTTGAGAGAGCACCAACGCATAAGAATTAATCGTTTGATTGTTGAGGCTATTGTTGAAGATGAGAAGATAGTGCAGCGTGGTCAATACCTAAGCACACGCGGTGTGCTTGAATCTGTTTTGGATTCTTGTCACGCCAAAGATTATGCCTTTGGCAGCGTTAAAGTAATTGCCCACTCTCTGCACCGGCCCCGTTGTATGGAACAATTAGCTCAAATATTAAGGGCCAAAAACCTCAGCGTACTGATGCAGGAGGAGGTCATGAGTAATTTCCTCCCGTGGGATACCTCAGGTGCGCAGGTGTGGTGTCGATCGCGCGATAATTGGGAAGCGTATGAGGAAGTTGTTAGTGGGAACTTAAAGAATTCACGTTGAGGAGCCTCTTGTCATAGCTAAGCTGGTTGTTGGCGCGCAGATCTCTTGTTCTGCATAGGATGTTCTCAAGAAGGTGTTAGGTAACAATTTCTAGGTAACGATGTCTAGTCTCTCGCGCAACTCGGCCACTGCATCCTTATCAGTGGCGAAGACATTCTCGTTTCCAATATGAGATAGTAAGCCAGTGGTTAACATGACCTTAGAGACCTGATGTTTAACCGAGCTTAGTGCGAGGTGTATACCGTTGGTTTTGAGTCTCTCAGTTAAGATTCGCAACATCTCGATACCCGACGCATCAATTTGATTGATACCGCTACACTGAACAAGAATCCAGATCATATTAGGATTCTCGCGTTCCAATTTCAATATTGCGTTTTCAAAATATGAGACATTGACAAATCTTAGTGCTCCGTCGAATCTAATTGCACCTAATTGTGGGTGTAATGGAGGGAGCTTATGCAGCACAGCGTCACGTAGTGTTGTATCGCTATGTTGACCTAACACCGCTATTCTGGGACGCATTAAACGAAGGAGCAGTAGAGACAATGAGAGCAAAATACCTGTGAGAATGCCATTTTGGATATTTGGAGCGAATGCTAGCGTTGCAACAAAAGTGACTATTGCAGCAACGCCGTCGTCTTTGCTGGCCAACCAGGCATTCCGTATAGACTCAAAATTAATTAGGTTTAAAACTGCCGTCATGATTATCGCAGCTAGCACTGGCTTGGGAAGGTGATGCAGTAATGATGTGAAGAACAACAGGGTCGCCAGTACAGATATGGCTGTGATAACTGAAGCAAGTGGCGTTTTGGCGTTAGATTCAAGGTTTAGTGCTGATCTGGAAAAAGAACCGCTGACGGGCATTGAATGGCTAAATGAAGCCGCTATTTTCGCGAGACCCTGTCCGATCAATTCTTTATTTTCATCCCAGGGTTGACGAGTTTTGATTGAGATAACTTTGCAACTCGACATTGCTTCCATAAAACTGATTAATGCAATGACAAACGCAGCGGGTAGTAATGCGACTGTTGCCTTCCAATCGAGCGGCGGTAAGCTTAGGGTCGGTAGACCTTGAGGTATTACGCCAATCACATTGCCACCCGTTTTTGCGTAATCTATCCAATAGCTCACTAGCGTTAGGATAACTACCGTCAGCAATACTCCTGGGGCCCTTGGTGTAAACCTTTTGAAGCCTATCAACAATGTAATCGCTGATACCCCAAATACAAGCGATGGCATATGTAGTTCAGAGATATGGATCAATAATTGTGAGATATCGAGCAAAAAATGTGTCGACTGCGCCGCGGGAATACCCATAAGCATAGGGAGCTGCGATAGGCCTATAATAATCGCTGCAGCGTTGATGAAACCCATGAGAACTGGGTTTGAAAGGAAATTAAGCAATACGCCGGCCCTTAAGATGCCGAACATGACCTGTAGTAAGCCCGAAACAAATGCGAGCAGGATAACGTATGAATAGAACAAGTCAGTTCCACTTGCCGCTAAAGGTGCAACGCTAGCCGCCGTTAGTAGTGAGGTCATCGCCACTGGGCCAGTCGATAATTGATTGGAAGACCCGAATAGAGCGCCCATCAGCGTGGGTATCAATGCTGCGTATAAGCCGTAGTATGCGGGTACGCCAGCAAGTTGTGCATATGCGAGAGACTGGGGGATCGCGACTAACGAGACGGTCAGGCCTGCGATGATATCCGACTTAAGCGTGTTCGCTCGAAAATCGAATCGGTCGACGAATTCTTGCCAGTAATTGCCCAGAGCCATAGTTCTCCAAATGCCAAAGGTTTGTATTAGTTACACTAGTGAGTACCTAGTACTGTGACACAATCTAGTATGAAAAAGGCGTCTCTGGCATGATGAGTTTGACCGGCTTGTTAGCCAGCACGCTGTCGAGGTGCAGTAGGAAGCTCGCAACTCCGGCAGCACCTTGCATGTATCCCGTTTGCGATTCAAGGAAGTCTCGCCTATCACGATGTTCCGCTGTCTGCCAGCATAGCCCCGGTGCATGATTGCCTTGACTCACAATTTGTTCAGCTGTCTGTTTGGCGTAATTAAGATAGCTGTCATCTCCAGTGGCGTGGTGTAGAAACAGTGCGTAGTCTCCTATTCCAGCATCGCCGCAACATTGACTATAATTCTGCCACAGTCCCTTGCTTCTTTTTGTCGGTGCGCCGGTACTCAACAAACCTTTGAAGTTAGCGCCAATCCAGTTCATATATTGGCCGTCGCCAGTAATTTGGCCCAATAGATACATGAACCGTCCAGTCCCAGCTGGCCCGTGGCAGACACCCAGATAAAAGGTAGAGGGTGGTTGCTGTTCTTCTGTGTGGCAGACAAGAATGCCATCGCCCGCAGTGACTGTTCTGGTTTTTACGTATTCGGCAGCAGACACGGCTGCTTCTAGATAGTTTTCATGCTTTGTCTCACGATATAAATCTGCGAGAAAGTATCCAACCCCTGCGCCGCCATGGGCGAAATTGGGTGCCGTGAATGGAAACGGCATGTCGGTCATCATTAGCCAACGAATACCTTCGGGGGTGTTCTCGCCGACTTCAAGTAGCCTGTCGGCTGTTTTTTCAGCGAGGCGTGTATCGTCGAGCAATCCTTCTCGGTAAGCATAAAGATAGATGATACCTGCTCCCGCAGCACCAACAGAAAGGTCTATGACCTCTCGTTCACCCTCAATGCCTGTGATGTCTGAGAAAGGAATCGGTTCTATCCAGCCGATGCCTGAACCAATTTTACTTGATTGAGCTGTTATGCGATCAAGGGCTAATTTAGCCCCATTTTGATACCTCGTGTCGTGCGTCACTTTGTACAGCTCATTTAGCGCATACACATATCCTGGCCAGCCACTGTAAAACCCTATGGTAATGAATGCCTTTGCTGCAGCCTTTTTTTCTACATAGGCAAGTAGGTTGTTTCCAGCTTTTTGGGCAATCTCAAGGTAGCTCACATCATCTGTTGCAAAATAGATTTCAATGTAAAACAACATGACGCCAGCGGAGCCGTGATACAGAGAGTGTGTCGATCTGCCTTCTGGGACTCTACGCCAGCTAATACCATCGTCAGTATCGATCTGGTTCGACGAAAGGAATCGCTCTGTCGATAATGCTTGCTCTAGATATGTCATGATTAATTCCGATTGCGTTGATAATGTCTAGTCTATCAGGCTACTTGGCGAGGCGTGTGCTCCGTATTCATGGTATCGCCAACGGAGGTAAACGAGCATTGTTTTTTTTAGTTAGAGCAAATTCACCCTTAAACATGAAATTGCTACAGATCTTCGCAATCTTAGGTAAACTTTACTTTTTTAACAAAAGTGTTAATGGGAAACGATAGATGCGGTTTATTATTTATGGTGCAGGAGCGGTTGGCGGCACAATCGGTGCTGAGTTGTTTGGCCATGGTCATGAGGTATTGCTAATCGCACGTGGCGCTCACTATGAAGCGATCAAAAAAAGTGGTTTGATTTTTAATACACCTGGGGGTTCCCGTACGCTGCAGATTCCTGTTGTGAGTCATCCTGATCAAATAACTTTCTGTGAAAGCGACGTGGTTATTCTCACGGTTAAAAGTCAGCACACGTCTGCCACACTACAGGATTTGTTAGCAGCGGCGGGGCCCGATATACCGCTGGTTTGTTGTCAAAACGGCGTGAATAATGAGCGTGAAGCGCTTCGGTTATTCACACATGTATACGCAATGGTTGTCATGTTACCTGCAAACCACCTTGAGCCTGGTGTTGTTGAGTGCAACAGCGCCAATAAGTCAGGGATACTGGACGCAGGTTGTTATCCCAGCGGTACTGACGATACCATCACAAAAGTTACGCAGGCGCTTGATGACGCTAATTTTTCAGCGCGTGCGGACGTCTCAATGATGCGTTGGAAATATAAAAAGCTACTGAGTAATATCAATAATTCATTACAAGCAGTCTGCAAAATGGACGCGGATACGGACGGTATTTCGAAGATGTTATTTGAGGAAGCCAGTGCGGTTTTCACCGCGGCAGGTATTGCCCTCGTTAGCTTCGAGGAGGAAAAGCAGCGATATGGCGATTTGATTCGAATAAGGCCCATTGCTGGCAAGCGTCGTGCTGGTAGTTCGTCGTGGCAAAGCTTGGCAAATGGTAAAGGCGATATCGAGAGTGACTATTTAAATGGAGAAATCACCTTGCTCGGTCGTCTTCATGGCATCGCAACCCCGGCTAATACCGTGCTACAGAACTTAGCAACACTGGCAGCCAGAAAAGGTTCTAAACCTGGGATGTACACTCCTGCAGAAATACTTAGTTTGATAGATGAACGACGTGAGTAATCCAAGGAGCGAATTGATATGAATGCTAATTGGAATTATCCCACTCAGGTTTTGGTTGGTGCTGGCCGTATTTCGGAGCTGCCGAGGGTTTGCTTTGAGAACGGTATTCGTCACCCATTGCTGGTGACTGACCCGGGTCTCGCGAGCTTGCCCTTGGTGCAGGATGTTTTGTCACATTGTCGAGCAGAGGGTCTGGATATTGAGTGTTTTAGTCACATCAAGCCGAATCCTACTGGCGCTAATATTGAGGATGGAATTGCTGCGTTTAAACAGGGTGTTCATGATGGCGTTATAGCAATGGGCGGCGGTAGCGGACTTGATGCAGGCAAAGCAATCGCTGTGACGGCTAATCAAAGTTGTTCATTTTGGGATTTGGAAGATATTGGTGACAATTGGCAGAAGGCTGATGCTGAAAAAATAGCCCCGCTTATCGGCATCCCCACAACAGCTGGTACGGGTTCAGAGGTCGGTCGAGCTGCATTGATCGTAAATGAGGCTGAGCAAAGAAAAGTCATTATTTTTCATCCAGCAATGATGCCGGGGCACGTCATTCTTGATCCGGAACTTACTGTGGGATTGCCGCCATTGCTAACAGCGGCGACTGGTATGGATGCTTTGTCACATAGCCTGGAGGCTTACTGCTCGTTGTCTTATCACCCGATGGCTGAAGGTATTGCCGTCGAAGGTATTCGGATAGTGAAGGAGTTTCTACCGACAGCAGTGAAACAGGGGGGTAACATCGATGCGAGGATGAATATGTTGGTTGCTTCAACGATGGGTGCGACTTCGTTTCAGCGCGGCTTAGGTGCGATGCACGCCTTGGCGCACCCGCTGGGCGCGCTGTTTGATGCTCACCATGGTATGTTAAATGCTGTTTTGATGCCCTATGTGTTGAAAGCAAATTTTTCAGCGATAGCGCCAATTATCCCTCGGCTGGCAAAGTATCTTGACCTTGAGCCAGATTTTGAAGCTTTTATGAACTGGGTACTTTCGCTCCGCTTAGAAGTAGGTATACCTAACAGTCTTGATGATGTGATTGATTTTGGTGGTGAGAAGCCTGCAGTTGATTTGAACGTTATCAGCAGGATGGCCACGGAAGACCCTTCCGCTGGAACTAATCCTATTCAATTTGAGCCTGCTCAATACCTAAAGATTCTCGAAGATAGCATTTATGGCAGGCTCTAGTTGCTGAAGGTCTAGCGCTAAAAACGTGTAGTTCCGGTGCTTTTTTCAAGCGCTAAAGCAGTGTTTTTTCATGCGGGCAGCTGTTTCGGTGCTTCGAAAATCGAATTCAATTGACTTGGTTCTCTGCGGCTCTAAACTACTGGCCAGCTTGAAATGCCCAACTTGCTACTAGTCTTGTCGAAATACAACTCGATATCTCTACGTTTATAGCAATTATTTCCCGCCTTAAGCCTGCTTCTTTTAGGCAGAATCTTTGATTAGAGGTTACATGATGTCGTTTGCTGTCCGAGCAAAAGAAAGTTCATTTTTTTTGATCCTGTCTTTTTTGCCTGCTTTTCTCTTCGCTGGTTCGCTGTATGGAGAATCGACACAGACAGAGGTTGAAGCGATACCCGCGAATGCATATCAGGTGGATGAGCGAGGTAGATTCGGTTGGAAATGTAACCATGGCTTCGCTGAGAAAGAGAAAAGTTGTGTCGAAATCATCATTCCACTTAATGCCTTTCTCAAAGACTACAGCTATGGCGGGGCAGCAGCGTGGAAGTGCGCTAGGGGCTTTGCGCAGTTGGAGAATGTCTGTGAAGCCATTGTCGTACCTCAAAACGGTTATCTTGCAGGTACTGCGAGGTTGTCCGGTTGGAAGTGTGAACGCGGATATGCAAAATCTTCAGTCGGCTGTATCAAAATGGAGATTCCGGCGAATGGTTATCTGGTCGAAGGTACCTTCGAAACGAATTGGGATTGCGAGCGCGGCTATGAAAAAAGAGAGTACGCATGTGAGCCTGTTGTTATCCCTGAAAATGCTTACTACGTTGACTCTCACAGTGGTTCGAATTGGAAATGTTCGCGGGGCTACCGTACGACAAATCAGTCCTGCATTGAAATAGTAATTCCTGAGAATGGTTATTTGTCGCAGTCTGGGATGAGTCGCGCCCGAGGCTGGGACTGTGGCAGAGGTTTTTTGCCATCAGAGGGCAGTTGTATTGAGATTGTTGTGCCGGAAAATGGTTATATATCAGCGACTGGGAGGCTACCTGGCTGGGAATGCGATAGAGGTTATAGCCGAGCTGGGTCCGCCTGCGAAAAGATTGAATTACCCGAGAATAGCTATCTGAAAGAATCCGGTAAAGAGTGGGCGTGTCAAAAGCCGTTCAAGAAAGATAGGCAAAATTGTATGTCGGCAACGCCACTCTCAAGTATTTACAAACACAAGAATTTAACTAGGCAAACATAATGGCTGAAGCAACAAATATTAAAATCATCGGTTTCGATGAAGAGCGGCCGCCCATGATGCAGACGAGGCCGTGTGTTGATCTCATCTTTCAATTGGATCAGGAAGCGCAACCTGAATGGTGCAAACATTTCTCCGATGTTTGCGGTAAGACCCCGTATCCCATTGTTATCGATCCTGAGTTTGGGCTTTTTATCGAAACCTGGGTAAGGAAGCCGAATGAAATAGGCGCGATGTTAGATTCTGTCAAAAAGTTTGTGGCTGCCTGTAATGTGAGCTACGACGAACTTTTACGACAGAGGAGAATGGTTGTCCATGTTGATTCTCCGGATGCCGTCCTTAGTCCTGAACAAATAGCCCTGAACGATATTGTTTCTAATCTTAACTTCGATAGTTAATAGATAATATTGCTGCTCATATTTTAGCTCATGTCAAAACCGCGCGCTTTTAAATAGGCAAGGAATCCTGCGCGATGCGGGATTGAATATTGGCGGGTTTTGTCTTCAGACCACCCGTAAAATTCAGCGATACCAAAACGATCGGTTTCCTTTTGAGCTTTTTCTGGAATGCTGAATCGCTCATCACGGTTGTGGTCATATTCGTCAATTTGTTCTGCGCGAGCAGATGCATCATAACGTTCCCGATGAACTGTGAGTGATTGCGGAAGGCGCATGCTCACGAAGCCTTCCCGCGCGGGATAGCCAACACACAACCCGGCAATAGGAAATACTAGGTCAGGAAGTTCCAGTAGCTCTGACAGCGCTTCGATGTGTGAACGCACTTCGCTGATAGGGCAACAGCCAAGGCCTACGGATTCTGCAGCCATGGTAAATGTTTGCATCACGAGACCTGCATCAATCGCAGAATTCATAAATTGATCTACATTGTCGTTAGGAAATGGCTTGTGACGCATCTCTGCTGCGATACGAATTCGGCTGTGGTCGGCGCAGAAAACCAAAAACCGGGGCGCCTGTGTAATCCAGGGCATTGAAGGAATCCAGCTACCTATTAGTTCTCGGCTAGCAGGATCATCAACGATAACCACTGATGCCTGCTGCAAATCAGACTTTGAGCTTGCGGACAATCCACACGCGATAAGCACTTCGAGTAAATCGTTTTCAACTACCTGATCGGTGTATTGACGATGCGTGCGGCGTTCGAGAATTGAAGCCAATGCCCCTTCAGCAGGCATTAGGGTACCAACATTCGTTGGCGTGCCGAATCGAGTTTCAATTAGGTCTGCAATGCTTTTGGACATGTATGGCTCACGGTTGTAGGAGTTTGAGTGTGTGTATTGTGAGGCTAAACTTGGCGGGTGCCAACTAATAAGGTGTCTAATAAGCTTCTAATAAGTGACGGGACCACCCGGTAGGATAACCCCTACCTTGTCAGCGTAGGCATACCATTCCTTTATCAGCGTGTTGGTGGTTGCTGGGTGAAGACTGGCGAGATCATGCTGTTCGCCGGGGTCCTTAGATAAATCATACAGCTGCCATTCATTGGTGCCATATGGCTCGGCCTGTAACAATAATTTCCACTTACCCTGCTGGACGCCGCGCCTGCCGAAGGTTTCGAAGGCGATGGCCTCGTTGGCAAGGTAAGGCGAATCTCCCCCCTGCCAGCGTGTTAGTAAGGATCTGCCCATCATAGATGTTGGCTTTTCTCCACCGGCTAATTCTATGAATGTGGGTGCAAGATCCATGACTCTGAAATAGCTGTCATCTATAGCAGCGTCTACCGAAGTGCTGGCCGATATTTGCTGTTGATTTGTCGTTAGGTAGGGTTTCGGCAATTTAATGAACGCAGGTACGCGAATACCACCTTCGGAAACTTTGCTTTTAGATCCTCTAAATGGCGCCGCTGTGGCCCGTGCCCAAGAAGGGCCCAGGCTTGTGTAGGAGTTCCGAGTACCGATTGACGGAACGGAATTATCAAAGTTAGCTGGGATCCACTGCGGATTAGTTGAATAGTTTTCCATTTCGTGGCCTTCTGCGCCATTGTCAGAAAGAAAAACAATGAGTGTGTTTTCCAGCTTGCCGCTCCTGTTAAGCTCTGAAATCACACGACCAATATTCTCATCCATGCGATCAACCATCGCGGCGTATGTTTCCATTTTGGCTTGAGCTGTTTGCTTCTCCGCTTCACTCAAGGTATTCCAGGGCTTCATGCCGGCCTCGAAATCGACAGCTGCCGCATCTGCTGGTACAACACCGGCCTGCTTCGCTCCGAGCATTCGTTTTCTTCGAAGTGCATCCCAGCCGTCTTTGTATTGTTCACGATATTTCTCGATGGAAGCAGTAGGCGCTTGTAGCGGCCAATGCGGGGCTGTATAGCCAAGGTAGGCAAAAAAAGGCTGGCCCTCGGGCGTTGCGTCAATATAAGAAAGTACTTTGTCCGTCATGTAGTCGGACGAATAAAAATCATCCGGTAGCGCTGCAGGTAGGTCATCTTCTAACCATCGAGCTTTCTTGTGCGACTCGAAAAGGGGTGTGTCATCGAAGTGGCCGCCACCGCCTTGGATTAGGACAAAACTATTGTCAAAGCCTCGTGCATTCGCCAGTGCGTCAGGTTCGTGGCCGACATGCCATTTGGCAGAGGCCATCGTGCGATAACCCAGTTCCGACAAGTGCTCGGCTATTGTTGGCACTCCTGCCAGTATTCGGTTTTGGTAGGCCTGACTCTGTTTTTGTTCCTCAGTGTGAATACCGCCCTGTGAACCCATCCCGGCTAGATGATTATCTGTGCCTGTTAACAGCATGGCTCGCGTTGGCGCGCAGCTCGGTCCGGTGTGAAAGTTGGTTAGGCGCAAGCCGCTATTCGCGAGTTTATCTAGGTTAGGCGTCTTAATTTCACCGCCAAAGGCGCCCATATCCGTATATCCGAGATCGTCGGCGACGATAAGTAGGATATTCGGTAGCGCTGCTGTTTGCGTGTCAGTTTGTTCCGGTTGTGTATCGCATCCCGTCAGGAAAATTAAAACCATGAGAGCACAGATAGTCCGCCGTGTTTTATGCATATTGCGTTCCATCGTATCTTTCTCTCTTCTGGGCTGGATGAGGTGTTTCCTACATTGAACTTTGTGGATGTCTACATGCCGAATTTTCTATAATTCGTATTGATATCGTCTGGCCACATCAATTTCTGCTTTTATCAACGACATGTCATAGAAACGACCATGTAGCCACGCTTCGTAATGATCGGAGATGTTTTCACTGTCAGGTCGGCCGCTATTACCACCTGCGATGACAAATTTAAAGCGCATCGGGTCTGCCATATCGACTACCCAACGGAATGCAGGGCCATGGTATACCTCTTGCTCGATGGTGCCTTTCTGCGGTGGATTGTGCATTGTCATGGCAAGTGTCGTTGGACTGCCGCCGATAGGGTCCAGCCCGACCTCCATATGTTTCCAAGGTGCATGCTTTCTTAACGAGTGACCAAATCTGATTTGGTGGATCTTGCCCCATGACCAGTCGTCGCCATAGCTGGATTGCAGCCGATTCACTATCTCAATAACATCTTCACAGATTATTTCGTCCAAGGTATTCCTGTGTTGGAGCCAGGGCGAACCTTCAAACATAAAGTCCTGAATCGAAAAACGGTTTAGTGATGGCGCGACACTAGCAAGTGTACTCAACAGGGGGTTTTTCCCCAGAACAGTCTTCATAAATCGAAGGTGTGAGCGCTTTTCCAGCAAGGGATAAAATATACAGGCGGCTTTGGAATCGAGGCTTGCTTTGAAGTCCCAGTCCGATAACAGATTCCGCGCTAACACTAATTTTTCGTTGGCTGGTTGATAGCTCTTCAACAGGATGTTTTGTTGATTTTCTAAAGTTTGGAGAATATCTGGGACTAGTTCGTTCGCCCTGAAATCGACCAAGTCGAGTTGCATTGCGGTGAAATAATCGGTAGTGAATTTTGACGTTTGCCCGGGCTGCAATTTTTCTTGAAGCAGCGCCTCAATTCTTCTGGCTCTGGTATCATGAGTCGGAAAGTTGTGGATTGGATACTGGCCAGATTGACCCATGGTGTCGTTATTAGCCGTCAGGGTGTATCCCTCGGAGGGGTTAACTTGAACCAGCAGTTCTGAAGCTTTGCTTAACTCAAAGTGATATCTGGCATCATCTCCAGGCAGTGGAACCATACCCGTGACGCCAGGTTCTTTGCCAAGTGACGGGCGAGTGCGTATTGTTGTCGCAATATACCGGTGCATATCATTGTGCCTATCGACACATATGATGTTATTCACCAGCGGGCAAACATCGTTTTCAAACAACGCTTCGCCTAACTCTTTGCAGTTTTTCGCGAGCGGCATGAGCGCCAAGACACCCGCAGATGAGGGTAAATCTCGCATCACCCAATCAAGAGACGTCGTGCTCTTTGGTTCGTTTGAATCAGTGATGCCGAGTGCATCAGTGATTGATTCGAGAATTGGACCGTGGGTAGATTCGGTTATTGAAAATGTTCGAGCTGTTTGGTTGGCAACGTCTACTGTGTAATTTTTGCTTTTCGTGGCCGGTTTACGTTCAACAAACACATCATAAGTATCGATAAACCCGGTCGTTAAACCCCAGCAGACGTCTCGGTTGTGGCCCATCATGAAATAAGGCACACCGGGGAAGCTTGCGCCAAAGGCATCCCAATCCGGCGTGCTCAAATGTGAATAAAAAAATGTATTTGGAATACTGTGGGGTTGGTGTGGGTCGGTGGCTAGCATTGGCAAGCCTGATGCAGATAGTTCACCTGATACCGCCCAATTGTTACTGCCGCTTAATCGCGTTTCATTCGGAAACAATAGTTTTGCCACATTAAGATCAATATCTAATATTTCGTCTTTCAGTAGTTCCACGCATCTTGCGTCTTCTTCTGAGAATCGTAGAACATTGTTGCGAAAATATTCAACGCCATGTTCGGCCATGAGTTTGGCGAGGTAAATCTTCTCTAGCCATGTCTTGTGCTGGAACCAGCCGGTAAAACGATACCGCGACGCAACATCATGGCGGGTGTAATGTCTGGGTTGCGTGCCTGCTTTTTGAAATTCCGGTGGTACTTCGTCAAGGGAATCAACATAGGCATTTACGCCCTGAAGGTAAGCATCGACAATATAGTCGCCCGGTGACTCTGGCAGCTCGACAGCGGCAACGTTAAAAGCTTTGTGCATCAAATCCTGGGCGACATGTTTCTCACCCATTACGCTGGCTGCGGTGCCAGTTGCATAGAGATTGCTGAGGTGTAATTGCCAAAGCCGTTCGCTCGCACAGGCATAGCCCATACCTCGATAAGCATCTTCGACTGATTTGGCGAAAACGTGAGGAACGCCAATGTTATCCCAACATATTTCCAGGGGTGCCTGTGCTGCTGGGATTGAAAATTTCATTGTGTTCCTCTCGGTTAGCTTCTAAATCAGCATAAACCCTTGCTCGCTCAATGGCATTGAGCGAATTCGAGTCCCTGTTGCAGTAAATATTGCATTAGTAATCGCGGGTGCTAGCGGAGGTAATGCGGGTTCGCCTAAACCCGTTGGGCGGTTGTCACTTTGAATAAAATGAACGTCTACTTCGGGCGTTTGACCAATTCGCATCACTTTATAGCTATCGAAATTATCCTGTTGGATAATGCCATCCTTCATCGTGATTTGCTGCATTGCCATCGTGCTAAGGCCATCAATCACGGAGCCCTGAACTTGGCTAGTGGCACCACTCATGTTGATAATAGGACCCACGTCGACAGCAACGGTCACCTTGTTGACGCGGAAGTTTCGATTGGCGTCTACCGTGACTTCTGCCACTTCTGCCACATGCGCTGCGTGGCAAAAGTAAAATGACAATCCTAACGCCGTTCCTTTGGGCATGGATTTACCCCAGCCAGATTTTGCAGCCGCAAGCTTAATCACATCAATGGCACGACCAGTATTAAGTGAATTAACGTCACCTTCTTTTATCCATCGCCGCGATCCCATTAATTCCAACAGAAACTCTACGTGATCGCGATCTGCGAGCACTGCCATCTCATGCAGAAAGCTTTGTTCAACGAATGCGTTGGTATTCGAACCAGGGGCTCGCCATGCGCCGCAGGGCGTTTGTACTGGCATCATTGACTGAGTCACCCGAGCGTTTTCGAGTGCAACCATTGAGAATTCGTTACCGCGTAAGCCGGAACCAATTACTGGCTTCTCATTGTTGGCAAAACCAATATAATGTTGATCCCAGGCGGCAAGTTTGCCTTTTGAATCAACGGCTGCTTTCATGTTTTGGAAGCCGCCGACGCGAAAGAAATCATTGTGAATATCATCGGTTCTTGTCCAGGTTAGCTTCACTGGTACGCCGGCATGGTGCGATATCGCCATTGCTTCAGAGGCAAAGTCGTGAACTGCGCGCCGACCAAAGCCGCCGCCCATTCTAGTTGGGTTGACCTTGACGTTCTCCTGTTTAACCCCAAGCATGTTTGCTGCAATCTCTTTGACCTGACCTGGAAATTGGCTCGGAATCCACAGTTCCATTGTGTCAGGTTTGCCGTTGCGACCCTTTCTGAAGTCGGCAGTACAGTTCATTGGCTCCATGCAGACGTGTGCAACGTAAGGAAACTGATAGAACGCCTCGATTGCCTGATTGTTTTTGTCCGCTAGCGCAGCGTCGACTCCCGGTCCTTCAAGGCTAACTTTGCCGCCTCCTTGGCCCGCGATCTTCTGAGCTTGTTCTACCATCTCAGACCAATCGTCATGGGAAACTGATGACTCGTCCCATTTTACATTGAGTTTTTGTTTCGCGTTGAAAACTGACCAGGTATCCTCGCCGATAATAGCAACTCCGCCGCGTAGCACGGCCAAACCTTTCAGAAAACCCATGGTGGCAATGCCCGCTTTCTCGTCAGGTTCAAGAATAAAAGCATGGGTAATACCGGGTAGCTTCTTAATTTCTGATTCGTTGAAGCTGATTGCAACGCCGCCGATTCTCGGGCCTCGTGTGTAGGAGGCGTATTTCATGTCAGGGACATCAACATCGATACCAAACTGAGATTGACCTGTGGCGATAACAAGGTTATCGACCCCGCCGACAGTAGTGCCGATAATGGTGTATGAACGGGGGTCTTTGAATGAGAGGGTTTCAGGGTCAGGGATCGGCTGTTTGACAGCAAGTGCTGCTAATTGACCAAACGTCAGGCTTTGACCGGATACGTGGACGACTTTACTATCACGTGCCTCTAGATCTTTCCTTTCAACCTCCATCGATTCCGATGCTGCACCGATCAGCATTTCTCGAGCAGATGCGCCCATTTTGCGCATCGTATCGAAGTTTCTGGGAATGGAGGTTGAGCCGCCGGCGCCCTGCATACCGAATTTGTCCGCATCAAGGGTGGCGTCAAGTACTTGTACATCTTCCCACTTAGCACCCATTTCCTCAGCAATAATCATCGGTAGCGCTGTTTTTACGCCCTGACCCATTTCTGGTGTCGCTGAGTAAATGGTGATTTTACCATCTGAGGCTATTTGCACGAAAACGTTGAGTTCTTTTGAGCCAACGAGAGTACCCAACTCCTGTGCATTTGCGAATGATGCGAGGTTAAGTTCCAGCATCAGTCCGCCGCCGGCAAGGGCAGAAGCCTTTAGGAAGTTGCGGCGATTTATTAGTTCAATCGTCATTAGGTAGCACCTCCAGTCTTATCTACACCGGTCGGTGCAGCAGCGCTCTTGTCAGCAGAGTAGTAGGACGCCGCGGAATGGACTGCCTGTCTGATTCTGATATAAGTGCCGCAGCGACAGTAGTTGCCAGCTAGGGCTTCATCAATGTCAGCATCACTCGGTTTACTATTGGCTGATAGTAAAGCAGCGGCGCTCATGATTTGTCCCGCCTGGCAGTAGCCACATTGGGGGACGTCATGATCGATCCAAGCGGTTTGTAGCGGATGAAGATTGCCGCCGTCAGCCAGACCCTCAATTGTTGTCACAGCGCCGGCTACTGCGGATATTGGCAGTACGCACGATCGCACGGGATCGCCATCCAGGTGAACAGTACAAGCACCGCATTGTGCAATGCCACAGCCAAATTTTGTTCCTGTCAATTTAAGTTTGTCACGCAGGACCCACAAAAGTGGCATTTCTGGACTAACATCCACCACCTGACGCTCGCCATTTACCGTTAATGTATATTTGCTCATAGACCTTAGTGTTTTCCCCGTGGGTTTTTAATGTAGGTGACATTTGTTGTCACGCAAGTAGGGATAGTGCCCTAAATGCGGAGTGCCAACAATCAGTTACATACAGTTACATATTTTGAACGTAGACTTACACTGCGGGTCTGCGCGGTGGTGACAGGTTCCTGAATTCACTATGAAGCGTAAGCTGGGTTCATAGCAGGGCTTGAGTAGTGCTTGAGTAGAGTTCAGAGCGAATCTAGTCTAATGTTGCGCCGAGAAGTTGTTTTTCAACAAAGCTGCGACCGAAATGATAACCCGCATAGCTCATGCCCAACCAAACCCAGCCGTTACTCATATCAATTTGGCCTGGCCAATAGGTAAACCAGATAATTGCCGCGACAAAATTCATGAATGAAGCCACAAAAAGTTTGATCAAACTCGCAAAACTCATGAGGTTCGTGATGGTGTGGAAACCTTCGATGCTGGCAATGAAGTTAATGACCTCTTGGATCTCGATTGCAAAAAAAGTCATTAGGGCTATGAGGCCATAAAAGCCACCGCCAAAGTTGACCCACTTGCGGTGTAAGTAGTTGTTGGCAGGCCTATCTTTTCTCTTTGTTTTTTTACTCGGTTTTGCACCGACAATGTCCCATTAGTTTTTCTTTTCATCGTTTATACCGATGAAACCATTTTTGAACGAATAAAAGGCAATGACCTATGTCATGACTGCAATAGGCAGAAAGGCACTCATTAGCGGTCTAAGGATGTCTAAAATCATAAAGATTGATTGAAATTGCTGACGAGTTGGTCGGTAAGAAACTGTTGGCTCTTTACCGTTGCTGTTTGTATTAATGATGCCAAGTATTCTGTTTGATCGATTTCCCTGCGATGGTGGCACCATCCGATTGCGGCGAGAGCTCGAATGAGTAAAAAAACGGGGATTTGATCTAATTGATTCTGTTCGAGGCTGCGAACCTGCAGATAACCAGCAATCAGCTGATGATAGATGTGGCTAAAATCAGGGTGATCCTGAAAATTAAACAATGCAACTGCTAGTTCATAAGGATGCCAACCAAAACCCGCATCGTCAAAATCTATCACGGTGATGTCTTGTGCTGACACTAGCAAATTTCCACCATGCAGGTCCGCATGGATCAAGCTGTAGTTATCTTGATTTTTTTCCAATCGATCGAGGTACGCATACAGCGCCTGCTTAACATGGGAAAACAGTGTTGTTTGTTCTGCTGAAAGCTCGGGTAGCGCCCAAAAAGGTCCCCAAAAAGGTGAGTCGCCCATGAAACCTTCGGCATCGAGATGATGACGGATGAAATTTGTTGGGATTTGCCAATTGCTAGATTGATTGTGGATTAACCCGGCGATGGTGCCGGTTTTGTTAATATAGTCAAACAGAAGCTGAGAGCCAGCCTGTTCAGGCTGTTGTTTAGATTGTTGTTGATCGACAAGCTCATGTAAAGATTGTCCGTCTAGCCAGGCCACGAGCCCAATCTGTCTGATATCTTCACTGTTCAAAACTGGGACTGGCTGATAGTAAGACCCATCTGGTTTAGGTTGACCAATAGGTACAAGAATTCCAGCTTTGTTTAGCGCAGAGGTCCAAGTTTGCTCGGATTCTAATGCTTGAATGCTGTGATATCCGGGTCTGTGAACACGAAGAGCAAATCGCTGACCTTCTAACGTATCGACCTGATAGACCAGGTTTTCACTTTGGGATATCAGCTCGACTTTATCTGCCTTAAGGTTCCAGGCATCTAATGCCTTAATACCGGCAATTTTTGCAAGTCTCGAAAGGTCTTTTGCTGAAGTTGTTGTCATTGGGGAAACGACGTCGACTTATTTTCCTTTAGGACATCTGTAAATATGTTTAGGAAGTAATCAGCATCGGATTTGTTAAAAACTAAGGGTGGGCGAATTTTCAAGACATTCCCCTGTTGGCCGGCATTGCTGACAAGCACGCCTTTTTGCATAAGAAGGTCGGCCATATGTTTTGCGGCCTTTGGATCTGCAGCTTTTGTCGTTTTATTAGAGACCCATTCGATACCGATAAACAAACCCTGGTCTCTGATATCACCCATGAAATCGTAATTTGCTGCAATCGATTTGATGTGTTCCGTCATATAGGCGCCGACTTCTCGAGCGTTTTGCTTCAGATTATCTTGTTCCAATATGTCGAGCACTGTATTGCCGGCAGCAGCCTGCAATGGGCTAGATGCAAAGGTATTGAAGTAACGAGTTTGTTGCCTGAACTGATCCACAATCTCAGCGGATGCCGCGGTTGCAGCTATCGGCATGCCGTTACCCAACGGTTTACCCATTGAAACGATATCGGGTACAAACCCCATCTTTTCATAGCCCCACCATTCTCCTGACCTACACACACCAGCCTGTACTTCATCGGCAATAAATACCCCCCCGGCTGCGTGTACCAGGTCAGCTGCACGAGCCATAAAATTATCGGGTATGTCAGGAAGACCTTCATTTGCCAGTAGAGAACAGAGCAATAGTCCGGCAAATGGGATGCCATCCTCTTTGAAGCTGTCAATTGTCTTTGCGAGCTCCGCAATATATCGATCAGCTAAATCGACACTATCGTCTCCTTCAATTGGCCGGTATGTCTGGGGAAAAGGAATGCTTCTGATTTCCGCTGTTGGATCTCGATAAACTTCAAGATGACTGAGTTTTCTCACCTCTGCACTGTTGCCATGGTATGCCGCGTTCGAACAAATGATGCCGCGCCCTCCCGTAAAAAGCCGCGCCATCATTAGCGCAACTTCATTTGCCTCAGTCCCTGTGCAGCTGAAAACGACCTTTTGAATGCCAGCGTGGTGGTGCCCGACCAAACGTTCACCATATTGAAGAATCGATTCATGGAGGTAGCGACTGTGCACATTGAGTGTGTTTGCTTGCTCGAATAGTGCTTGGGCAACGCGCGAATTGGCATGCCCGACACAGGGAACATTGTTATACATGTCCAGGTATTTTTTACCGTTTTCGTCGTATAGCCAAGCGCCATCGCCTCTTACAATATGTACCGGCGCGCTATAGAAAAGCGTCGCGTTTCCAAGGATCTTGTTACGTCGTTCTAGCAAAGATGACTTATTCATTAGGGCTACCGTGGCGCGAATCGTTGACCTGCATCTACTCGTATTGTCGATCCATTCATCATTGCACATTCGAAGATAGCAATTGCCATCGTGGCAAATTCTTCTGGTTTACCCATTCGATGCGGAAACGCAGCATCTTTTGTCATGTTGTCGGAGCTTTCGACCGCGATTCCAGCGGTAAGACCTGTTGCGAATAAACTTGGAGCAATTGTCATGCAGCGTATGCCCATGTTGCCGAGGTCTCTGGCCATTGTCAGGGTCATGGCTGAAATACCACCTTTTGCAGCGCTATAAGCAACTTGGCCAATTTGGCCTTCAAATGCTGCGATAGATGAAGTGTTTATAAGTACGCCGCGTTCGCCGTCTTCATTCGCATCGTTACTGGACATATGATGTGCAGCAGCGGTATTAATATTAAAAGATGCCACCAGGTTAAGCTCGAGAACTCTAGCAAATACGTCCGTGGGATGCCGTGTACCATCCTTTTTCACGGTGCGTTGTGCCGATCCGCCAACCGCCCTATTGCCGCCACCAGCAGTATTTAGGACGAAATGGAGTCCGCCCATATGGCCGACTGCATCGGCGATCATCTGATCTACGGTGACGTAATCTGTGACATCGCAAGGGTAGAACTGGGCGCCTAGTGAGGCTGCTACTTCTGCGCCATTAGAGGAGGGCAAATCGAGAATTGCAATCTCTCCGCCGCGACTCTTGAAACGTTCAGCTGTTGCTCGACACATGCCAGATGCACCACCTACGAATATTGCCTTACTACCTAGAATTTCCATTATTTATCTCTCTTTAGGTTTCTTTAATAAAACAGTCATGTTTGCCAGTCTACATCCAACGTCACTTTTTTTCCTATCTGCTGGTTATCTGCTAGTTATCTGTTTTGCTTCTGGTCTACAAGCGATACACTCTAGTTTCAACATCAATAATAAATAGAGGGTTGTATGAGATACGAATCACCGACGACCACCAAAGAGGCGGTCGCCCTCCTTTCGAAGGAAAAAGGTCAGGCCTATGTCCTCGCTGGTGGTACAGATCTGCTAGTGCGTTTACGAATGGATATGATTGAGCCGGACTTGATGGTCGATATCAAGCGCATTCCTGCCATGAGTGAAATCACTAAGTCCGCGACGGGTTTTAAAATCGGCTCAGCTGTATCCGGTTCTGCATTGGCTAAGAACAAGGCGTTGGTCAAAGCGTGGCCAGGCGTTGTTGAAGCGGCGAACCTTATTGGTTCGGATCAGATCCAGGGTCGTTGCACTATGGCTGGCAATCTTTGTAATGCATCGCCCGCAGCTGACAGCGTGCCAGCATTGATAGCGGCGGGAGCGAAAGCAGTGATCGTGGGTAAGAAAAAGCGCACTGTAGCGGTAGAGAAAGTCGTGCTAAGCCCGGGGCGAACGTGTCTCGAGAAGGGCGAGATTCTTGAATCCATAACGCTGCCTGTGCCGGCAAAGAATTCAGGTGATGCGTATCTTCGGTTTATACCAAGAACTGAAATGGATATTGCCGTTGTTGGTGTAGCGATCAGTCTGACTCTTAAAAGAGGGGTGGTTGATTCTGCTAGAGTTTCACTTGGTGCGGTTGCTCCAACGCCGCTGTTAGTAAAAGAAGCAGCAAAGGCTATTATTGGTACCAAACTTGATGACGATGCTTTAGATGCATTAGCAGCGGCTTGTTCTGCGGCTTGTAATCCGATAGATGATAAGCGCGGCACCATTGAGTATCGACAGCGCGTGGCAGGTGTACTTGCCAAGCGAGCAGCAAAAATCGCCTATGAAAGAGCAGGAGGTAAGTGATGGCAGGTGTACACGTAACAACGACAATTAATAGCGATCCAGTTGAGTATGTTTGTCCAGCGGATGAATCTTTGCTTGATGTACTTCGTGACCGCGTTGGACTGATGGGTGTTAAAGAAGGCTGTGGCACCGGTGACTGTGGTGCTTGTAGCATTACGTTGGATGGTCAGCTCGTCTGCTCATGTCTCGTGCTTGGGGCTGAAGCAGAGGGTAGAGAGATCACGACGATTGAAGGCATGGCAGATGGCGAGAAATTGCATCCGCTGCAAAGGCAGTTTATCGATAATGCTGCGCTTCAGTGCGGGATATGCACACCTGGTTTTCTCATTGCAGCGAAAGCGTTGTTGGACGAGAACCTTGAACCCACTGAAACAGAAATACGGTACGCGCTAGCGGGTAATCTTTGTCGATGTACAGGTTATGACAAGATCGTAAAGGCTGTTCAAGCCGCCGCAAAAGATCTGCGTAAGCAGAACAAAAAGAAAAAGTAGGAGGTATTGACTATGAGTGATCCAAAATATACAGGACAGGATTTCAAGGTTGTCGGCACCAGGGCGAAAAGACCTGACGGAATGGATAAGGTGACAGGTCGCGCTAGATACGGTGCAGATTTGAATGCTCCTGGGCAGCTCGTTGCTTTGATGCTGCGATCGCCCTATGCGCATGCGCGAATTAAGAAAATTGACACTTCTAAAGCAGAAAAACTGCCTGGCGTGAAAGCAATTATAACCGCAGCCGACCTACCCGATTTGACCGGTGGTAATACAGGACTGTTCGATATACTTGAGAATTGTATGGCGCGAGATCGTGCGCTGTACGACGGGCATGCTGTTGCAGGTGTTGCCGCAATTGACAAAGCTACAGCAAAGAAAGCGCTGAAACTGATTAAAGTGACCTATGAGAAATTACCTCATGTTACAGATGTTGATGAAGCGCTGTTAGAAGATGCGCCAGTCGTTCAGCCACGATATGCCCAGGAAGGTCGGCCCGGTAATTTTATTAACAAGGGTGAATTTGGACATGGCGATATCGATAAAGGTTTTGCTGAGGCTGACGTTATTGTAGAACGTAGTTACAAGACGGGTCAGACTCACCAGGGCTATATTGAGCCTCATGCGTGTCTAGCGAGTGTTAGCCCTGACGGTACTGGTGAGCTTTGGGTCACAACCCAGGGACATTTTTCATACCGTAATAACTGCGCTCAGTTACTGGGTATGGATATTGCCAAGTTGAAAGTGACGTCCTCAGAAATTGGCGGCGGCTTTGGTGGTAAGACTCACGTCTGGATGGAACCGATTGCACTGGCGCTATCTCGCAAAGCGAATCGACCTGTGAAAATGGTGATGAGCCGTGACGAGGTCTTCAAAGCCTCAGGTCCAACCTGTTCGACTTCGATGGAAATCAAGATTGGCGCTAAGAGCGACGGCACCATTGTTGCCGCCCGGGCTGAATGTCGATACATGAATGGCGCTTTCCCGGGAATGTGGGGCACGCTTGGCGGAATGACAGCTTTTGCTTGCTATAACATTCCTAACAATAAAGCGATTGGCGTGAATGTTCTGTGTAATCGCCCTAAGGTGGCTGCTTATCGTGCGCCTTCTGCGCCAATGATGGCTTTTGGTGTTGAAAGCACGATTGATCAGTTAGCGAAAGAGCTTAAAATCGACCCTGTTGAACTCCGCCTTAAAAACGTTGCGAAAGAAGGGACTCTTGCACCTTACGGTCCTGTCTGGGGCCCCATCGGTATCCAGCCAACGCTTGAAGCAGTGCGTGACCATCCTCACATGCGAGCGAAACTGGGTAAAAATCAAGGTCGCGGAGTTGCTTGTGGCTTTTGGTTCAACATCGGTGGACAAACGTGTTGTGACTTGAATATTGGTGCTGATGGCACGGTGAATCTGACAGTGGGTACGATTGATGTCGGTGGTGCTCGGTCGTCGCTGGCAATGATTGCAGCGGAAGAACTGGGTATCTCACACGAAGACGTTAAGGTGAACATTGGCGACACTTCTTCGCTTGGACACAATGATACGACCGAGGGAAGCCGTGGTACTTTTTCATCTGGTATGGCGGCAATCTTCGCGGCGCGAAAGTCCATCGAAGTGTTGAGAGAGCGTGCTGCAAAAATGTGGCAAATTCCTGTTGATGCAGTGACTTGGGAAGACGGATCTGCCAAAGCTGTCGGTAATGAACACGACAATTTGCCACCTCTGAGCTTGAAAGATATCGCCAAGAAAGCAGGTAACACCGGCGGTCCAATTGCTGGGCACCATGAAGCGACTGCTGACGGTGCTGGCGTTTCTTTTGCATCGCACATTGTCGATGTAGAAGTTGACCCAGAGACTGGCAAGACGCAGATTCTTCGTTATACGGTTGTTCAGGATGCCGGCAAGGCAATTAATCCTGACTATGTAGAAGGACAATTCCAGGGCGCAGCTGCGCAGGGGATTGGCTGGGCGCTCAACGAAGAGTACATCTATGGTGAGGATGGTTGCCTGCAGAATGCTGGATTCCTAGACTACAGAATACCTGTATGCTCTGACTTGCCTTCTATTGATACCATGATCCTGGAGATTCCTAATCCAAGTCACCCTTATGGGATACGAGGTGTAGGTGAAACTTCAATTGTGCCGCCGCTAGGCGCTATTGGAAATGCTGTTTCCAATGCCGTTGGTGTCAGGATGTACGAGGTGCCCATGTCACCTCCAAGAATCTTGAAAGCACTGGATGAAGCTGGAGCCTAAATATGGGCTCTGTATAGGAAATGTAAAATGGAAGTCTCCCTGTCAGGGTCAGTCAGAGATGCAGTTGATGGTCTCGCCTCAATCGAAATTGAGGCGAAGACCATTCGTGAACTCCTGACACGCCTAATTGATAGATACCCCAAGCTAGAGAATCATCTGGAAGAGGGTATTGCGGTCGCGATTGATGGCACGATTTATCGTGATAGCTGGGAGACACCTATTCCCGAAGGTTCTGAGGTTTTTTTACTGCCGCGAATTGTTGGTGGCTAAATGTATTCGTTTAGCTAAATAAGCCTACGCAAGCTTGCTGACTACTATCCCCTCGGTATTAAGTCGCGCTAATCCCATATGAATCGTTGTAAGAGCTTCGAGCATCCTTAGCTCGTCGCCTTTGCTAATTGTTTCACCGATCGTTCGAAATTGCGTTGCTACCAAAGTCATGCCGAGCCCATCTGCATATTTTGCAGTCCAACGTGCGACTCTACTTAAGGCCTGAAGGTCACCTTGTGCCCTAGCAGTTTCGATTTCTTCTATCTGAGTTTTTAATTGAGTAAAAAATTCGCGGCTGCTGTCTGTTGAGCCGTAAGGTGGAAATGCTCTAGGTGTAGGCTCAGATTGTTCTTCTGGTTTCGCATGATTAAGTTCAGCGGCTATTTGTGTCACTTTTACTAATTGTATTTTCGCTGTTTCATCGGCATTTTTGTGATTTTGGTGAGTTAACTTCAGTACCGTTTCCAGAATCATGACCGCTTGTTGTTCGGCTAGCTCAATAGCCTTCAATTGCTGGCTCATTGCCGTAATTGCGCTTGTTATTGTCTCCGTTTTATTCAATTCGAGCACTGGTCCAGTTGTTGAATGGGACAGCATTGCTTCAAGTGCGTCAAGACCAGCATTTGCTGCAGGTACCGTGACCTTGCGGCTCTTGATCAACCGCATCCGCGACTCAGCAATCCCTCTAATCTCACTTTCTTTTAGCGTGACATGGTTTTGAGCTAGCGGTAGTCCAACCGACAGAGTGATGTTTGTACCAGTACCAAATTTGCTAGCGAATGTAATTTGACCCTGCATCCCCTTTGCTAGTATTTCGGCTGTCCTGCGTCTTAAGCCGACCGTAGAATCAACTTGAATGAGTTGTTGTAATTCCGTTTCATTCAGCAGGGCTGACTCGTTTAAACAGGATATTGTTAAGCGGCCTTCTTGATAGCCGGCTTGGATGAGGATATGTGCAGCATCATCAAGGTTTACTGACTGTTGGATAATAATACTTAGCATTCGCTGAATAGCCTGAGCGTCACCGAACACTGATGGTAGTGAGGAGGTGGGTCTGTATTTGATTGGGCTTATATGATGGAGACTACGAGCTTCATTGACTGCAGTCAGCAACAATGCAGCCAGATCAAAACTTACATAGTTGGTGGCACCCGTTTTGTTCTGGGCTAGTACGACCTGGTCACTAATCAGGTCTAGGGCGTCTTTACCTTTCAATCTGCTTGTATCGGCTTCAGTTTCGGTTTTGTCTAATTCTGATTCTCCTTCAAATAAGGGCGGATCAGCATGTGGGGTTCCTATATTTGGCTCTGCTGGTCTGTCATTTTCTATGATGGCTAAGTCAGCGATAACCGTTTTCTTTTCCTCTATAGGCGCTTGGGTCGCTGGCAGCGCTGGTGATGTGCGCTTAGCACGGCTAACAAAGAATGAAATTATTCCGATCAAAATGCCTGCGGATAATAGTATCCCAATGTAAAAGAGCCATGGCTGGGACTTGGGCGATTGCTCGGAGGATGAGGGTGATATTGCTGGCGATGGTTTTTCAGCGAGGACTTTAACTTCTGTAATAATACCGACGCTAGTTTCTGTTTCAGTTGCATTGAGCGTCGCGTTTGCTGAAGCGTTCTCTTGATTGTCTAATTGGCTGCGCGGTTCGTTCTTGGCAATAGGGTTGAAAAGCGGTTCGGAAACTTCTGCTGCTTCGCTATCGGGGAATTCCGTACTTTCCGTACTTCCGGTATTTTCTATTTCATCTTTTATCTGAGTCGCAGTTAATTTTTCTACTATCGCAGATGAGCCTGCCTCAGTCTCCCTGTCATCAATTAGTTGTGAAAAGGTAAGCTCGTAGCCGAAGGTTTGCTTCGCTGATGCTAGAAGTTTTCTCGAGAGAGTACTTTCGCTTGAGACCCAGTATTGGCTAACGTCCTTCGATTTCCAGAATAAAGGTTCAAAACGAAACCCCTCATCTCTAAGCATTCGTGTTCGTCTTTCGGCGCTCGGACCTCGTCGTAAATAGATTCCTGCGGACACCCTGCCGCCGAAATCGCCAGTGCGAACGTAGACAACATCGTCTATACCTTTGCGCGCTAAGTCTTCGAGTAAGTTTTTGCCCAGTTCTGGGCCAAGCACCTCCGAAACGATAATGTATTCTGTGGGTAGATGATCCACGCGCTCTAATGTCTGGGAGGGTGCTTCAAGCTGACTCGAAAAAAAGGCTGCATCTTCTTGAGATTGAAATGGACCAACTTCTGTTGCGGCTAGAGTTGGAGCGGGTAATGTCAGCGCGATCCACAGGACAAGATATCCGTGTTTAAACGTATCTATCTTCAGCCAAGTGGTCATGTTTGCTCCATTAAGGTCTATGGGTCGCCATCATAAGCCAAAATGACTTTCCTGACATTGTGAACAACTGTTCCTGGTCAATT
Source organism: Candidatus Azotimanducaceae bacterium (assembly GCA_047629195.1). Lineage (GTDB taxonomy): Bacteria > Pseudomonadota > Gammaproteobacteria > Pseudomonadales > Azotimanducaceae > UBA4582. The sequence goes on from JBLHWY010000003.1 coordinate 80,034, forward strand.
TATTATTAAGGGCTGTCTATTATTCAGGGATGTGGCAAACAGCTTCGATATTGTGGCCATCTAGATCCTGAATAAAAGCGCCATAATAGTTCGGGTGATAGTGGGGGCGTAGACCAGGGCTACCAGTGTCCGTACCACCTGCTTATAAGGCTGCTGTGTGAAAATGATCGACCAGGCTTCTGGTCTCGACGTTTATTGCCGCGTGTGGTTTTCCCTGAGTTGGGTTGGTCGCCGCTATCCAAAACCAGGGGCGTGTATCACCGTACCCTGCGACTTCAGTGCCATCTTCAGTAGATGCTGTGATATTCACCAAGCGTTCCAACTTTAGAGGTGCAAATATTTTATCGTAAAATTCTGTGGCTAGTGCGAAGTTGCTGACGCCGAAAGTAATGTGATCGATCACTAAGTTTCTCACTCTGAGTTATGGTTAAACTGTCCAGTGCCGATTGAGATTATCCATCTAATAACAGTGAGGCAAGACAGGTGCGGTGATGAGTTTCGTCACCAAATTGATGTTGGCACCAAAGGGCGCGACGTAGAAACAGTTGTGCATCACATTCGTAGGTAAATCCAAAGCCGCCATGAAATTGGATAGCCCTGTCACCAGCAAAAGCGAAACCTTCGCTTGCGACAGCTTTCAACATTCTAAGCGCGACATCCTTTTCTTCATCTTTGCCATTATCGAGCATCGTTGCGGCGTGATAAAGATGTGACCTGCTTGCTTCAAGCCCGAGCAAAACATCTACGGTGGGATGTTTAAGTGCTTGATAGCTGCCGATAAATCGGTCGAATTGCTTGCGTGTTTTCAGATAGTCGATGATTAAGTTTAGCGTGCTAGCGTGACCGCCGGCCATCTCCGCCGACAGGAGCAAAATTGCTGCTTGCTCAATTTCGTCGAAACAGGTTTTCGGTAACAACTGTTCGGCGGGTATTTCGATACCGTCGAGCACGAGTTGATAGCAACGTCTGGTTTCATCGATAACCACTTCACGAACCAGTGCTGTCGCAGGAAATGATGATGTTTCGACGAGTACTAGTCTCGCTTCACCTTTGATCTGGACAGAGACAATCATCACCTCACTAATTGACGCGTCATGAACGAAGCACTTTGTGCCAGAAAGAAGAATTGATTCACCTTCAATCACTCCTTTCGCCGTTGGCTCCGTTAGCACCCAACTACCGTCGGTTTCGACAAGCGCCATTGTTCCTATGGTCCCCGCAGCTAGTTTTGGCAGCCAGTGGGATTTTTGTTTATCACTACCGGCTTTTACTAAAGTGTTTGCAGTCATTGCGCTCCAGACAAGTGGCGTTGACATCAGGTTTCGGCCCATTGCTTCAACGACGGGTACTAGATCGCTGAACCCCAGCCCAAGTCCGCCATACGACTCAGGGATAGTGATGCCTGTCCAACCAAGCTCTACCATCGCGAGCCAGAGATCCGAGGGCAAGCTTTGATCTTCCTCGATTCGGCTACGCACGAGATTGATGGGGGAGTTCTTCTCGCAAAAATCCATGGCCGTGTCCAGCAACATGCTTTGTTCTGCTGTAAATTTGATTATATTGCTCATGTGAATTCCTAGCTCTTTGGTAGGCCGAGCACACGCTCACCCACAATGTTGTACTGAACCTGGGTAGTACCGCCGCCGATGGTTGCAGAGAATGAATTGAAGTAAATGCGCTGCCATTTGCCACCATCGACCGCATTGGTAGATACAAAACGCCCGCCGTTGGCGCCCTGAAGCGACAAGGCGAATTGACAAAAGCGCCGTTTAAGCTCTGTGTTTCTTAATTTTCCAGACATGGCGATAGCGTTGGGACGTTCAGTGTTTAAAGCGGGGATCTTTGCTCTGGCTGACATTAAAGCGTTGCTCTTTGCTTCAATAAGAAATTGTACCATCTGATCTTTAATCAGAGGGTCGTCCAATGCTGGCTTTCCATTCCGAGTAGATCGACGTGCGAGCTCTAGTACATCGTTGACATTGATATCCATCACGGCAAGTCCACCGGCCTGGCCACCTACATTGCCGCGTTCAAACATCAGGGTTGCCATAGCGACCTGCCAGCCTTCTCCTTCATTGCCCATGATGCAATTTGCTGGAATACGGGCTTCATTAAAAAAGGTTTGGCAAAACCCAAATTCGCTGGTCAATTTTTTTATCGGTTTAGGTTCAATGCCGTCGACCTTCATAGGTGCCAGAAAAAAGCTTAGCCCAGCATATTTGCTAGGGCCATCGTTTGAGGTTCGTGCCAGCAAAATCATATATTTTGCGTAGGAGCCTAAACTGGTCCAGATCTTGGAGCCATTGATGATGTAGTCATCGCCATCTTTTGTTGCTTTAACTTGAGCGTTACCCAGGTCTGAACCATGATCAGGTTCAGAAAAGCCTTGGCACCAGATATCGTCAGCGTTAAGGATGCCCTTGATATATTTCTTTTTATCTTCTTCACTACCGCGTTGAAGAATGAGTGGGCCAGCCCAGTTCAGCCCGATGGTATTGGTCATAAAAGGCACGCGCTGGCGTGCCATTTCCTGAGACACGATATCTTGAAAAACTTGAGGTTTACCTCTACCACCATATTCTTCCGGCCAAGCCATACCAAGATAGCCAGCATCATAAACCTTGCGTTGCCAAGCTCTGAGGTATTCAAATTGGGCATCTGTACCAACTTCCATAAATGACTCTGGCAACAGAAAGCCTGGATCGCCAGGGTTATTCTCTATTAACCAGTTTGAAATCTCTTGCCTGAATTCATTTAGTGCTTGTTCACTTACGTTCATTTTGTTCTCCGATAACGGCTCGGAAGAGCCTCGATCGCTCCGTATAGTTAAAGTTTGGCGTGACTAGAATCTGGCGACACCAAAAGTATTGGCTTGCGTACCGCGGTGATTCGATTCAAGGCAGGTTTCCAGTGAGAATATCAGTACCTCTCTCGTATCAGCCGGATCAATGATGCCGTCGTCCATCATTCGGGATGAGCAAAACATCGCTTCCGATGACTGCTCCATACTTGCGATAAGTTGTTCGCCCTGTTTTTCCATCGTTTCTTTTTGTTCTCTGGGTATTTCCACGCCGGTGTTTCGGGCTTTATCCTCCGCGATGACTCTCATTACGCCAGCCGCTTGGGCGCCGCCCATCACTGCCTGTCGGGCAGTTGGCCATGAGAATACAAATTTCGGTTTTAGAGATTTGGAACACATCGCGTAATTGCCTGCACCATATGCGTTGCCAACAATGATTGTGAGTTTGATCGGACGAAAATTTGCGACTGCTTGAATCATCTTGGAACCGTGTTTGACTTGCCCTGCTTGTTCAGCTTCAACACCCACCAAAAAGCCAGTGGTGTTCTGTAAGAAAATCATTGGCGTGTTAGTTTGATCGCAAAGCTGAAGAAATTGACTGGCTTTTTTTGCGCCTTGCGGGGTGATTGGGCCGTTGTTGGTGATGATGCCGCAGCGCCAGCCGCCAATGTGGGCGTGACCACATACGGTATGTTGGTCGTTAGCAGGTTCAAATTCGAAAAAATTTGAGCCGTCGAATACTCGCGCGATAACTTCACGCATGTCATAGGGGACCCGCTTGTCTTCGGATACGATACCGCGAAGTTCTTCCGCCGGATACAAGGGTTGTTCGATCGGCTGATCCGGAGTCAAACTTTTACCTGCATCAGGTGGAAATTGATTCAGAATTTCTCTTGCGACTCGAATGCCGTCTTCGTCACTTTCGGTGAGGTATTCGCCGGTTTGTGATACAGTCGCGTGCATTACCGCACCACCCAGAGTCTCATGATCAGCTTCTTCTCCTGTCGCGGCTTTTAGTAGAGGCGGGCCGGCTAGAAAAAGATGGGTCTGGTCGCGGACTAAAACGACATAGTCAGAAAGAGCAACTTGATATGCCCCCCCAGCAGTCGCGTTACCATGGGCAACTGTTATTTGAGGTATGCCTGCTGCGGATAACTCAGCCTGTTGGCAATAGACTCTGCCGCCATCGAGAAATCCGTGAGCATCCCACGGGTCAGGATCGCCGCCTCCGGCAAGGTTGCCGCCGCCACTTTCACTCAAACATACAAGGGGTAATCTCGTGCTAAAAGCAATTTCCTGTAACCTTAAGTTCTTCCGTGTTGTGACACTAGTTATTGTGCCACCTTTGATTGCGTAGTTCCAAACCATGGCGAGGACTCTTCTACCTTTTACATAGCCGATGCCCACGATGAGATTGCCGCCAGCCGTCTCGCCTGCCTTGTCGCCATTCATGCCTAACCCAGCGATGGAAGATAACTCTAGGAACGGTGCGCCTCGGTCTAGCAAATGTGCGAGCCGCTCACGTGGCAGAAGTTTGCCTTTCTTTTCCGCCCGTTCCCTGTATCTTTCTTCGCTGGCTCTTATGTTGCGTTCAACTACTCGAACCTTTTCAACATAACGCTTCATGAACTCAACGTTGTTACGATAGGCTTCATTGTTGGTTTCCAGTTTTGTCTCAAGCTGACTCATCTTCACCCTCCGTTAATTTCAGTTCGACCATAAGCTGCCGGTTTTTTACTTGATTACCCATTGCGACTGCCAGTCGAAGCACCTCGCCATCACCGTCGGCAAGATGTCGATGTTCCATCTTCATGGCTTCTACAACGACCAGTGGCTGGCCTTTGATCACCTTTTCCCCCTCAGAAACGAGTACGTTAACGACTAGTCCCTCCGTCGATGCGTGGATTTGGCCGTTGCTAGCGCTATCCATGGAAGCCTCTGGCTGATAGGTGACAATCTTTGCATTGAGTATTTCTCTGCCAAAGTCGACACTGACCTGGTCATTGTCCAAATAAAACACGGCTTCTCTACTTACATGATTGCAGTTGTAGATCAATGTGCCCGATTCGCAACTGGTGATTGTCACTTGAAAATCTTCGTCTTCGGCTTTTACTTTGTAGCCGGATGGCGTTACCAGCGATGAGACGGTCTTTGTTACCCCGGCAATCAGCAATTTGTCTCGGACCAGCATGGGTTCAGCATTGCTCCAGCCGCCGTGTCGATCTTGGTTCTGAAGACCGTTTTGTGCCAGTAATGCGGCCGTAACAGCCAGTTGCTCATTGTTCGTCTGATTTCGGAGCTTTTTGAGTAATTGCTCATTGATAAAGCCGGTGGTTGTGTCGCCTTGAATAAATTCCTGCTGTTCGAGGAGGCTAATCAAAAAGCTTTTGTTTGTCGTTAGCCCTAGAATTCTAGTATTTGTTAAAGCCCGAATAAGGCGGCGGCGAGCTTCTTCTCTGTCTCTGCCCCAACTAATTAACTTGGCTAACATGGCGTCGTAGTAGGGCGTTATGGTGCAACCACTATGAAGTCCGTGATCAATTCTGACGCCATCATTTTCGTAAGGCTCAAAATATTGAATTTTTCCAGTTTGAGGCATAAAACCGTTTAACGGATCTTCTGCGTAAATCCGGACTTCAATGGCATGTCCATCAAAAGTAACCTCTTCCTGATCGCATGGTAGAGATTCACCGTTGGCGATTCGAAGTTGCCAGTCAACCAGATCCGTATCAGTGACGAGTTCAGTCACTGGGTGCTCAACTTGCAAACGCGTATTCATTTCGAGGAAGTAGAATTTTTGTTGCTCATCCACCAAGAATTCAACCGTGCCAACACCCTCGTACTGCACTGCCTTTGCGGCATCGACGGCAGCCAGACCCATGCTTGCTCTGAGGCTAGCATTGACGAATGGAGAGGGACATTCTTCAATGACTTTTTGATGGCGTCGCTGTGCGGAGCAATCTCGTTCACCGAGATGAATAACGTTGCCGTGACTGTCGCCAGCAATTTGTATCTCAATATGCCTGCCATCGATGATGGCTTTTTCCAGTATAAGTTCATCGCTGCCGAAGGCGCTAAGGGACTCGGATCGGGCAGAGTCTAATGCCGCGTTAAGGTCAGCGAGGTTATGGACCAGACGCATACCCCGTCCACCACCGCCGGCAGCAGCTTTTACCATAATTGGTACACCGATTTTTTTTGCTTCGATTGTCAGCTGAGCGTTGTCCTGGGCTGGGCCTTGGTAGCCTGGTACGCAGGGCACGCCGGCTTTGATCATGAGGTCCTTGGCGGAGGCTTTATTTCCCATAAGGTTAATCGCATCGGGAGATGGACCGATAAACTTAATGTTGTTATTTGCGCAGGCTGTTGCGAACGCTGCATTCTCTGAGAGAAAGCCGTAACCCGGGTGGATCGCATCCGCCTCAACCGCAAGTGCGGCATTGATGATTTTGTCGATATCGAGATAGGACTCTGCAGGAGTCTGGCCGCCGATACAGACACTGGCATCAGCCAGGGATACAAATAATGATTCTGCATCCGCGTCACTGTGTACGGCGATGGCGTCGAAGCCCGCGGCTTGCACGCTATCAATGATGCGGCAGGCTATTTCGGCCCGGTTTGCGATTAGTATTTTTTTCATCATATTTCACCCCTACCTTAGTGTGATAGTTTTTTAGATGGCTCTATTTCTATAGACTAATTTGCTCTGCTATTTCCTTCGGGACATCAATAAGTTTCGCTCGCAGATATTCGCCCATCGTTTTTGCCTGACCATCAATGCGCGTAGAAGATGAAACGCCTTCCCCGAGTATGCCGTGAATGTAAAAATTCAATGCGTATAGGTTAGGTAAGTCGAATCTTTCGATCTCGTATTTTTCTGTATCTGCGAGTAATGTCTTAAATTTTTCGACGGTCAATAAATCGTGAAGAAATCCAAAAGCCTCTGGAGTAGTTGCCCATATACCAACATTGGCATTGCCACCTTTATCCCCCGAGCGAGTGCCGAAAATCCTTCCGAATGGCATTCTTACCGTCTCTCCCTTCGGGTAAGGTTGAATTTCAACGGGATTTTTTTGATAGTAGATTGGCTCAAGACCAAGTTGGTTAGTTGGTTGAACTTTGACCGACTGACCGCCCATGTGTACGGTCTCGATAACATGTTTGCTGTCTACGAGCGCCGGCCAATATGAAATGTAGGCTCCGCCAGAGCCTGCTGAACTTGAACTAAAGGCGGGGAAGTTGGCGAGTGCTAGTTCAATGACTTTCGCAGAAAATACCCTGCCTACTAGTGCCGTATCTTTTGACTTCACATCAATTCTCAATCGTGCGTAAGCTTCTTCGTTCGTTTTCGGGTCTTCTTTGTCGTTTCTTATCAACTGAATGGTGACATCATCAAATTGGGCTTGGCCGCCAACAGACTGAAACAACGTATCTATAAAGATCTCCGCTTTTTCCTCAATGTCCAAACCTGTCAGTAGCATTTCCATGCTGTTCCGAAATCCACCGGCTGTATTGATACAGACTTTGTGAGTTGGAGGCGGGCTACTGCCGCGACAGCCAGAAACATAGACCCTATCGTCTCCTTTTTGCTCGATACTCAATGTGTCGAAGTGAGCAATCACATCGGGATTCAGGTAGGCAGGTGTACTAATCTCGTAAAGAAGTTGTGCTTTGACAGTCCCAACCGAGACTAGACCACCGGTGCCGGGGTGTTTAGTAATCGTAAAATGTCCGTTTGCTTCAATTTCAGCGATGGGGTAACCCATGTTATGAAAGCTGGGTACCTCCTGGAAAAACGAATAGTTGCCGCCGGTGGCTTGCGCACCGCATTCGATGATGTGGCCTGCAGCAAGCGCGCCAGCGAGCGCGTCATAGTCCTGTCGTTGCCAGTTAAACTTCCATGCAGCCGGGCCTATCACGACTGCGGCGTCTGTTACTCTTGGACAAATCACTACATCTGCGCCCATATCCAGAGCGGTTTTAATACCCCAGGCTCCGAGATAGACATTTGCTGTTACGGGTGGTTTATCGGCATCAGCGAGAACCTGTTGCGTATCAATGTTCTCGAATTGTTCGCCTTTATCCTGTAACGCCACCAACCTTGGCATTAGATCATCGCCGTCGATATAAGCAACTTTAACGTCTAAGCCAAGGTCTTGGGCAATCTGTGCAACTTCGGTGGCCATCCCTGAAGGATTGAGACCGCCTGCGTTTGTCACGATTTTGATATCTTCTTCAACACAAATGGTTAGTACGTCGCGTACTTGCTTTAGAAAAGTGCCGACATAACCTGTGTTAGGCTTTTTCGATCGTTGGTTGTAGAGGATTGTCATTGTTAGTTCGGCAAGATAGTCGCCGGTGAGGACGTCGATAGGACCGCCCTCAACCATGTCTTTTGCTGCGCCAAGCTTATCGCCGTAGAAACCGCTGCAATTTCCAATTCTTATTATATCTTTCATTTAACGCGCCTTCTCAATAGTGCCTGTTCAATCCTAAGCACCTTCTCGGAGTCGAATCAGGGGTGATATCAGGTTTATCCATTTTTTTATGTAGCTCAAGCTTTTAGCTTTATCGTTGCCGTAGTTTTCTTGTATCAATAAGCCCCTCATGAAACTTCGGGTCATGTTAAGTAGCATCACTACTTCATCATCGTCACCAGAAATTGCTTCGTATTGTGCTAATGATTGTTGATCTATGGCTCGTCCCCATTCCAGTAATTCATCGGCAATACGCTTCTGAAGCAGATCATCGGTGCGGGCGGCATTGAGTATTTCCAATAGTGCGCGATAGGCTTGCGTATTGATGTACCTTGTCCATGCAACCATCAGCGCATCTTCAATATTTTTTGCGGGATAACGAGAACGTTCGAAAGGTCGCGCTAACAATCTGTTTAGAGTTGCAGAGATGAGGTCTTCTTTCGAAGGATAGTGGTGCTGCAGGGCGCCTTTTGAAAATCCGGCGCCGGCTGCAACCCGGTTGAGAGAGGTTTCGGTATATCCTACTGCGACCAGCGATTCAATCGTGGCTTCACAAATCGCATCTCGCGCTCGAATACTTTTTGCTTCTTGTTTGCCGACAGCTGTTGGCGGTGACATTCGGCTAGGTTTCCGGAACCCAGCTTGGTTTGCGTTTTTCACGAAATGCCGTCATGCCCTCAGTACCCTCTTCGGATTTGAACATGCGCACACTCCATTCCCCTGTCTCGGCAAATCCTTGCGCGATATCGAGTTCGGAGACTCTTCGAACCAGCTTTTTACATTCGGTGACGGCATTCGGTCCGCCAAGGTTTATCATATCGATCTCTTCTTGCACTGCACTGGCTAATTGGTCTTTTGGGACTGCACGATGAGCCAGGCCAAAGTCTACTGCTTGACTACCTGTGAAGCGCTCGCCGGTTAAAAACAATTTCATACCATGGTGGGTACCAAGCTTGGGTAAACAGACCACAGAAATGACAGCAGGAATAACGCCGATTCGAACTTCACTAAAACTAAACTGGACATCCTCAACAGTGATCACAATATCGGCTGCGCCCACAAGTCCAAGACCGCCGGCAAAAGCCGCGCCATTGACGGCTGCGATGACGGGTTTGTCGCTATCGAGTATTCTCATTAACACGTCAGGGTAAGGGGTTGACTCTCCCCCACCATCAATTGTCTGTCCGGGAGGGCTTTTCAGATCAGCACCGGCGCAGAAGGCTGGGTCGGTTCCGGTAATGACAATTGAGCGGACGGCTGGGTCCTGGTTAGCATTGGATAAGTGCTCATAAAGTTCATTGACGAGGATTGCGGATAAGGCGTTGCGATTTTCAGGTCGATTTAAGGTGATCCAAGCGGCGCCTTTCTTTACTTCATATAAAGTTGCTTGTGTACCAGTCATCAATATTGCCCCAGAATTTGTTATTTGAGGGTATCAGAATAAAAAGCCATCCGGAAGGTTTTTAATTTCACGGTTTTCTAATTGTGAGGCGTCTGGCTTCGCTCTCTCGCGCCACCTGCTTTAATAATAAATGGTCCAATACATGCTACAACCATAAGTCCAGCCAAGAGGAGAAAAGCGAGTTGATAGCTCCCAGTAGAATCGTAAATAAATCCAGCCAGAGGAGAAGCTGAGATCACGAGAGGCAGTTCGACCAGTCGCAAAATACCGTTCGCCTTACCGAAAGAAGCATTACCCACAGCTACTGAAAGAGAAAATGTACGCAGCGGACTCATGCCTGATAGACCAAAACCGTAGACAACGCCCGCTAATAAAGAGGTATAAAAATCGTCGGCAAAAGCGAGCAACACAAGTGAGGTCGCTTGAAACATTAGTGCCATCCAGATGGTTATCCTGGCGCCAAATAAATCAGACATCCAGCCGACGACAGGTTTGCCTAGTGCCGCAAACAACGCTGTCGCTGACAATATAACTGCAGCTTCAGCCCCCTGTAGGCCAATGTCTTTGAGGTGGCCAAACAGGTGCAGCATAACTGCAGAGTAAACACAGCCCATTGCACCAAACATCAAACCGATACTCCAGAATGCGGGGAATCGGACCATTTCTTTCCAATGCCAGATCCTGAGCTCTGCGGGGTCTTCTTTCACATCTTTCTTATTTGCTGCTGAGTAGACGTGTCCGTCTCGTACTTCGCCGATATCTTCGGGGCGGTTCTTTAAGAAGTAGATAACAAGGGGTATTAAGATACTTGGTACGATGATCGCGAATACAACAAAGCTACTTCGCCACCCTATGGCTTCAACCAGACTGGTGACAAGTGGCGGCATCACCACACCCGCCAATGATGCACCTAATACGCCTAGCGAAATCGCGCGCCCACGCCAATGGTCGAACCAGCTTATGACGGTTCTGTGCCACGCGAGATTACCCATGCAGGTCATACCCAGGCCCATGCCCAACCCAACAACCAAATAGAATTGAATTAGGTTTTGGCACACAGACAGCAGGAGATAGGAAGCTGTAACCAGAACTATGCCTGTCAGAATGACCTTCTTAGGTGAGTATTTGTCCAGTACACTGCCGATAAAAGGTGCGGCGAACGCGCTGGTGATAGAAGCGATAGAGAAGCCCATAGCGATTTCAAATCTGCTGCCCCCGGCTAGCTCTTCCGCCAGAGAAGGCAAAAACACGCCGCGTGAATAGGAGTAAAATCCCGTGCCCAGAAATGTGAGTACTGAGCCAACCAATACAATGATCCAACCGTAAAAGACTCGACCGGTTGGCCTGGTGGCTTCTGTCATAGGGATTCCTAATAGTGGTAAAGCAGGAGGGGAGGGCCGTAAAAGCATGCGGCGACAGGCCTCGTGAACTTTAAAATATACGCGGGTCGGGTAGGGTGTTCAAGCTGCTGGCTTATGACTCATTGTTGAGCGAGATGCGCTCCTGTTTATTGAGAAGGCCCTGCATCGGTTGACCCAGAGCTGTTTGGTGAGTTAAAAGGTGGCATGAAACTGTTAATCAAACTTATGGTTGTTGCTGGATTGGTCGTGTTGGTCGGGACAGTGGTAGTGAAGATGCAATACCCCGCTACGATACCCTCCCAGGAAGTTAGGCCAGACGCAGTCGTTTCAATAATGCCTTCTGAGGCGAAGGAAATCATTGAACCCCCGGAGTCTTTCAGTAACCCCAGTGAATTAGCTTCTGTCTCCGACATGCCACCGCTTGCAATAAATCCTCCACATTCGTTCTGGAATGCTGTGACTTCTGTAGACGCCAAGTTTGCGCCTGCGCTCAGTCTGAAGCTGGAACAGCATCGTTTGATTGCCTTTGACCGCGAGGCGTTAACCGATATTAAGGAGCAAGATAAAGTTGAGCTATATATTCCACACGTCAAAAAGCGTCATGAGGTCTGGATAGAAAGGGTTGCCCGCTTAAAGAGCGGAAATCTTTCTATTACGGGCTCTGTAGATGGGCAGCCGGATTTCCCTTTTGTACTCACGCTTGGTGAAGATTCGGTCTATGCTGTATTTGGTACTGAGGACGGTGTTTACAATGTTCGAGGTAACGAAACACACGCGTGGATGATACCGACTGCAGAATTGAAAAAACGCAGAGATTTTAAGGAACCCGATTTTCGAACGCCTAATTCTCGAGCCCCTAATTTTCAAACGCCCAATAATCTAAACAAGTCTAATAGCTAATAACTGGAGTAATGATTGTGAAAAAAGGAATTTGGTTCCTACTTGTTGGTGTCTTGTTGTCACAGGGAGCAAATGCCACGCAATTAGAGCTGGTCTGCCCCTGCACGGTAAGTAGTGTTGGTCTGACTGGCGTCAGTATTACCGCCGGTGTCACGAATGTAGGCACAACAGCAAGTGGTGATTTTCGTTACAAACTGAAAATGCAAACGCCGGGGGATACTACTTTCTTTCTGACTAGTGTCTACCGCTTTAACAGCACATTGAACGCTGGCGCGAGCTTGGCTAGCACGGAAGTCAAAACCGGGCTGATTTTGCCAGATCCAGGAACATATACTCTTGTTCTAACCTTGGAAGAGAATCAAGCCGGAACTTGGACTAAGGTGGACCAGATTCGGATGAAAAATCGGGTTACAACTACGAGGGATGGTGGTAAATCATTTTTAACCAGTGACGAAGAATCTTCTGGCGCGTTATTTTTCGACGGAGCACCGACACTTAGTATTTCTGGTTCTACCGCCACGATTAGTCTGCCTGATCTGGTAAACAGCTCAGCATCTGTCGCCACCGGACCACTTGAACTAGATATATTGCAATCCGGTCAGGCGAATGTCTTTGTCAGTTCGATCGTCGCCCTTTCTGGCTTGAGCATTTCGAATGGTTTGGGTCCAAGGGGCATTTTACCTGCGAATACCTATACGGCGACGATCACTGACTCGAGTGAGGTCTACTCAAATTTGAGGGTGCTAGATACTGCTGCAGCAAGCCCGACACTCCTTTTTGAAACAGTTAGAAATACCGGTGGAGACCTCCCTGTAAGAACACTGAATGAAACAGGAATTGAGTTGATTACGGACAATGATTCCGATGGCGTTGATAATTACAGTGAAAGGCTGGTTGGCACAAATCCAGACAGTGCATTGAGTACGCCGCCAGACAGTGTTGTCGACGTGCTCGTTATTTATTCTCAGAGCGTGGCGAACGTCAGTGCAACGATTGATCAATTGATCTCTGTGAGCAACACAGTACTGCAAAATGGTGGCGCAGGATTGTCGTTAAACCTCGCAAGCAGTCAGTTAAAAACAATTGATGAAAGTCTGACTTTAGGCTCGTTGCTCAATCAAATGGACGACCGGCAAAGCCCCTTTGATGATCTGGTTGCACTTAAAGAAAATGCAGGAGCCGACATTGTCGTACTAATACTGCCATATTTCACGGGCTCTGACTTGTGTGGCCTGGCCAATTTGGGAGGCTTTAGCACAAGAGGCGATCTGATCTACCAGCAAAATGAAGAGACCGCAAATGCGACTGTTTATGTGGGAGACGGGTGCGAGCAGAGTACCTTTTTGCATGAAGTGGGGCATGTCATGGGCCTTGGTCATTCGCGTCGTCAGGATGGTGCTACAGGAGGTACCTTGCCTTGGGCCGTGGGCTACGGTATTGATGCGTCCTTTGTGACCGTTATGGCTTACGGTAGTGAGTTTTCAAATGCACCAGATATGCTTAGCCTTTCGAGTCCGCTGCTAACCTGCGAAGGTGTGCCTTGTGGTATTGCACGTACCGACGCGCAGAATGGTGCCGATGCTGTGCTTGCGCTTAGGACAACGCGTTACCAGGTTCAAAATTATCGTGCGAGTTTGGCGATTGATACAGATAATGACGGCACACCTGATTCGACAGATACAGACGACGATAATGATGGTGTTGCGGATGGTCCGGACGCCTTTCCTTTGGACGCAAGTGAATTTGAAGATACAGATGCTGACGGCACAGGTAATAACGCTGATACAGATGATGACAATGATGGGGTAGCAGACACCGCTGATGCTTTTCCGCTAGACAGTAGTGAGAGTGCTGACGCAGATGGTGATGGTGTGGGGGACAATGCAGATGTGCCAAAACGTCTGGGTGATCCTGAAAAAATCGAACTCACAGTCGTTGGCGCAAGCCTGATTTCTCCTGCTGGTGTTGCCCTCAGTGTGCCTGCAAATGCGACAGCGGTGTCGCTTAATGTGACGGCGGTTAATCCAGTATCTGCAGGCTTTGTTACTGTATGGCCTTGCTCAGCGGATCGGCCGGTTGCTTCAAATCTGAACTATGTTGCCGGCCGTGTTGTACCTAACGGGGTGATTGCACCGATTGGTAGTAATGGGAAAGTTTGTTTGTACTCACGGTCTGAAACGGATTTGGTTGTTGATGTTGCTGGCTGGTTTGTTGGCGATGCATTTGCTGCCGCTACACCTACTCGGCTGGTAGATACTCGAGACGGTACCGGTGCCCAAATGGCTCAGCTACAACCATCTGCTCCCATCTCTATTAAGGTAACCAGTCTAGCGGTTAATAGTGCGTTAGGAGTGAGTACTACCATACCTGCATCGATTGATGCAGTGGCTTTGAATGTGACGGTGGTCAATCCTTCCGGGGCTGGATTTGTGACGGTTTATCCCTGCGATGTAGACAGGCCTTTGGCTTCTAATCTAAATTACACTGCGGGCAATGTTGTTGCCAATGGCGTCGTTGCGCCTGTAAGTGCTGATGGGGAAATATGTATTTACTCCCAGCAATCTACTGATGTCATCGTAGATCTGGCTGGCTGGATACCTTCTTCTAGCGTCACGACCTTCATTGGTACAACGCCAACCCGACTGGTGGATACTCGTGATGGTACAGGTGGGCGATCGACTAAGCTTGATTCAAGTGCGCAATTGAGTATCCCGATCCACGGAGTAGCACTAATCACTGCTGGGAGCGCGACTGCTGTGCCGAACACGGCGACGGCAGCGGCAATCAATGTCACGGTGGTATCTCCTGAATCGGCAGGATTTGCAACAGTATGGCCCTGCAGTGCCTCGCGACCACTGGCCAGTAATTTGAATTTTGTGAATGGTCAGGTTATTGCGAATAATGTCGTTGCCCCCATCGGTACTGATGGCGCTATTTGTGTCTTCACGAATGTTCCGTCACATGTGATTGTGGATGTGTCCGGTTATTTTACAGGGGATGAAAGTAATGCTTTTGTAGGCAGTGCCCCTGCTCGCTTTATCGATACTCGGAGTGCTTTAGGGCCCGGTCCGAAATGAGAAGAGCCGAAATGAGAAGAGTCAAAATGATAAGAGCCGCAACAATGACAGATCGCCGTGCCAATTAATCCAGACACGATATCAACACTTGGGCTGGACAGGATAATCGCGGCTAGCGTGAATGGTCGCGAAAATGGCGTCAATAATTTGCCCGAGTGGGATGCTGCCTATCACCCTTGTGCTGAAGCGTATCCTGCTGCCGATGTACCCACCGGAACCGTGACCCGATTTGAATCTTGGATAGAAACAGACATTTATGCGGGAACTGAGCGGGATATGTGGGTGTATGTGCCTGCATCGCAAAGTGACGCATATCGTGTCATCATTTTTAACGATGGTGCCTGGTACTTGGGAAGAAAAGGCCCGGTGAGGGCAACCCATGTGTTGGATGTTCTTCACGGGAGCGGTGAAATAGAACCCACGATTGCGATTTTCATTAATCCTGGCAGGCCGGATCATGCTGTCAGGCCTCCGATTGAATCCTATAATGATCAGGCCGCTCAACGCAGTCTCGAATACGATCTACTCTCACCCGATTATGGTCAGTTTATCTTTTATGAAGTGCTGCCATTTGTAGTGGCGCGTTTTAACGTCGCGATTAGCAAAGCACCAGCTCATCGAACCCTCGCCGGTATCAGCAGCGGTGGTATCGCAGCATTTACCGCTGCTTGGCATCATGCAGATCAATGCGCGCGAGTCATTAGCCATTGTGGTTCTTACACTGATATTTGGGGTGGTCACAATGCACCATCATTGATTCGTCAGAATGAAAAAAAGCCAATTCGGTTTTTCCTTCAAAGCGGCGAGCATGATGCAAATACACCGTTTGGTAATTGGGCGATGGCTAATCGAACCATGGCAAGTGCCCTCGATTGGGCTGGTTATGACTACCGTTTTGAGTTTGGCACTGGCGGCCATAATCTGGCGCACGGCGGCGCTATATTCGCTGATACGCTGCGCTGGATATGGCGTTAGGCTTCTTTAAGTTTAAGGGTTTAGACAACAGAAGTTAAGACAGCTCTGCCGTCACGCATCCATGGTGAGCAGAAGACACCAACCGAGTATATTTCCGCAGGACTGAATTTCGATTGAGCTTACTGCCAGGTTCAGGCAGGTCTAGCTGAGCCAATCTATGCGCGATTTCAGCGTCGTCAATGTCTAACTGTAACGTGCGGGTGACAGGATCTATCACGATCGTATCTCCCTCGTGGACTGCAGCAATTGGTCCTCCTTTTGCAGCTTCTGGGCTAATGTGACCGATAAGAATGCCATGCGACACGCCAGAGAAGCGACCATCTGTTATCAGCGCAACATCTTTGCCTAACCCACGTCCTTGCAATTGGACGGTTAAAGCCACCATCTCTGGCATGCCAGGTTCACCGACGGGTCCAACATAGCGGACAACGACAACATCCCCCGCAATAATGTCTCCAGATTGAATCGCCGTCATCGCAGCTCTTTCGCTGTCGAAAACTCGTGCTGGACCTCTAAATTTGCCGTTGGCTAAAGTTTTGCCGCCTAGTTTTAGGAGGCAACTTTCGGTTGCAATATTTCCCTTCAGTACGCTGACATGGTTATTGGCTTCGGCAATGGGACGGTTTACTGGATAGACGATATCTTGTTCGCCAAGATCGGCTAGTGTGGCTACGCCCTTAAGGTTTTCCGACAAAGTGGTGCCGCTTACTGTCATGACATCCCCATGCAGATAACCATTTTCCAGCAGCTCCTTCATGACTACAGGTACTCCGCCAAGATTGTGCAGCGTCACCATTGCGTAAGGACCGTGGGGTTGTAGGTTGGCTATTAGCGGTACCTTTTCACCAATTTTTTGAATCATCTCTACTGTCAAAGGCACTTCTGCTTCTTGAGCAATCGCTAAAAGGTGAAGGTACATGTTGGTAGAGCCGCCCATTGCATAGGCGGTGACGATCGCATTCTCGAATGCGGCCATGGTCATGATGTCCCTGGGCCGTAAGTTCATTTCAACTAAGGTGAGTAATGCTTTGACGGATGCTGCTGCTTGCCGCTTAACGTCGTCATGGATGTCGCTTTTGGCATCATAGTCAGCTGGGTGTGATGCACCGAAGGGTAACATCATACCCATAGCTTCAATAATGACGCTCATCGTGTTTGCTGTAAACATGGCGCCACAGGTTCCGCTACCGGGCATGACGTTTTTTTCTAATTCATCGAATTGATCTGTGGTAATAATGCCAGCTTCCTTTGCCGCACCTGCTTCTACATAGTCCAGTATTGTCAGGTTATTACCTTTTGCGTCCCAGGGTGCAACGTCGACGCTACCAGGTGAGCCGGTGCCTGCATATAAGACTAAACCCGGATCGTTAGCTCTGGCCAACGGCATAAGTGCAGCGGCGCCAGATTTATCACAACCTGAAATTACCATCATTGCGTTGCCGCGGTGGGCATAGTGCCCAACTTCTACGCAGTCAGCGACGAGGTCTCTTGAAACGAGTGAATATCCAGCATATTTAGAACCCTGGGTCATCGCATCAGAAACAGCTGGCGCTCCGACAGTAAATCCTTGAGCACCGCAATCACTTAACTCATCCACTAACAATTCTGCAATGCGATTGACTCGGTTGTTGCACCGATGAGCGTTCGTGTACGGGCTTGCTATGGTGACCACGGCTTTAGCTGTCATTATTTTGTCAGGACTAAAGCCGGCAGCATTAACTTCAACCCGTTTGCTTTGCCAATAACGTGTATCTTTATCTGTCATGTTTGAGCCCGAGTATTTTTCGTGAATGTTCTCTAGTTTACTTTGATAGCTTAAAGACACCGAAGATACCGTCTGCTTCTTCGACAGGTGGAAAGCTGTTTACAATATCTGGGTACTCGGGACGATACTTGTCGGCATAAGCTGTCACGACAGGTTCCCAAGCGGTTGTTATTCTCTCGGCGCTTAAGTTATAGGTTTTTTCTTCTAGTCTCATTTGTACGTCACCACCGTCACCTAACATTTTCACCCAGCCGCTTTTTTGGCTGCCTACGACGTAAAGGTCATCGTTGTAGTCAATGACCCAAATGATTACAACACGTGGGATGGTGCCAGCGACCTTGAGTTGAATTTCACCAATGTCTGCGGCGTTTTCCCAGTTATCGGGTACCGATGTTTCTGTGCCGCCGATAAAAATTCCCGGCATAGGACCGATGGGCGCAAGACCAATAATGATGCAGACTCCGATAGCCAGAACGATTGCACCGATTTTGATTGCTTTGTTCATGAAGATTCTCCATTCGTGTGGTGGGCATGATGGCGTGATCCGTTCCTTCTGTCTATGTTGTTTGCGGTATCTCGTACCTGGCATGGTTAAGTGTGTCACGGTTAAGTGTGGGTTAGTATGCCTGATTGAATTCTCCCGATTTAGGAGCTACAGATAATTATGAATGTATTGAAATGGTTTGTGATCGGCATAGTTGTCTTATTGCTTAGTGGCGTGGCGGTTTTGTTTATAGGTTCTTGGATTTCGCTTGATCGGGACTATTCGTATACGCAGGACGTTGAATTGCTGCCTGATTACGCGGATTTTACGGGTTCAAGTGGAATTGTGCGGATCGAAGCAAACGGCTATGAATTCAGAGCGAGGGTTGCGGGCTTTGACCGCGATGCTTCTAACGCAGAAACAATTATTTTGTTACACGGTTTTCCCGTTACATCAGCAATGTGGGAGTTGCTAATTGAGCCTCTGGCAGAAGCAGGGTATCGTGTTTTGGCCTTTGATCAAAGAGGTTACAGTCCGGGTGCCCGGCCAAAAGATGAAAGCGCTTATGGGATTCCCCATTTGGTGAGTGATGTTGTTGCTGTGGCAGCGAGTGTCGGTGCCCAACAATTTCATCTGATCGGTCATGATTGGGGTTCTGCCGTAGGTTGGACGGTGACCATGACCCATCCCGGCAAAGTTCTGACTTGGACTGGAATCTCTATTGCTCACCCCACAGCCTTCGTTGAAGCGCTGCAGAACGACCCGGACCAACAGTCCCGCAGCCGTTATTTCGGCTTATTTACAACTGCGTTGCTGCCAGAATTACTCTTAACTTTTAACGATGGGATGTTATTGAAGGCCATGTATAGCGAAATGCTGGATTCTCAGCGTCAGGAATATCATCGAGTGTTTATGGAGCCAGCCGCGTTGACGTCTGCCCTAAACTGGTACCGTCAAATGGGTACTTCTCTTGAAAATGTAACGGACATTGACCCGGAGATTGAGACACCGACGTTATTCATTTGGGGCAATGATGATCCCGCCGTAGGTCGTACCTCTGTTGAAGCGCAGGCAAAATTTTTGACGGGGTCTTATCGAGAAATTGAACTCGCCGGCGGACACTGGTTGGTGGCAGATTTTAGCGACGAGATAACGCAAGCTGTACTGAAGCACTTAGGAAAGTAGCTTTGACTTAAGTGTAGAAATTCATGCGCTATGCAACTGGAGTACAAGGCCAGTTTTCGCGTATAAATTGGCTTACTTGTATTCGCCAGCGCTCCATGAGCATATGTACAATATATCGATACCGCTCATTTTACGTTAGGTCAAATCAGTCGCTTTTCAACATCAATGCCTCGGTTGAATCCAGATCCTCACGCAAAGTCCTTGCGCCCATGAAGTAGTGCACTGCAGCCCATAGGTTTGCCAGAACGCAAAGGCATAATGCGTATCTTAGCGAATCAACTTCGTAGGCAGGTGCCAGCAAATCGCTCGCAATACCGACAAAGTATGGACCAAGCCCCATACCGATGATATTCAGCATAAATAGCAATATTGCGGAAGCTACTGCGCGCATACGTAAGGTGACTAACCCTTGGGTCATCGCGAATGAAGGCCCCAGGTACATGCCGCCCAATATTGAGACGACAGCAAGTGCAGGTATGACAGCCCAAAGGCCGTCAAACAAATAGGCGGTGAATTGGAAAGGCACCATGACTAGCGTAGATATGCCGGCAATCCACAGATACCAACGACGATCATCGGTCCAGTCGCTAATTTTATCGCCAAGATAACCACCTGCGAATGTACCGATAGCGCCGATTCCGGAAATTATGGCCAACCATGAGCCAACTTCCGTGATGGGCATTTCATGAATTCGTAACAAGAATGGTGCGTTCCAAGTGCCTGCACCGTAGCCGACAAAAGCGTGAAGACCAGCCGCAAAGCCTATGTGACGGAAAGATCGACGGGCCCAGAGGAACTTGAAGACTTCTTTCAGAGCCGGGGCTGGTTCAGAAGATTTAGCGGCTGCTGCTTTTATTGCGGCGGACTCTGACATGCCTCTAGGAGGTTCGCGCAGGGTTATTAGAATAAGGAATGCGACAAATATACCTGGCAAGCCCACAAGAAAGAAAGTTGTTCGCCAACCTAGTTCAGCGGCACCCCAGCCTCCGACAAAATTGCCTACCATTGAACCGAAAGGGATTCCCAGCGCGTAGATCGACAACGCAGTTGCGCGTTTTTCAACAGGGAAATAATCTGAAATAAGAGAATGTGATGGTGGGCTAGCGCCTGCTTCACCAACACCGACACCTATTCTGGCTAACAGCAACATCATGAAATTGTTTGCAAAGCCGCATGCCGCTGTCATAGCACTCCAGATGATCATGGAGATTGCCAGCACTTTTACCCGACTCCAACGATCGGCAAGCGACGCGATTGGGATACCTAGCGTTGCGTAAAACATTGCAAAAGCGAGCCCGCCTAGCAAGCCGAGTTGTGTATCGGAGAGTAGTAGTTCGTTTTTGATAGGCTCAAGCAAAATGGACAATATTGAGCGATCAATAAAGTTGACAACATAACCCAGGAACAGGACTCCCAGAGCATAGTTTCGATATTTGGGTGAGTAAATCGTATTCGCAGTGCTAATCTTTGCCATATATTTGAATTGCTGCAGTACAAATGTTGTCTTGGACTGTATCAGGTTTTGCTGGTCCCAGTCGAACCTGATTATTTTAGGGGCGTTTCATGGCCGATTATGGGTTTGGCGATGCTGCCAAAACTAGTTAGTTGGACTCTGCCATGTACTAAGGAAAGTCTCGGCATAGGGCATATCCGCATGTTTCACTGCTTTAGCCAATGCCTCGAAGTCCATTGGTATTCGAATCTGTTCTACGCTAGTTGCGCCGTCCCGAATGTCTAAAATGACATAGTCAGAAAAAGGTAGCCCGATAGGTGGAATCACGTTGGCTTCTGCGAATGGTATCGACGTGCTGCCTACATTTATTGCGGTTCCAGCACTGACGTGGCGAACGAGAGGCACGTGGGTATGCCCTGCTAATAAAATGTTCGCGCCTGACTCATTTAACCACTGGTTGATCTTTTCTGCTGGCGTCTCAGCTAACAGTCCTTCTGTGTTCGAATGAGGTGAACCATGAACCATAAGCAAACGTGCATGCCCAAATTCTTCAAAAAGCGATGCAGGCAAGTTTTTCAACCACGTTGTTGATGCTGCTGTAAGTTGCGTTTTAGTCCAATCTTCCAGTTCTCGGAGAAAAGGAGCGGGTGGGTGCTCATCCAGCGTGTCATGGTTGCCTTTGATTGTTGGAATGTCCAGTGCCTGCAACCTTCGTACTACTTGCTCAGGTTCTGGGCCCATATCAACAACATCGCCGAGGCAGAATATTCGATCGGCACCTCGCTTTTTGCAATCATCCAAGACTGTGTTAAGGGCGTTAAGACATGAGTGTAGGTCGGAGATAAAAGCTATTCGCATATCATTAATCTTAGTCTCAAATGATGAACCCGTCAGGTGATTTATAGGAGAATAGTAACTTGCAACTTAATGTGGCATAACGATTGACAAAAATCCCCCTTATACCTTTGTCAACATGTACGATAGGGCGTAGATCTTCAGCGCCGGCCTCTATCCGTGTTATTGGTTGGCACGGCTATCTACACGACTATGCACTACTCAAGGGGTGATACCTAATGAAGATGTTAAAACTTGCTGGGTCGTCGTTGTGGACGATGTTATTGATCATGACGCTGTGCTCGAGCGCTTTTGCGCAGCAGCATATTGTTTCCGCAAACAACGATGTGATGAAGCTAACATTTCTTGGGACCGGTGCGCCGAGACCCTCGACGGAGCGGTACGGTCCAAGCATTCTAGTTGAGGCTGGAGAACATAGGTTGCTGGTTGATGCTGGGCCCGGTATGAGGGAGAGGTTATTTGAAGTAGGAGGGTTCGATGCTATTTCTGGCGTCGATCATTTATTGATCACGCATCTTCATTTCGATCATACGGTCAGCATTTCCAGTGCCTGGCTTAGCGGTTGGCTGTTTGGCCGACGTGTACCGCTAAAAGTTCAGGGGCCGGTTGGACTTAAGAGCATGATGGAGCATATTGCCGCTGCTTATCAGTGGGACGTTGATTATCGAGTGATGGTTGGGGTGCCAATCGAAGGGAGCGAGCTTATTGTTGATGAAGTTTCAGAAGGCGTTATTTTTGATGAACGTGGGCTCAAAGTCACTGCGTTTAAGGTCGAGCATATGCCGATCAATATGATTAACGGCAAACTGCTCGGACTCCGCGGTGAAACCCTCGGTTATCGTATTGACTATAAGGGACATTCGGTACTTTTTTCAGGCGATACAAAAACATCGGCCCAAAGTGAGATTCTCAAATTCGGTAAAGGTGTGGACCTGCTAATACATGAAGTGCAAGTGCCTTCGCAGGGCGCGACTGCCGAAGCAAATCTGGCTAATGTGAGCCTCAGCGTGCATACAACCCCGGAGCAAGTGGGTTATGTTTTCAATATGACTCAGCCAAAAATGGCAGTTTACTCCCACATCATACCGCCTGGGACGACTGCGAAAAGTCTTGAAGCCGCTACCAGGCCCTTTTATAAAGGGCCGTTGACTGTTGCTAACGATTTCATGGAAATCACTTTGAGCGGTGATGAAATCATTATTGGTGAGCGACAAAGGCAGGGCAGTGGTAAGTTTGAAGAATCCAATGTGTTGGCCAAGTAGATCTCTGATCATTCATCAGGAAATACTTGGGTACAGCACAAGGTTTGGTCTTTTTATGAACTCAGGCTCTTGATATAGCCGAAGAAACCTTCTTTGTTAGCCTCAGTGTCTGCTGCAATCCTTATACTGATAGGATCTTCAGAAAATGTTTTGCGCCAATCAGAGAGGCCGAGAATTCGGCTACCTAAGTCGACGTTGGTCATTGCACCCCCCATATCTGCGACGGTTAACACGTAGTACAGATAAATATCTGCCATCGTGAATTCGTCGCCGAGGCTCCAGGGTGAAAACTTTGCCAGCGCATTTATGCTGTTAATACCTCGTTCTACTACTGCGCGCACTTCATTCAGAATTGGCTCTGGCGCTGGTCGGCCGCTGAAGCTAAACGGAAGTAGTCTGCGATTAGGCAGTTCCAGATATAGTTCTGCCATGTGCATCAGTTGGCGTACCTTGTTGCGTGCAACCGGGTCTGTTGGAAAGAGTGGTTTTTGAGGGTAAGCGTCTTCGATGTATTCGCACAATACGGCAGCTTCTGATAAATGCTGGCCATCATCTGTCGTCAAACTTGGTACCTTCAGTGCTGGGCTCAAATTCCCATAGCCTTCCGAGCTAGGATAGATCAGGTCTTCCTCGAATGAGACACCTTTGTATAGCAGGGCGTGTTTCGGCATATTGTAATAGTTGCTGTAGGAAAATCCGTGAAGCGTTGGCATTTTGCTCTCCGTGGGTCTGGTACGTCAGGTTCGTGTCACGTTCCCGATATTATTTGTATACGAGATACTATACCAGAACCTCAGTGGCTTGAGCTTTGATAGTTGATAGTTGATAGTTGGGTTGCACAGCATTAGCTTCTTGGGTAAAGATAGGTGAACGGCAAAAAGTGAGAGTTTTATGAAAGCAGCAGTGTTTCATGGTCCAAGAGATGTTCGATTTGAAGAAGTTGAACGACCAGTATTGAGTGAAGGCGAAGTGTTGCTCAGGGTCAGAGCGTGCGGAATCTGTGGCTCAGATTTACATACCTATCGACATGGTATGTTTCTCGACTTGGGCAGTCCAATTGAATCTGGCAGAGTTCTCGGACACGAGTTCAGTGGTGAAGTGGCCGATGTCTGTGGGGAAGTTGAGGGTGTTAAAATTGGCGACAGAGTCACCTCTGTAGGTATGGGGGCGAATGCAGAATTCGTTAAACTATCAAAGGAAATGTCGGCAAACCTCATACAGATAGAAGAAGGTGTGAGCTTCGTTGAAGCAGCAACCACAGAGCCCTTGGCTACCTCTTTGCATGCGGCGAATCTTGGTGATGCACAAGACGGCGAAACGCATGTGATTATGGGAGCTGGCATTATTGGTTTGGGTATCCTGCAGTGTATTAAAGCGAGGTCGTCGGCAAAGGTGATTGTGGTTGACCTTTCGAGCAAGCGGCTAGAAAAGGCGAAGGAACTTGGTGCCGATACCACTATAAATGCTGGTGACGTTGATGCTGTACAGGAAATATTAGCGCTGACTGGTTCCGAACAGTTGGGTTTAGTCGATGCGATTAATGGCAATGTTGATGTTGTGTATGACAGCGCCGGTATGGGTAAAAACTTCAAAGGAACCAGCGTGCTTGAGCAGGCGCTATCGATGGCGAGTATAAATGGTAGAGTGGTTATCGTTGCTGTTTACGAGCAAGATGTCAGTGTTGACTACAATGTCGTTGTACGTAAAGGCTTGAAAATTCTAGGCTCCTGGGCCTGGACGATGGAAGAGTTTGTTGAAGCGTCTGAGTTAATTCGAACCGGTAAGATAGATCGTAAGCCGCTGGTTAGTCATACGTTTTCGTTGGAGCAAGCGAGCGAAGCTTATGAGACGCAATTGCTCGCAGAGGAAGCTGTTAAGGTGGTCTTTACACCCTAATATTTTATGCAGAAAGATCCGTTTTGCTTCTTAGGTCGATCAGGCTATTTACCGCTTCAGCACCCACACTTAAGTGTCCATGTTCTGGGAAGGTGCGAAGTTCGGCATTCTTGAGAATACTGACAGTATGCCTGGCGTGGGCAATCGGCACGATCCAGTCTTGTTCTCCGTGAATGACAATGACTGGACACCTAACGCGACTGATATCAAAGCTCGACCAACCATTAGCAGGACCGTCTGCAATCCGGTCATCCGCGTAGCCAACAACGCCCTGTGCGAAAGACTCATTTGTTGGGTCGTTTGCTGCGAAAGCTGGGTCCATTATTGCTGCCATATCCGGCGGGCTAAATAATGGCGGTACATCTGGATTGATTTCCATCATCTTTTCGCCCTTGTCACCGAATTGATCCGCTGCAACGGCGATCGCTGTATTGCGGTCAGGCGTGTTCCATATTGGTAAGGCATTGTCCATTCTCGCCTCATCGACCTCGTTGGCCCAACTCATGTCCGACATGCCACAGCAAACTAAAACGCCTAGTACGCGTTCAGGTGCAACCGATGCTGTTGCTAGAGAATAGCTGCCGCCGGTTGAATTACCTTGTGTGAAAAATTTTTGCAAACCTAGATGGTTTGCGATTGCCAGCGCATCATGGGTCCAATCACAGATGCTTCTGCCCGGCAGCGCTGTAGTCCCGCCGTATCCGGGTCTGTCGATGCCGATAAGCCGAAAACTAGCTTCTGAAGCGGCTTGGGCATAGCGTTTGGCTTCCATGCGTGAGCCTGGTCCGCCGTGGCAACACAACACTGCAATATCTGAAGGTTTGCCATAATCG
>JBLHWY010000004.1:0-105130 GCA_047629195.1 Candidatus Azotimanducaceae bacterium
AGGGATCTAATAATGGAAGATTTTAACGGGAAAGTAGCTTTTGTAACGGGTGCCGCTAGCGGAATTGGGTTAGGAATGGCTAAGGCGTTTCTGAACAAGGGCATGCAGGTGATGATGGCGGATATTGAAGAAGAGGCATTGAAAAAAGCGGCGATCGGCCTTGATTCGAACGCATTCTCGACAATTGTCTGTGATGTTAGTAGCCGAGAATCGGTCTTCGATGCAGCGAATGAAACGATCGAAACGTTTGGTAAAGTCCATGTTGTCTGTAACAACGCAGGGGTTTCAACCGGAGGTCTCATTGACGAATGTGACGCAGGAGATTGGGATTGGTGCCTAGGAGTGAACCTTATGGGCGTTGTTCATGGTTGTGAGGCATTTGTTCCGCACATCAAGGCGCAGGGTGAAGGAGGACATGTTGTTAATACCGCATCAATGGCAGGCTTACTGGGTCGTAACGCCGGTTGGACGATCTACAATGCGTCTAAATATGCTGTCGTGGGGTTAACAGAAGCGCTATTTGAGGAAGGAAAATCAGGAGGCTTTGGTGCCTCGGTTCTGTGTCCGGGTGCGGTTAGAACGCAGATATACGAAGCGCCACGTAATAGGCCTGAGCGCCACGGCCCGCAAATATCAAAACCTGCCTATACTGATATTTCAGACGACTTAGCTAAGGGTTTAGACCCCGACGTTGTAGGAGAATTGGTCGCCGAGGCCATTGCTGCCAAACGTCTGCACATCATTACCGATCCCAGGTTTTCTCGGTTAGTGGAGAAACGCTTTGAAAGGCTCGCTTCGGATTTCGAATGGGCTGCAAACAGTCAAACGCTAAGAATGAGCGGTGCACCGGGTGCGATTGAATAGCCTTAGAAAAAGAAACAGGGGCCGTCATCTGTGAACAAACTGAGTGAGCTGATTTGATCCGGTGAATTCCAATCAGCAGACAATACCTGTCCCTTTGAGAAAAAATGGACGGCATCATCGGCGAGGAACCCTCTGTCGCCAGCAACGGTGCAGGTTTCTAATTGATGGGTAATTGCCCCTTTGGGATTAATTGAGGCCTCATTGGTATCCAGTTCGAACAGATATAGACCGGTATGCACATAGGGATAGAAGGTTGACGCTGTGGCGCTAGGGTCGAGTGTGGTGCCATGGACATCTATGGGTAGGGTAAAACGATCAACCCCAGTTTCAAGATTCCTTCGATAGCTAAACGCATGTGGGTCATAGGATACGGCGGAATCCGTGCCTCTGAAACCAACTTCGAATTCTGATGTGCTGACAGGGGTTGCGGGATCGGAAATATCAAACAATTGTATTTTTATTCCCTGAAAAAGTGCCATGTTGTTTTCAACGATTGCTGATTTACCGATCCCAAGTAGAAGGTCGTCAGAAATTGGATGAAGATAAGAGCTGAACCCGGGTATTTCTAATTCGCCCAAGATGTTCAAATCAGCGAGATCAATAACATAAACAGGATCCGTCGTTAAGAAGGTGACGATGTATGCCCTGTCTCCGATGATTCGGGTTGAGTAAATCATTTCTCCTTCTTTGCCTATTGGATTGGGTTTCTCTGCGTTAGGAAGTTGCCCCACCTCAACCAGGCTGAAGTTTGGGCCCTCTTCTAACAATGTTATTTTGTGGCCAGAGTTGAATGTTTCAGAAGTAATGACAGTCAGTCTGCCCTCATGCTCGCCCATGCGGTAGGCGGGGTTACTGGTGGCAAACCCGCCATCAACTACGCCGCTACCGGCATAAATAGGACCGATATTTGAGAATGAGAACTTGTGAATCGCAATCGACTCATAACCAGCGAATAGTTCGATTTGGCTTGATCTATTGTACCTACTCGAAACGAGATACATGGAGTCCAGAGACACGTAGGTCGAAAAAACACTTTCCGCCATGCATACAGAGTTGATGTCTGATGGGTCTTGTAAATTTATCGCTGATACCGTTACCAGGCTTGGGTTTCTTAAATTGGTAGTTCCAAGATTTGGCACAAGGCAATTTTGCGCGCTAACGAGGGCGTTGATGACACCAGTGCTGTCTGTATATGTGGGTAACAGATCATTCAACTCGGCGTTGTTAATGATCTCTTGATTCTGCTCGCGTTCCTCAGTATTTGAGGGGTATGGGGTTAAGCCATCAAGAGAAGGTGTTGATCGAGTGACTAAATATAATAGATTGCCAATTCGGCGGGAATCAATTAGGTATCCTTGAATGTCGAGTGTTGTAATTTCACTTGTAGCTTGAGCGCTCTCGACGTTGTAGAGACTTAGTCTTGTTGCGCCGTCAGTCCAGTTCCATGGAACAATCTCATCAGTGCGCCATCTGTATTGATAATCACTGCCAAGAACCGCGAGGCGTGAATCAATATCGTCTCCTTTGAGCAGATACAAACCTGTTATTCTAGTGTTATCTGATAGTGTGATTGTGTTGACTAGCGAGGTTGAGGGCGAGGCGTTGTTTGCTGCCAAAATTGATACTTCATTGTCTTTTGCTGTGTAGAAAAAACTGCCGTCAAATCTAGTCAGGTCAGCTTCGTCAACCCCCTGAACTTGGACGTTTATTTCCGAGAAGTTATCAGAGCGGCTATCAGATAGACTATTGGAGAGCTCGGCAAAGAGTCCGTCTGCTGAAGCTATAGCTGAAACAGGTACACCTGTATTCGCTGACTCAAGACCAGCCCATTCAGAGAGCCCCTGTTTGACGAATGACTCGAAGACTTCAGGCGAGCCTACCGGTGCAAGCGAACGATCGCTGTAGGGGCGTGTATCTTCTGTATCAGGAACGCCGTCATTGTCGTCGTCCGTATCGAGGCTGTTCAGAATCCCGTCTTTGTCCGAATCAAGAAAGCGATTCAGGTCGGCAATGATTGATGTGACGTTTTGGTTTTGTGCGCTGTTGCCTGCGCAAGTCAGTTCGCCGATTAAAACTTCACAGGCGCTCAGGCTATCCATGGCTGTTGGTGTTTGTAGTTCAGTATCCAGGCGATACAAGTTCAGCAGCACTTGATCTGGATTTAGTTCAGTCATAGCAGTGACCAATTCCGCCATGATGGGGCCATTGCTAAGCTGGCCAGAGGTCGCCAATTCACTTGATAATAAATTTATAAAGGCGCCCATGTTTTCGGCGGCACTGTCACCGTTGGTTTGTGTGCGAGTCTGTACCAGTTGCTCGAAAATGCTGGATATTGCTAGGAGGTAGGCATTGTTCTCCTGATTAGATCCCGCTTGCAATCGGCTTATGACCAATAGATTTGTAAATCGTGATGTTGTGCTTGGAGCAGGAAGTATGGGCCTGAGTGCAATGATTAGTTCAGATTCCGCGGTTGAAATAGCGCTGGTAACGGACATGCCATCGTTCATGAGCCTTTGTATGCGCGGGCTTGTGAGTGTCGTCAGAAGGTTAGTGTTGTATAGCTCGTTTGATGCGCTGATGTTGGCAATCGCGCTGAGAGTAATAGCGTTTTCGTAAGCACCTGTTACCTCGCTGAAGTATGGTCCAATCGTTTTAATGAAAACGACCTCATCGTTATCAATTTCAAATACAAACTTGCCTTCGTCAGTCGAAATAAGCTCCTGTGTTAGTAATTCTGCGACAGAGCCATTTTCATTAAGTCTGTTTACGCTGACCGCTGAACCCGTTCTAAGCGGCCCTTTACTTGCGTGACCACTTACTGCGTTTGGAGCCGGCGGGGGTGCGATGACAGCTCCTGTTCCACCGGTACCACCTTCAGAGCAGGCGAATAGCGTCGCGAATAAAAAAATAACTGATATTCTTTGGATGTTCATATCTGGCTCTCTCTCGTCATGTCTTCTTCGATGTAATAGATGCCAATGCCCAATCGCATCCTGCCTTCGTCCGATTCATCTATTTCGTTATTTGAGTCTCTGTCGTGTTGTCCCAACCACAGGTCCAGTTTTTTTAATAACTCTCTTGAGCCAATTCGACTGAGCTGCTGAAAATTATCAATAGCGGATCTAGGCAAGTTGTTGTAAGCGGTGGTGAGTTGTAGCCGGGTGTTTCCAGACCGAGCTTTTAGGTTGTGTTCAAGCGTGCCGAGCAGGTCTGCTACGCTATTACCCAGAATCTCAATTTTTGCATCATGATCCCTGTCGGGAATGTAGGCCGCTTCATCGTTGAGACTTACGTCTCCTGATTCGAGTATCGTGACCGCGCCAACTCTTACGAGCTCATCCAGTGCAGCACGTGCAGGGATATCACCGCTGTACATTTTCACTAACTCAGAAAAGCTATCAGGTGAGCCCTCGAATTGCAGGATTGGCTTTACACCTTGCTTATTCTGAAAACGTTTATCTCGATTCCATCCGCTGATTATCCGAACGCCTCGGTTATATGGCTCTGGTGATAACAGGTTTCTCTCTTCAGCCAGGCTCTCCTCATCCCTAGTATCTCTAAGCCTTGAGACTTCCTTTCTTGTGATGCCAGTCATCATTGCGATTCTCGAAACCGATTGCTTTCTGGTTGCGTGGGGATAGTCATGATCGGCCGTGTGGACAAAGCTTTGTTTGGCCAGTTCAATAAATTCACCGTACGAAACTCCGTGCTGAAGGAGCAAACGCACCAATGGACGAAGGAGTTTAAGAATTGCTTTAGAAAGTGATCGTGTCATATTTGGGAAATATATCCCAAATATAGGAAATGTCAACGATTTGAATAATCATTCACAAACAAACTGATCGCCAACCTCGCCAGTTATTGGTTATGTTGACTTGCGAACGTGAGATTATTTATCGTAACCTCCTGTTTAATATAGTTATTTTAAGTTGGTATCATTTTTGCGTAATAGTAGTGAGTACCCTAAGATAAACTTGGATTAAGGAAATGAAATGAAAGAGGAAACCAGACAAAATTTAGTGAAAAGTGATATTTGGATGCGGATGTTATACATGCTCCTATTTGCAATCGCCTATAGCATTGCTGAGGCAGTCATCATATTTCTCGCAATTTTTCAGAGCGTGGCAGTGCTGATCACCGGCCACATAAATGAACCACTGCTTCGTTTTGGTAAAAATCTTAGCGTGTTCATCTTCGATATTCTGGAATTTCAGACTTTCAATACTGAGTTAAGACCCTTCCCATTTTCAGCTTGGCCCGATGAGGAACCAAGTGGTGGGGAATGGCTAGATGATGAGCCTACTTTGGATGATGTAGACATTGCTGAGGATGAGCCGTTTGACACCAAGGATGAATTGAAAGCTGAATTTGATGAGCAGCTTAAAGCAGATAAATCTTCCGATTCACAATTGGCCAATGAGTCAGCGGTTGATAAAAATAAGGATAAAGGAGACTAAATAGGTAATTACTACAATGTTATTACCTGCGCCAATCCATGCGTTATAATTGCGCTTACTGAGGACAAATCCCCTGTTCCCAATAACTACCAGCGAGACTTATATTGGCTAACTATATTGCGCCCTTGAAAGAGATGAATTTTGTATTAAATGAGGTGGCCGAAATTAGCCGGGTCTATGACCAGGAGCGGTTCGCGGAAAGCAATGAAGCGCTAATAGCTTCTGTGCTGCAAGAAGGTGCAAGGTTTGCTAATGGCGTTCTTGCACCTTTGAATTCCGTGGGAGACCTTATTGGATCAAGGATCGTGGATAAGCATGTTAGGGAAGCCAGTGGTTTTGCTGAGGCATATCAAAAATTCATTGAAGGTGGTTGGACGTCACTACCCTGCAATCCGGCATACGGTGGTATGGGTTTGCCTGAAAGTGTCGGTATTGCTGCAATGGAAATGTGGTCCGCTGCAAACTTGAGCTTTGCTTTGTGTCCTATGTTGGGGCAAGGCGCAATAGAGGCGCTGCAATCTCACGCGAGTGATGCGCTACGAGACATTTATCTCGAGAAAATGATTAGTGGCGAATGGACCGGCACGATGAACTTAACTGAATCTCAGGCTGGGTCCGATCTTGCATCAATTAAAACGAAGGCAGTCTTTAAAGATGATCACTACCTGATTTCAGGTACTAAGATATTTATTACCTGGGGTGATCACCAAATGACCGAGAACATTATTCACCTTGTGTTGGCGCGAGTAGAAGGTGCGCCCGAGGGTGTGCGTGGTATATCGTTGTTTGTAGTGCCAAAGTTCCTAGTCAAAGAGTCAGGTGAACTTGGCGCGCACAATGATGTATATGCACTATCTGTGGAACATAAAATTGGAATCCATGGTAGTCCAACTTGTGTGATGAGCTATGGCGAACAGAGTGAAGGCGCCATTGGCTATCTCGTCGGCGAGGAGAATATGGGCCTCTCATACATGTTCACAATGATGAACCACGCACGGCTTAACGTAGGTGTTGAGGGTGTTGCTTTGTCTGACAGAGCGTACCAGCAGGCAGTTAGCTATGCGAGCGGCAGGGTTCAAGGAAAGCCGCCAGCGACTGAAAATATTGATATAGAAAAAAATGCCCCGATTATCTATCACCCTGATGTTAAGAGGATGTTGATGTTGATGCGTTCGCTAACAGAAGGTTCGAGGGCGCTGTGCTACTTGACGGCTGTAAATTTCGATTTGGGTCATGGTGAAGTTTCTGAGGGTTCAGAAGCAGCATTGGCTCGAGCTGAGTTACTGACCCCTATTGCAAAGGCCTGGTCAACTGAAGTTTCTCAGGAAGTGACTTCCCTTGGGGTTCAGGTGCATGGCGGTATGGGGTACATCGAGGAAACTGGTGCGGCACAATTGATGCGTGATGCCAGAATTACCACAATCTATGAAGGTACTACGGGTATTCAAGCCAATGATTTGATTGGGCGGAAAGTTTTACGCGATGGCGGTAAGGAACTGGCAAGGTTGTTGGTTGATGCTGAAATGACACTAGAAAGTATGTCAGCCCACACCGAACTGCTTGATGTCTCTATTGCCCTCAAGAGTGCAATGTTAGAGCTAGGGCAAGTGACGCAATGGCTCCTCGATCGAGGAGCTGATGATGCGCTGTTGGCAGGAACAGCAGCATTCAACTATATGATGGGTGCTGGAACATGCATCTCGGGTTGGCTGCTCGCAAAGTCGGCCATGATTTCGCTAGCTAAGATGGATGACGATCCTCAATTCTACCGTTCGAAAATCACCACTTGTCGGTTTTTTGCAGCACATATATTACCCCGAAGTACGAGTTATTTAGCTGCCGTAAAAATGAGCGATGACTCGTCACTGATGCTGCCCGAGGACGCATTTAATCATTAAAAGCGGCCTAGAAGGTTTTTTTCGAGCCAGTTTTTCGAACCATTTCATAAAGTTTTTTGTGGTACTTATCGTCAATTATGGGCTTAGCGTGAAGCTGTTTCCTGCTCCGTAAGTACAGCCTGTGCGTCAGCCATGTTTTGTAGAATTTGCTTTGCCTGTGCTTCCGTGAGTCCGTGTTGCGCGCTGCCGCGAAGCATACCAATACTATCGACGATGCCCTGATTATACTGCGTCATACAGGTTATCCAGCGGTTTTTTCGGCGAGTAT
Source organism: Candidatus Azotimanducaceae bacterium (assembly GCA_047629195.1). GTDB lineage: Bacteria > Pseudomonadota > Gammaproteobacteria > Pseudomonadales > Azotimanducaceae > UBA4582. Next base: position 7,488 of record JBLHWY010000004.1, read on the forward strand.
GTCTGGCTAGTGTATTGTAATCAATATCGTAGCTTCTTTGAATTTCTTGCCCGTCCACGATCTCTGCGAGATCAGAGCTGGCTCCTTTGAGTTTGGGCGTGTTGCCACATTCGCTGGCTGGCACCTCCCATGTCAAAGCTGCCTGTACTTTGGGATGTAAATTAGCAGAAACGTCTCCTGCTGCTTGTACATTTGTCATACTGGCGACAAGTAATAGGCTGCCTAACGTAAGTGATTGTGACTTTTTCATAAAAACCCTTCCAATTCATTGAAGTTAGCAAAATAAGATTGAGATACCGTTATCCAACCATTTAAAGGATACTTATTCTTTAGCATTTGTCCAGAGGCGAACGCTGACTTACTAGTGGTTAAAAACTGTGCTGGTCAGGGCCTTCTCTCGTAAGCGAGCATTGAAGTAGCATTGAGTTATGTTGAAATTAAGCAAGCTAAGTAAAACGTTCAGTCAGCCGGGTGACGATGTCAGGGTCCTGGATGGCGTTGATTTTCACCTTTCCCCTGCCAAATCTGCAGCGCTGTTGGGTGAAAGTGGGAGTGGTAAAAGCACGCTGCTGCACCTGATCACAGGCCTCGACAAACCAGACTCTGGTGACATTATCTTTAACGGAGATGTAGTGACGGATTTTGATGAGAAGCAATGGAATAGAATCAGAAGAACAGAGCTGAGCCTGATTTTCCAACAATATCATCTTATCCCGACGTTGAACGTGTTGGATAACATCCAACTACAGGCTCGCCTGGCAGACAGTGTCGATCTTGCCCTGCTAGATCATCTAATGTCGCGATTAGGTTTGACGACACTGGGTTCGCGCTTACCTCATCAACTATCCGGTGGGCAGCAACAGCGAGTTGCGATCGCCCGTTCACTATTACATAAACCAAAGTTGGTACTTGCGGATGAGCCTACGGGCAACCTCGACGGGGAAACAAGCAAAACAGTTATCCAGCTATTAATAGAATTAACCCGAGAGACGGGGAGTGGTTTGTTAGTTGTTACTCACAGCGAGGATATGGCTAATCACATGGATTCCCGGTGGCGACTAGACAGGGGTAGGTTAATTAAACAACCCGCCGTCAACGTTGCAGAATAGAGCATTACCAACTCGATTCGCTAACTTTCGGCAACTTTACTGGGTGCTGTCGACCTTAATGAGCCATTACCGTCGGCACCCTGGTCAGACTGCGTTTATGGCAGTAGGTCTACTAACCGGCGTGGCGCTGTGGTTATCGGTACAGCTAATCAATGATCATGCTGAAGCAAGCTATGGTGAAGCAGATCAACTGCTTGGCGCCGAGTCGGCGTTTTGGATTCGAAGTAAGCAGGGCAAAGGCATTGCCCTAGAAGATTACATTAATCTTCGGCTTCACGGTTTTACCGAGGTCTACCCTGTCATCGAAACCAGGGTCATCACGACTGATGGAAAAGTCATACCGATTATTGCGACCGATCTTCTAGCCTTGCCCTTGGACGCATACGGTGGAAATGGCACTGCAAATAGTCCTCTGGCGGGTAATACATGGCTACAGTTTATACAGCCTGGTTATCAAAGTTGGTACTCGATTGATTTGGCGAAGCGCCTGGGTCTGGCTGAGGGTGATGAAGTAGCATTAGCTAACGGTCGAAAAATGCCGCCGGCGCTAATTCAATCCAGGCAGCAACAAGGTTTGCGGGCTTTTTTAGACATAGGAGCGGCATTCTCGGTATTATCTGAGGAGCGCTTTAGTTACTTGGCAGTGACTTCACTGGACCCTGCTAAGCAAAAAATACTTGAAAGCCTGCTGCCAGCTGGACTAATGCTGGTTAAGAATGAGCAAGTGTTAGATCTAACTCAGCTAACTGAAAGCCTTCACACGCACCTGACAGCAATGGGGTTGTTATCCTTCGCAGTAGGGCTTTTTATTGTTTTTAACGCCGTGAGATTCTCGTTGTTGACCCGTCAGGGCACCTTCAATACGCTCAGAGAGCTTGGGGTTAGTGTGCAGATGATTAGCGCTGCAGTCATTTTAGAAACTCTGGCATGGAGCCTACTGGGGACAATCAGCGGTGTTCTCGTTGGCTATCTTTTGAGTGGAATTCTACTTCCAACGGTGGCAGGCAGCCTACAATCTCTTTATGGCGCGATTGTTGAAACAGATATTCAACTCAGCTTAAGGCAGTTGCTGCTTGCATGGTTAATGACCCTGTTTGGACTAGTATTCGCATTAGCGGGTCCGCTTTGGTCTCGACTTAGGATGAACGTTATAGACGGCCGTTCTAATTCTGTTTTGTGGAGTCAAGATGAGCGTGCGCGAACTCAGATGATGTGGGCGTCATGGGTAATGGGATTACTTGCGGTTGGGGCATTCTTTCGAATAGAGACTGTTGTGCATGGTTTTGTCACTCTGGCCCTAATTCTTTTCTCTGTCGCATTTTTGTTGCCAGCAATAATACAACATGTAATACGAGGTGCTCAGGGGATTCTACCTGAGTCAAGTTGGAAATGGCGTTGGGCGACAAGTGATGCCTTCGCTCAATTGCCGCAATTGCGAATTGCGTTAATGGCATTATTGCTAACTCTAACTGCCAATATCGGTGTAACAATGCTGGTTGGGTCATTTCGTGATGCGCTATCTAACTGGCTGGAATTACGGCTTTCCGCAGATATCTACTTACAGAATGATGCCGTTACCGAAACATCGATAACGGCATTAAACGTCATGGGCTGGCATGTCGCTAGCCATCAAAGAATAGGTGTTTCGACCCGATGGCTTGATCGCCCAGCCAGGGTGCAGGGGGTGGATGTTGATGCCCCAGATATTACGGGCATAGAGTTAGTCGAGCAAACGTCAAGCGGTTTTGTTAGCTGGAACAGTAATGCTAAAAGCCCTATTGACCCGCAACCTATTCTAGCGAACGAGCAGGTCAAACATCTGGGTCATGTAAACCTAGGCGACGTTATTAATCTAGCAGTTTCTGGCAAAGATTATCATTATGAGATCGTAGGGTTCTTTCATGATTACGGCACGCCCTACTATCGATTTTATCTGCCTTACCAAATAGTTAAAGATCGTTGGCAAAATGTGCGCTCCGAAGGGCTTGCGCTATGGGTAACATCTGAAGGAGTTGAAGATGCCGAGAAGTCCTTGCTTGAGGTCGGTGCAGAACCGGGAGAATGGATTAGGCAGTCGGACATTAAGCGAGTATCGCTAGAGATATTCGACAGAACTTTTCAAATTACAGCTGCGCTTAACAGTCTCACGCTAATCGTAGCTGGTGTAGCGTTGCTTGCGGCCCTTCTCGCAATTCATCAACAAAGACTGCCTGAGTATGCGCATTGGCATTCACTAGGTGTTACTTTTCGTGAATGGTTGACGCTCGTTGCAATTCCGCTAACGCTCATGGTACTGGTAACCGGGATGTTAGCAATTCCTCTTGGATGGGTACTCTCATGGATGCTGGTTTATAAGCTCAACGTTGTCGCTTTTGGTTGGACCATGCCTCTCGTCTGGTCTTGGCCGCCGGTTGTGCAGCTATTCTTTGTCACTGCATGTGTGGTTGCGGCTGCAATGGCGGTTGTTGCGCTACAAGTTCGGAAGCGCTTGCCCGATGCGATCAAACAGCTAGGAGGTGTTGGCTTATGAATAGCTCTATGAAAAGCGATATGAAGAGGTTTCTGAAAATCAATATTCGGAGATCATTCCTTTGTCTAATGTTATCGGTTTATTGCGGAATGGTTCTGCCTGCTGACGACTATCAGCTTCTGCGAAGTAGCCCTGAAGGTTATTCCACAGTTGAGCCGGGGCGCGTACTGCAATTCCCTCAAGACCATCTTCCACATGAAAATTATAGAATTGAATGGTGGTACCTAACCGCAAACTTGGTTAGTGAATCAGGAGAACGTTACGGCATCCACTGGACCTTGTTTAGGCAGTCGATGAATTCAGACAAGAACCCTAGTGGGTGGTCAAGCAATCAAATTTGGATGGCTCATGCAGCGTTGAGCACGCCCACTGGACATCAATACGAAGAAAGGTTTGCGCGGGGCGGAATTGGTCAGGCTGGCGTAAAACTGTTAGATCAGGGAGCATTTTCTGCCTGGTTAGATGATTGGTCGTTAAAGAGTGGTACGCAATCGCCGCTTCCGGGATTTCTCACATTTACGCTTGAAGATAAGACGATTACGCTGGATTTAAAAGTGAGTACACCATGGGTATTGCAGGGTGATAAGGGTTTTAGTAAAAAATCAGCAACGGGACAGGCAAGTTATTACTATAGCCAACCCCATATTGATGTTGTTGGCAAGATATCTGGGGCTGAAGACAACATTGACCTGATTGGTAAAGCCTGGCTGGATCGTGAATGGAGTTCACAACCCTTGGCGCCTGACCAGCCAGGGTGGGATTGGCTATCGATCCACCTTGACGATGGCTATGCATTAATGATTTATCGTTTGCGCCAGATCTCTGGTGAGCACTGGTACAGCGGTACCTGGGTAGCGCCGGATGGGAGCTCGGAAAAACTTGGGCCGGAGGATCTTGTCTTTGAACCGCTAAAATTGTCTGAAATTAAGATTAACGAAGAAGAAGTTCGAAGCTTGCCCCTACATTGGAAAGTTGAGTTGCCGGCGAAAAACAGGAGATGGACAGTCCGCGCTCCTGTGCCAGATCAATGGTTGAATACAACATTTCCTTATTGGGAGGGCCCTGTCACAGTGACTGATTTGGTTACCGGATCAATCGCAGGTGAAGGTTATTTAGAGCTCACAGGGCATTAGACGGCTGATTGTTGAAAATATTGATTCATATCCCAGTTTGGCCAGCGCGATTGAGTAAGTTTCAAGGTTCTTTGTGTCCAATAAGCGTCACCCGGAAGTGGTATGCCAATACATTCGAGTTGTTCTGGTGTTGCCAGTTCGAATATTGAACCCCAATTGCGTCCGGCACCTGATTGCCAGACATTATAGTTAATACTGTTGTTACCACTTGCTTTATAACCAATGGTCATGGAATACCGATAGCCATTTTCTAGCGTGAGGTTAGTGCCCCTGTGAAATGTGTCTATGCTGTGAGCGACGACGGAACCAGCATTGCAGGTCGCAGACCTCTCACTGGTTTGGAGCGCCAATTGTTCTGCTTCTTTAGGCGCAGATATTGCGCCTGGTCTTAAAAGTCGATCACTATCGGGTTTTGTGACGTAGTGGAGTGCTCCATGTTCTTTGGTAACATCGGTAAAATATACAATAATATCAACTGCGCGTTCGGCGGGGTTATCTGATGGTACCGTTAATGTGTGATTACCAAAGTCGCAGTGAAAAGGTTGGGTGTAGTCAGTGAGCCCAGTAAATTTTGCCCAGCTATGGGATTGATACAACTGTACTTTTTCAACACCGAGTGCTTTGCGGGCAAAATCAATCAAAGCAGGATGCAATGAAAGCATCATCATCTCTGGTGAACCTTCATAGGGAAAAGTGTCAATGTTTTTGAACTGGAACTCGTTGAATTCTCCCAACGGACTCTTCGTCATAGTGTTGTCTGAAGCTTCCTCAGAATTTTCGCTGTGAACTGGTCGGTATTGACCATAAATGCGATCATAGTCTGCTTTAATTGGCTCGATCTCTTCGGGTGAGAAAAAATCATTCATAATTGTGAAGCCGTCGGTATGCCAACTCGCCACATCTTCTGTGCTAAATCTGGTCTTGTCTTTCATTGTCACCTTCCATTCCTTCGTCGGGATTATAGTCACTTCTAATTACCAGGGGTACTAGTCCGAGTTCTGGTTCAACTTTCTTCAGATAGATATTTTGAGAGTGTTGTTAAGTCTGCGTTGTTTAAGAGTAGTTCTGAAATGGTCCGTGCAAAACGCTGCTGATGAATTGGGGTGTCAATTGTGTCCAGTGCATGATCGATGATAGTTTCAGGAACAGGTCCATCTCGAGAGATTTTCAGTAGTCCAGAAGTGAAGTGTTTTTCAAATTCCGGATGAGGCTGTACCGAGAACGCTGGAAAATTTTGATAGATACAAGCGGCGTTCATACAGCTTTCATTGTTCATGAGTACGTCGATGTTGGGTGGATTTTCGACGATTTGATCATGATGATAAGCAACCGATTTTATACGACCTCCTGTCTTAGGAATTAAATATTCTTGTACGCCAAGAAGCCAGCCTTCCTTTGCCGCGGCCACTTTCCCACCCAACGCTTCTGCCATGATTTGATGTCCAAAGCATATGCCAACCAGAGGTATGCGCTCTGATGTTAGATTGCGGATAAATTGGCGTAGTGGTCCTATCCAGGGTAGATCATCATAGACGCTGTGGCGTGAGCCCATTATGATATAGCCATCAAAATCTTTTGTAGCAGGTAACTTGTCGCCCTGAACTAGGCTGGTGGTACTGAAACTCGAGTCGTCCATATAGGGAGATAAGAGACGTTCAATCATTTCTGGGTAGGTTCCAAAAGTTTGCTTAAGGGAGTCTCTGGCTAATCCTGTTTCTATTACACAAATGTTCATGTCGGGAACCTTATTTTTGTATGCTTATTCTCTGTGCGGGATTGAGATTAACCGTTTAGTATCCGCTCACCCAGTCGGGTAATACTACCTGATTGGCACTCGCGTATTCGTTCCAGATTTCAATAAGCTCCGCGACTTTATTTGGCATTACTTGCGCCAGATTATTTGCTTCCGCTAAATCTCTGGATAAGTCGTAGAGTTGCCAATTACCCTTGCCATAAGGAGGAGGCATATGGATCAACTTCCAGTTTCCTTGCCTTACGCTTCTTTTGCCCAGTAGTTCATCAACGTGAATTCTTGGTGATAAGTCCGCGAGACCGGAAAGCAAACCCAATGCTGACTCTCCGGACATGGGTGCTACCCTTCTTCTCCGGTAGTTAGACCCGGGGTGTTCTACCCCTGCAAGATCGAGGATTGTTGCTGCAATATCTTTGACCGGTACCATATTTGTATCGATACTTGGACTGATTAATTTGGGGTAGTGAACAAAAGCGGCTGCACGAACGCCGCCCTCAGATGTAAATGCTTTGTACATTCTAAACGCAGGCGAGGAGGCTCTGGCCCAGTTGGGGCCGTAGAAAGTATAGGAGTTTTCCCGGCCGATATTCTCATAGGAGAAGTCATGTTTAATTAGCAGATTCTTTCGTATTGCAGGAAAAGCTGCTTCGGGCCATGTGTCATCGAAGTCATGCCCCTCTGGCCCGTTGTCCGACATGAAGATGACAACAGTGTTGTCAAACTGATTGGTCTTCTTTAGGTATGAAACGAGGCGGCCCATGTGGCGATCAACCTCTGAGATCATTGCAGCATAGACTTCCATTCCGCGAGCTTCAACGTGACGCTCCTGTTCTGAGAGGTTTAACCAGAGTTTTCCCTTTGGTGCATGCTCGCCGAGTGAGGCAGACGCTGGAATAATGCCCAACCGCTTCTGGCTCTCTAGACGGCGAGTTGCAATCACATCGTGACCTTCGTCGTATTTACCCTGAAATTGAATAATAGCTCTGTCCGGAGCCTGTAAGGGCCAGTGGGGTGCTGAAAATGCCAGATACGCAAGGAATGGTTCATTTCCATTTTTACTTTGAACTCCGTTGTCGCTATCGATATAGTCGATTAGTCTGTCGACAAAAAATTGTGAAGAGTACTCAAAATCATCGGGTAACTCCGATAGTAGTTTGTTGTTCTCTCTATATTTTGCCTTGGCATTTGGATCTTGAGAGTAGGCTGGGCGCATGTCGGAAAAGTGACTTGCGTTTGTTAGCATGCCGAAAGACTTATCAAAGCCTCGACTCGCGGGCCCAGTTGTTTCGGTATTCCCTAGATGCCATTTGCCCGTCATATAAGTTCGATACCCTGCATCCTGCAGTAATGTTGTGATAGTCACTACACTGTCATTCAAGTAGCCCTCGTACCCAGGTTGTCCTCTTTGATTGGGCGCCAGTTCTTCATCAAGGTTACCCAGACCAGCAATATGGTTGTCCACGCCCGTGAGCAGCATAGCCCGAGTCGGGGAGCATGCAGGGGCTGTGACGAAATTTGTAAGCCGGACACCAGCGTAGGCCAATTTGTCCAGATTCGGAGTTGGGATCTCTCCACCGAAACTACCGAGGTCTGCAAAGCCCATATCATCCACGACAACAAGCAGAATGTTGGGACGTTCTGAAGCTTGACCAGATACTGCCGATAGTCCGGGAGTTGACTTCGGATTTGCTTTTGCATCCACCATCTGACAGCCAGAGATAGACAGGACAAATATTAGTCCGCCAAGTACAATCATCACTATTCTGTACACGCCAGTTCCCCGATGCCAAATTCTCTTCAATACTATCTCAACTGGGCTGATTGGCGTTAATATTCCTGAGCCGAAATGGTTATCACTGTTCACGTTCTATTCCTACGCTCAGTAACAAACTCCGGTGCATAGATCAGGCCAGACTGCTTGGATTGTCTAAATTTTCTTTGCAATAGTGGCCAACTAACATGAGCCCGGTTTACGCGTGATTGAAAAGGAACCCAAGTATCCCTTAGATGATTTATAGTTGGGGTACTAAAAAAATCTGTGTCTAAAATAACGATAGGAAAAATGATGGGTGAAGTTGTCGGAGCAGCAATATTGGCGCATGTACCCACGGTCATGTTGCCAAAGGAAATTCGCTATAGCCTTAACGAGGGCAAAGAAATCAGTTTGGTTGACGGATTTCATCGCCTGAGAGAAGAAGTGCTGGATGTACTGAAACCCGACACCGTGATTGTCTTTGATACACACTGGGCAACCACCGTTGAGTTTGTCGTGACCTCGCACGAACGACGGCAAGGACGCTACACATCTGACGAGTTGCCACGGGGCATGTCGCAGGTTCCTTATGATTTAGCGGGCAATCCTACATTGGCAGAATCGATTGCAGAAGAGGTTCGAGTATTAGGCACACCTTGTTCTGCGATTGACGATCCGTACCTCCCCATACACTATCCTACGATCAATCTCGCGCACTACCTCAATCAAGGAGAGGATTGGTTATCGGTTGGGGTATGTCAAACCGCGGATGCTGACGATAACCTTACGGTTGGAAGAGGCATCGCAGCGGCAATTGAAAAGTCAGATAAGCGGGTAGTGCTCTTGGCCAGTGGTTCACTGAGTCACACTTTCTATTCACTGAAAGAATTGGGCAAGCACGAAGCATCCGACCCAAGCCATATTTTCTCAGCTGAAGCTAGGGCAGCTGATATGGAACGCATCGAATGGTTTCATGAGGGTGACCACAGTCAGGTGATTGACACGATGGATGAGTTTTACAAGTACAAGCCAGAGGCCAGGTTCGGCCACTACCTAATGATGATTGGTGTCCTTGGAGCTAATGACTGCAAAGCGAGGGGGCGACTGTTTAGTGACTATGAGAACGCCATCGGCACTAGCCAGGTGCATATTTGGTTCGATAAACCTGAGAATGGTTGGACGAGTCACCCCGAAACGAAACGCTGAGTCTATCCAACAGCCTTCGCTGTTACTTTATCGAACACACGCGTGAAAGTCTTATCGTCTTTACCGCCCTCTAATTCGATGATAACTGTGAGACGCGAGCCGTCTTCACTGAGAATGTAAGTTTCTTCAATTGGGAGGGGCCCGCCCTCGGTTTTGATCACCAGGTTATTCTCTTTCCAGCCAGTCTCGATGTTAAGTTGTCCGCGCTTACGCTCACCCCAACTGACATCGCGATAGTTGCTGCCGTTGTATTCGATTCCCATCGACTCGTCGTTTTGTTCGATGCTCATCTCATTAGCTATTAGCACTTGTATACTGACTGGTGCTTGGTTACTACGTCCTGCGATACCTGAAGGTGGTCCGCCACCATTACTGCCGCCGCGCTGTCCCCGACCCTGTCCGCGTCCCTTTTCGCCACCGCCATGGCCGCCACCCTGACCGCGAGTGCTACGCTTTCGTTGGCCTGAGCCTTTTCCTATAGCAGCGAGATTAGGCGAATCGCTTAGCGCGTTGTTGAGTTGCCAATCACCAGTCAGGGAGTAATTAGGGGGTGGTTCTGTGGCAAGGCTACTGCATCCCATGAGCGTAGCGACGCTGAGAAATAGTGTTAGTAGAGCGCGCATCTGGTTTGTGCCGATAACGTTCAAGCGGGTTTTTACTGGCATTTTTATGTGGATCTCCTGTTTTACAACATATTGTAGCGTTTCAAGGCAGGCGCCAAGATTTAGGGGCATGATTGATTTACTACTTCTTACGTTGGAAACTCAGTAACCCGTCGATGCCGCTTTTAAAAACCTTGTCTAATGAGTTATTAACCCGGGAAGCCAGTTCATAATAGAGTGAATAGACCTGGTTGATCTTCATCGAGCTGTTGCTGTGGTCCGTACATGTTTTTGACCTACTCAGTTGACTCAATGGCTGAGCATCTTCACAGTGATAGCTAGATCAAAGAGTGTAAACGGGAGAGTTTGAGAATCATCACGAAATGTTCAGTCGCCTGAGCCCACTTTTAACGCGGTCTAACCAATACTTATTGCAAGCCCAGGAGAGTCACGATCAGTAAATTGTCTGTTTGCCTTAGCGCGGCGTTCTTATGGCTGGCGCTAATCACGGGATGTGCGGATAGCAGTGAGCTTTCAGGAGCGGTTGACGCTGGGAAGATTCGATTTGCCACCGGGACACCGCTGCAAACCTTCGATCCACACTTGTCTGATGCAGGCACCGTTCAGAGTACTTATTTGACGCTGGTCTACGACGGGTTGCTGGAGAGGAATCCAGATGCGCTGTTTGAACCACTACCCGGCCTTGCTTATACCTGGCAATGGATTGATACCACTACCGTCGAGTTCAACTTGGTGGAGAATGTCAGGTTTACAGACGGTGTGTTGTTTGATGCTCACGTCGCGAAGGCGAACATAGAACGAATGCTGAGAGTGAAGGGTCCAAGGGTTAATACGCTGTCAGTGATAAAGGGTGGGGAGGTTATCGATGGCAGCACATTTCGTGTGCTACTTCATCGACCGGACCCAACGTTTATCGTGAATCTTGCTAGCGCTCCTGGTTTGATGATAAGCCCGGCGGCATTCGAAAATGAAGACTTGGATCTCAACCCGGTAGGCACGGGTCCCTATGTTTATGACAAAGCACATTCTACTATTGGTGAGGTGCACCGGTTTGTTCCCAAAGATGACTATTTCAAGCGACCATTAGAAGCGCGGGCACCGATTGACGTCTATGTTCTGCCAAACCCAAGGGCCAGGCTTAATGCGCTGATTTCTGGTCAGGCGGATATTGCGCTGGTGAGTCCGCTTGAGGCCAAGCCTGCTCGTGACATTGGTTTTGAAGTTGCCAAACGTGCTAATCGTTGGTTTGGTTTCACGTTCCTGGATCGCAATGGAGAGCTCGTGCCTGAACTCAAAGATCCGAGAGTGCGGCAGGCGATGGGTTTTGCGGTAGACCGTCGCGCGATAGCAGATGCCATGTTCTTTGGTTATGCCAGACCTGCTTCGCAGCCTATGGTAGAAGGGTTGGGCTATGTGCCAGAATTGGCGGACTTCTATCGATATGATCCAGTTTATGCCCGGCAGTTATTGGATGAGGCTGGTGTGGAAGAATTTAGTTTTGAGGCACCGGTACTACCCAACAGCTCGGCAGAATATCAGGCGGTGCAGCATTACCTTAAAAAAGTCGGTATCAACATGATACTCAATATAGCCGAACCAGGTAGCACTGGGGCGCTCGCAAGAACGAAGCAATATCCGGTTAGCGCCATTGCGTTTCCGAACAGTTCTCCGGATCATCGTCATCCTGCTATCTGGGAAACCAAAGCGGTGTTTAACCCGTTCAGGGTTCTTGGTGAAGAGACTGACCGGCTTGCAAACGAGGCGAGGGAGAGCCTCGATCAATCTCTCAGGGAGAGAAATTATCGAGCCTATTTCAACATTGTTGTGAAGGAGGTTTACTCGCTTATTTACCTGCAGATAGACGACCTTGTTGCTTACGATAATAAGAAGCTAAAGGGTGTCAAGATCGGCGGATTCATCGATCCTAGACTTCGAGACATTCGACTTGTTAACCAGCAGGTTCATGCTAGTGAAGTTAAAGTGGTGCAACAGTGATTAATCTGTTGATATCTAGAGTGCTGGGTCTGGTGCCGATATTACTGATCGTCAGCCTGCTGACATTTGGTATGTCGTTCATGGTGCCAGGTGACGTGCGCGATCGGATCCTAGGGCTTGAAGCCACCGCGGAACAATATGAAGAGCTTGGCGAGCGACTCGGATTGAATGATCCATTCTTAGTTCAGTATGGCCGTTGGTTGATCAACGCTGTGCAGGGTGATCTTGGTACATCTTCTTACAACAGCCAGAAGGTTAGCGATGCGGTACTTGATACCTTACCGGTGACTTTGTCTCTGACGGTGGGTGGTATGTTAATTGCTATTTCGCTGGGTGTGCCTGCAGGCGTCTATGCAGGTCTCCATCGCGGTAGTCGAATTGATCAAGGTGCGGTATTGATTGCGACAATTGGTCAGGCAATCCCTAATTTTTGGATTGCTATGCTGCTATTGATCCCCTTTGCGCTTTGGTGGCAGCTGGTGCCAGCAACAGGGTTTGTGTCGCCGACGGAGAGTATTACAGGTTGGCTAAACAGTATTGTTCTGGCATCAGTAGCGCTGGGGACATCGGCCAGCGCAGCGCTAGCCAGACAGACCCGTGGTGCCATTATCGACGTACTGCAGCAGGACTATATTCGTACTGCTCGGTCTAAAGGTTTACCCAGTTACAAAATCACATTTAAACACGCACTAAAAAATGCTGCGATTCCCATCATCACCACCATCGGCTTTCAGGTGAACGGACTGTTAGGTGGCGCACTGATAGTGGAACAGGTGTTTGGCCTTAATGGCTTTGGATCTCTCGCAATAGATTCGGTGCGAAGCCAGAACATTCCGATGATGCAGGGAGTGGTGATAATGGGGACATTGATCATTGTCGGTGTGAACCTGTTAGTCGATATTGCCTATGGTTTCGTGAATCCAAGGATGCGGACAGCATGAGCGATAATGCAAAGCACGCTTCAGTCGAGCGCGCTAAAAACGAGCAAGCCGCCAGTGAGAGCGACCATCATATGCTGCCGTTAAGTGGTTTGCAGCGGTTCATGCTCACCTTCAAACAGAACAAGCTGGCATTGTTCGCCGCGTGTTACCTGCTCGGATTGGTTTTCGTTGCCATATTTGGTCAGTACATTCTGGTCCATGATCCACTGGAAGTTGATTTGTCTCGGGTACTGGAGGGACCATCTTCGGAGCATCTTTTAGGGACCGATCAACTGGGCCGGAGCACGCTCAGCCGTGTTGTGGTTGCAACCACAGTGGCATTTAAAGCCGCGGCGTTGGGTGTGGGTATCGCACTGTTCCTGGGCGCTCCGCTTGGACTATTAAGTGGCTATTTTGGCGGGCTTGGCGATCGTATCGCGATGCGAATCGTCGAGGCGGTTGTTGCCTTACCAGGTTTGTTGGTAACAATCGCTATTCTTGCGATTCTGGGACCTAGCCTAACCAATGCGATGATCGCACTAGGGTTGGTCATCTCCACCGCTTTTTTCCGTTTGATGCGAGGTGCCGCGATGGAAGTTCGTGAAGAGCTGTATGTGGATGCCGCGCAGGTCATTGGCGCATCCCACATGAGAATTGTATTCCGGCACGTGTTGCCAAATGTGACAGGACCACTGACTGTTCAAACCACCCTGACGTTTTCCATTGTGTTGCTTGCGGAGGCGGGGCTTTCGTTTATTGGGCTCGGTGTGCAACCGCCAGAATCGAGTTGGGGCGTGATGTTGTCCAGTGCACAAAACTATACTTACCAGCAACCATTTATGGCGATTCCGCCGGGCATGATGATCATGTTAACGGTGTTAGCGTTCAATCTGTTGGGTGACGGGTTAAGAGATGCGCTTGCTCGAGTGGAACCTCCCTCAAATAAATTGAGGCCACCCATTCTCAAGCCTGAGGTCGTTCTTGGTCATTCTAAACTTGTAGCAGAGCGCGGTGACCTGCTGGTAGTCGACGATCTGGAGGTTTTTTTCAGTCAGCCGACTGGAGACGATGTCAGTGTGATTTCTAATGTAGGCTTCAGTTTGGCACCGGGTAAAACGCTCGGCATCGTAGGAGAATCTGGTTGCGGCAAGTCTGTCACAGCGATGGCCATGATGGGACTGCTACCGGACAATGGTTACATCACACGAGGCAGTATTCGCTTTGACGGAAAAGAACTGACGGACCTGTCGGATCGTTCAATGAATGCGATTCGAGGTGCTGACATTGGTATGATTTTTCAGGAACCGATGACTAGCCTGAATCCGGCGTTTACCGTTAAGAATCAAATTGCAGAAACACTTGTACTACATGAGGGACTGACCCAGCGTCAGGCGGATCAACGGGCCATTGAGTTGCTGAACGATGTGGGGATACCAGGTGCGAGTCGACGAGCAGACGATTATCCCCATCAGTTTTCCGGTGGTATGGCGCAACGGGTCATGATTGCAATGGCGCTGGCGTGTAATCCGAAGCTATTGATCGCAGACGAGCCGACCACAGCGCTTGATGTGACCATTCAGGGGCAGGTACTCGATCTTTTATCGTCTTTGCAAGAAAAGACGAACATGTCGATTTTGTTGATTACCCATGATCTTGGCGTGATCGCTGATATGTGTGATGAAGCCGTGGTGATGTACGCAGGCCAGATTGTCGAGCATGGCAGCGTTGATCGTGTATTGACGAGTCCGAAGCACCCCTATACGGCCGGACTGTTGGCCGCAATGCCCCAGAATGAAACGCATGAAAAGTTGATTCATATACCAGGCCGGGTGCCGCCTGCGTGGGCATGGCCGAAGGGGTGTCGGTTCCACCCGAGGTGCCCGCATGCTAGCGAGCAATGTATGGGTGAGGTGACCTTAGAGGCGTTGGACGATGAGCATCAGAGTCAGTGTGTAAAAATCAACGAACTCGATCTGAGAAACTCTTGGTTATGAAAGGCTGCGTTATGAGGGTCGGGTTATGAGCAATCAGCTGCTAACTGTTAAAGAACTTGTCGTCCGCTTCCATGTTCGTCGCGGTCTGTTTGGACGCGATAGCTATGATGTGAATGCGGTGAATGGCGTCTCTTTCAACCTTAAAGAAGGTGAGACGCTAGGACTCGTCGGGGAGTCTGGGTCAGGAAAATCAACGATTGGTCGTGCCCTACTTAAGCTTGCACCAGTGACCTCTGGCTCGATTCATCTTGCCGGTAAAGATGTCAATAATCTCGGTAATGAAGTGCTTGATTTTCGAAAGAGCCTACAAGTCGTTTTTCAGGACCCGTACTCATCGCTTAATCCGTCGATGGTGGTTTCGGAAATCATTGAAGAACCGCTAAAAATACACTTCTCTATGACCGAGGTTGAGCGCCGTCATCGAGTCGAACAATTGATGGATCAAGTTGGCCTGTCGTCCCATCAGATGGAACGTTACCCTTCGGAGTTTTCTGGTGGACAGCGCCAGCGCATTGCGATCGCACGTGCACTGGCGCTGGAGCCCAAAATGATTATCTGTGATGAGGCCATCAGCGCGCTGGATGTTTCGACTCAAAGCCAAGTGATCAATTTACTGGAGGAATTGCAAGATAGGTTGCAGATTGCCTATCTGTTTATCGCACATGATATCGCTGTGGTGAGGCACATCAGTGATCGCATCGCGGTACTGTATCTCGGCAGGTTGATGGAAATTGGCCCCGCGAATAGTTTGTGTGATTCACCCGCGCATCCTTATACGCAATTGCTGCTGGGTGCCGTGCCGATAACAGATCCAGTCGAGCAGAAAAGACGTAAGGCCGAACGAAGACTTATACCTGCTGCTGAACTGCCTGGCCCGACCAACATACCAACCGGTTGCCCGTTCAGCACCCGTTGTCCTAAGGTCATGGGCAGGTGCCGATCTGAAATACCTGAACTCATTGCTGTAGATAATGGTGTAGATAGTGGCAGGCAGGTTGCCTGCCATCTTTATGATAGCTAGTCATCCAAGTCATATAGATAGGGCCGCCGAATCCCCTGCAGGATTGGGCCGGCCTGTGCGTCAATCCGAAAGTGGTCCTGCCTGAACCATTATTGCCAATGACGGCTAGGGGCATGGGGTGTTTCTATTCAGATACAGCGGTAACCAATTCAGACATCACTAAGCCACCATCTCTAAAAATAGGCCAACCGTCACCCGGTAAAATTGCAGTAATGCCCTTGATCTCAGCTAGCTTCTTTACAGAGTTTATTGCCGCGGGCAAGTTTTCCAATTTAGCGTTAGGAAGGATACATAGCTCACCTGCTTTGTGAGCGCGAATGAGATCGCCCGTGATCAGTGTTTGCCCTTCAATGACAAATGCCAACTCTCCCGCTGTTTTAGAACCTGCTAGAGCATATACGTCCAGACCTTCAATCAGATCCATATTTTCGCCTAGCCATTTTGAGCATGGAATAGGAAAGCTTCCTCGCTCTCCAGCTGGACCCCAAATCTCTGCGCCAGTTTCATCAGCCAATTCTAGGGCGTTACGCACATGATCGGAGTTGGAGATAATGATATGACTCACCTTACCCAAAGAGTTCAAATGATTTTTATCATGGTCAGTTAAAGGGAGAGGATCGAAAATGACATTTCCGCCATCTCTAATCCAGACATAACTATGAAAATCGATATTCCGGCTTTCGTCAAATTGACTCCAGCAGTACAAGTTATTCTTATGTAGAGCTTTCATAGATTGTTCCAAAGATGATTGATGTCTATCAGGGTGATTAGCGCGATTGATATTACCAGATTTGTCCATTGCTCGTTGAGTATCCCCAGCAAGCAGTTCCTCTCGCCACTCTCGAAGGAGTATTGCGAGATCCATTGCGTGTTCTGCGAATAGTCCATCAGGATCAACAAATTTGTAGCCCGTTGGAGATTTCAGCGCTTCAAGCGTATACCAGATATGAGCATCGCCGTGGCTTAGGTAACTATTCAATGGGTCATAGGCCGCTTTGCGTGCCGAGGCAAAGGCCATTGCTTGATCAATGACTTGTTCCGGGCATGGTCTATCTAATGCCTGCCACTCGGTGAGAATATAATCCGCCTGAGCCTGAGCTTTTTCTGCGCCCGTCATAAGATAGTTTTCGACTTCGACTCGCTGCCAACCAAGGTCTAGCGTGGTACAGATAATTTCAATCTGTTGTTTCACTGTCATGGGAGGTTTATTCTTTGGAGCTTCAGCCAATTGTGCGCCAGTTCCGCCAAACGATGCCCCATTCGTCCCCAATTCGTTGCAAGGCTGATTCATCACACCCTTCTGGCAGCTGAGCACCGGGAGGTCTTCGAAGTCCTCGTATGAAAGCTCGCCACGCACAAATCCACCAAGGTGTAGCGATGATCACGAATGTGTCTGCACGCTCGAGCAGGAGGTTATTATCGACATCATTACTGTCAACAATTCACTTCTCATCAGCAAGCAGAGTGCGTTGTTTCTCAATGAACTCGCCTGCTGGAACCCGAACCCAGCCTGGGTTCCAGCTGTAGAGGTCAAGGTGGATAACAGGAAGGCCAATTTTTGTCGATAGTGCACGTGAGAATGTACTCTTACCTGCGCCGGCCATGCCTGTGACGACAATGCGGTTGCCAATGATTGAAGGTGTATCGATATCGCTCACGGCGCCCAGAACTTAGTTGTTTGTAAACCTGACAATAGAGAAGATACAGAAAGAAGTCGAGTGGTGACCTGTGGCCGTTACCTGAATAGCCAGTAATCAACCTGGTACGAGCGCTAAACCACCAGGCTATTATCTCTATTGAATGTAAGCTCAGTAATATTCAGAGGAGAAATAGATGATACTAGGTCGTTATATGAAACATGAGACAGATTAAAACTGGTTTGCTGTCGGCCTTGATGTCATTGTTGTGATCGTTGCTATCTTTCTAGGTATGCTAGTGAAGGAATGGAATGAGGTCAGACAGGATCGCATTAAATAGGGTGAGTATTTAGTTTGTTGGATTGGTTTAAGGGAAATGTTGGCAGGGCTTTGGGAGATGCTTGCCAGTACATTAAGGTGCAGAATGCTAACCCGACCAAAACCAAAATCAAGCAACATAATCAATATGCTCGCGATTTTAACGATGATAATCTGTTACTAGGAATGAAAGAAGCGCGAAAAGTTTGGGCGCTGAAGAAGAAGCTTCCTTCAGAAACCGGTTGCCATAAATATGAGCGAAGCGATTTGCAGCGGCTAGTGAGCCGTGAGTTACTGTGATCAAGGCTGTCATAGATTCAACGGCTAACTCTTGGAGGTAAAATGAAAGTTCACTGGCACCTGTTTACCGATGGCAGTGTTAATACGAAATCAAAAGTTGGTTATGGTGCATGTCTATTGCTGGATGAAATATCAGGTCCCATCGCTTTGCTCAACAATAAGATTAAGACTCAACGATTCGAAGCAACGAGTTCGACCAGGCTGGAATTGCAAACGTTGTTATGGGCGCTGAACGAATTGCCAGCGTTACGGCTCGCAAATGAAATTGAGCTAACTGTATATACCGATTCGCAAAATATTATCGGCCTACCAGACAGACGCGAGCGTCTTGAACGAGACGACTATTTCTCTCGTAGCAAAAAACGACTCAAAAATTATGAGTTGTACCAGGAGTTCTATCTTTTTTTAGATCGCGTGCAATGTAAGCTCGTGAAAGTGAAAGGCCATCCGCCTTCAAACGAGCGCGATCATATTACTGAACGATTCAGCTTGGTTGACCACGGCGCGCGACAAGCGTTACGAGCAGATAGACAATAGCTATTTCGATCGTCGGCCGAGCTTATAGTTTACTGAGTGTCTAGATTTTTATGTTTAGTGTCGCGGTCCAACACTACCGCTGACACGGGGATGACTAAACTTCTTGCTTCCACCCAATTACTGAGCAGGTTGATGTTTGCTACTTCTATATTCCCATATCCTAGTCGGACGAGACCATCTGCAACCAGTAACTTCAGTGCCTTATTTATAGATACGCGTGTAACGCCGAGCATGTAAGCCAGTTCTTCCTGACGGCATTGCACGATCTGGAGCGCGTCCTTTTTTGATATAAACGACAACAACAGCTTTGCCAATCGAACGGGCAAGGTCAATCGTCGCTGCCCGTCCAGAAATTCAAGCATGTCGTGTTCCCGCCTTAAGGTAATGGCAAGCAGGGCCTTA
Organism: Candidatus Azotimanducaceae bacterium; assembly: GCA_047629195.1. GTDB lineage: Bacteria > Pseudomonadota > Gammaproteobacteria > Pseudomonadales > Azotimanducaceae > UBA4582. The sequence goes on from JBLHWY010000004.1 coordinate 26,719, forward strand.
CCAATCGCAGGCTCTCGATCAAAAAGTTGAAGGAATCCCCGTTCTGCTATGTGTAATACTTTAACTGCGCCCGACGCAGAGAGATCGTGTGTCCGTGGCAGATCGGCGAACAAGGTGAACTCCCCAAAACACTCTCCTGGCGTAAGCATGGATGACACGACGAATGAGCCATCCGCGCCAGTATTACCGGCTATGATTCTTCCGAACATGAGTATTGATATTCCCCGATGGCTATCACCGCGTTGTTGGATCATTTCGCCATCTCGGTAAGACTTCAATTTACCAGCAGCCTTCATTTGCGCCAAGACCTCTGCAGGTAACAAGTCTGTGAAGATTGGGGCGTTAGTTCGTGGGAGTGCCATCAATTGAATCAAATGTATATTTTTTTACATTCTATCCTTAACCGATGCGGTATTGTTCGATAATTGCAGAACTAGGGTAAAAAAATGAAAGTCTACGGCGCAAGTGTTTCGTACTACACGGGTAAATTAGAAACCTACCTTCGTTATAAAGGCATTCCCTACGAGCGCGACTCGCCTTTCAATGAGCGCCGTGAAATCATGGAACAAGTGGGCAGTATCCAACACCCAATGGTGAAGCGAGATGATGGTCGGTGGATGTCTGACAGCACACCAATGATCCTTCAATTAGAAAAAGAATACCCTGAGCGCAGTATCCTGCCACAAGATCCGGTGATTGAGTTTATAGCGCACCTTATTGAAGACTATGCGGACGAGTGGTTGTGGCGAGTCGCTATGCATTATCGTTGGAGCTACGACCATGATCGAGAGCTGTTGTGCCGCATCCTTGCTGACGAACTGACGTCCCACGTCAAGTTGCCTAGATTCGTGCGCTGTCGCATTGTGAAAAAGCGTCAACAAAAAGGCTTCGTGATGAACGACGGCGTCACGAGCGCGACCCGTGAGCATGTCGAAGCAGGCTATCACCGGATCCTCTCGTTGATGTCTTCAGTGCTGGAATCGCGACCCTTTATTCTTGGGGATAAACCTTCACTTGCTGATGTCGGTTTGATGGGTCCTATGCTGCGACATTTTGGCCAGGACCCTACACCTGCAGAAATCATGCGTGATACAGCGCCCCGAGTGTTCGAATGGTTGGGGCGCATGTGGAATGCGAGTCAACAACCCTGTGCTGGTGAGTTTCTTTCTGAGATACCGGCTGATCTAACGCCGATGCTTAAAGAGATCAGTGAGACACATCTCGTACAACTCAACGACAACGCGAAAGCTTGGCAACAGAAGCAGGACAAGTTCTCGATGACAGTTCAAGGTTGCCGCTACCAGCAACTGCCGGTTTCTCGCTACCGAGTGTATTGTTTAGAAATGCTCCGCGAGCGTTTCGCCTCTCTTGATGAGAGCTCGCAATATGCTGTGAGGTCTGTATTGCCTTCTGAATCGGCAGAGATACTCTGGCAAAACGATCTGGCGGTAAAGTCAGATTATGATGAGGCGCGGCAAGCGCCTTTTAATAGGGCGATCAATGTGTTTGACGGTGCGGTGCCTTCATGAATATTCCCTCTCTCGTTATTTGCTTAGTATTCTCATTCCTTGTCCTGCCGATGGCTATGGCAGGCGATTCCGATAGCTCCAACAAACCAACGCGATTGCTATGGGGTGATACCCATCTGCACACTAACAACTCTTTTGACGCATTTCTGAATGGCAATAAGTCAGTATCGCCAGATGATGCGTATCGTTTCGCACAGGGCGAGCCTGTGATTCATGCATATAATCGCACCCGAGTTCAGCTTGAAACACCGCTCGATTTTTTGGTTGTGTCAGATCATGCTGAATTTCTGGGCGGTATTAAGGATATCTACAATGATGGGATCGGCCTTGAAAACCCAGGGCCCATTGAAAAATTAGTACTGTGGTATCGAGAGCGTGAAATTAGAGAAGCTATCGACAGTGGTAAGGGGCCGGCATTTTTTGGCAATATCTTGCCGAAGCCAGGTGATCCAAGAGAGGCCGTCAAAACCTACGTTGAAGATCTGGGTGATCCGGTGCCAGGCGCAGATGTATCTGCGCGTAATGCTTGGCACAGGTTGCTGGAGACTGCAGATCGCCACAACAATCCGGGCACATTTACCGCTTTTTCAGGCTGGGAGTGGTCATCTCAACCAGGGGGCGCTAACTTGCACCGGGTTGTGATCAGCAATGCTGACGCTGCCTCGGGCAGACAATTCATGCCGTTCTCCTCAACCGATAGCCCTTACCCAGAGGACCTATGGCGATGGCTCAGTACCACAGAAAATGAAACGGGTGTCAGGTTTCTCGCCATCCCACACAATGCTAATGTCAGTAAGGGTGTGATGTTCGACACTAAGACGCTGCGTGGTGATGCAATCGATCGTGACTATGCGACGCTGCGAATACGATATGAGCGCGTGACAGAAGTCACGCAGATCAAAGGTGACTCGGAAACCCATGAGTCGCTGTCGCCCGATGATGAGTTTGCAAAATTTGAAACCTATGCGCATTACCTCTCTACTGCTAAGGAGGAATATGTTGTGCGTCCTGGGGATTACGTCCGATCTGCACTAAAAACAGGGCTTAAACTGGGCGCTGACATTGGTGTGAATCCTTTCAAGGTAGGTATGGTCGGTTCCACGGATTCACATACCGGTCTTTCGACCGCAGAAGAACCCAATTTTTGGGGAAAATTTGCCTATGATTCAGTCCCTGAAAATAAGGCAGCAAATGCATTGGGTAACGCATCTGGTTGGAATATGTCCGCGTCAGGTCTGGCCGCAGTTTGGGCGACAGAGAACTCCCGCGAATCCATCATGGATGCGATGTACCGAAGAGAAGTCTACGCGACTACTGGCACCCGAATCCAAGTTCGACTGTTTGGCGGTTGGCAGTTTACAACGGGTGACCTAAAGGACATCAGCGCAACGGGTTACGAGAAGGGCGTGCCGATGGGCGGAACACTAACCGACAGCACCGCAGATGATCTATCACCTACTTTTATGATCTTTGCCAGCCGTGATCCTCTAGGTGCAAACCTGGACCGTGTCCAGATCATCAAGGGTTGGCTTGACGAGAGTGGCAACATGCATGAGCGAGTATTCGATGTCGTGTGGTCGGATGATCAGCAGCAAGTTGAAGGCAAATTAGCGCGTATGCCTGCTAACGTTGATCTACGAACTGCTCGAACCACGAGTGAACACGGCGCGACTCAACTGTCTGTTGTCTGGGCGGACCCTGACTTTGATTCCAACAATCCTGCCTTTTACTACGCACGCGTGCTGCAGGTGCCAACAGCACGCCATTCGCTTATGGATAGAATTGCGCTTGGTAAGGAAAACGCTGACGACTATCCCGATGTGATTCAGGAAAGGGCCTATACTTCGCCGATTTGGTATGCACCTTGAACGCCCAAAACCCCTAGCTAAAACTCTTCACCGACTCTTTCTGTTCATGCAGGAAAAAGCCTGTCAACGACATTTTCCAGCTCGACGCCTGCATTCGCGTTGCTAAGGCGGGCCGCAATGTGACCGTCGGGACGCAGCAGCAACACCTGATCTGTGAATAGCGCCGCGAACGTACTGTCTGCTGGTTGCAGTGTTGTATCCGCGCCTATGGTTGCAAGGTCGATCAGATAGCCAGCTTCTAACAATCGAGATACTGCTGCTTCCAGACCACTTGAAGGCGATGTTGCTAGGACCGTCAGGTGCCCGTAGTTTAATAGATCGAGCGTCGACACCAGAGTATCATCAGATTTAAGCCAGGCGTGAGGCATGCGCGCGCCGGGTGTCGTTGACGGTAGGTACTTGGATACAGGGTTGTCAGATTCTGGCGGGGCGCCATCGACAATCACGGCCGTGGAGGTGTAACAGAAACCGAGGTCTAGGCCGGACATATTAAAGTGCGCCGACTGGCGATCAATCGCTTCTTGTACGTTCGTGCGATGCTTTTGATCTGCCATTACGACATCTAAATCCGACATGCTGATCTTATTGTCACCATTGGTATCAAGAGTCTTTCCGACCTCTGACATCTTCATGGCGTTACTTAAGCTTTGCGCAGAATTTACTTCGGCGACGGGCTTGCGTTCAGCCTCGTATGTCGCAAGCAGCGCTGGATTGATGCTGCGCTCGACCATCGCGATTTTCCATACTAGGTTGTGGGCATCTTGAATGCCGGTGTTCATGCCGATGCCACCTGTTGGCGGGAAGCGATGTGCTGCATCGCCGACGAGAAAAATTTGTTCAGACCGGTAGCTGTCACTAACCTGCGCAGTCATCCGCCAGCTATTCATACTGTGAATGGTCAAATCGATGTCTGCGCCAATCGCTTTTCTCAGCAGGGCGGCAAACTTTTCCTCGTTGATCGGATTAAGTATTTCGTCGGCATCTACAGTTTTCATGAAGATCCAATTACTGTCGATGTCGTGAGCAATGAAGATGCCTTCACACTCTTCTTCCATCACCCAATACAACAGACCCTCGCGCCCTTTCAGTGCGTCGCGTAGGTCGGCACTGAAATGTATATTGACGTAGGTCTGGATGTTGTCCGGACCCTCCATCTTAGCGCCGATGGCGCTGCGTACTGCGCTGCCGGCGCCGTCGGCACCAATGATATAACGCGACTTCACCAATAATGGGTCGCCCTGTGGACCGTTTAGTGTAGAGACATATCCATCGTCGAAAGACTCGCAGCCTTGCCAAGTATGTTCGAAGCGAATGTTTGCGGGTTGCGCTAGGTGGTCATATAACAACTGTTCGAATCGATCTTGACTGAGGTTGCAAGTGGGAGTTGGCGAAGACGACAACATGTATTGAATAATTTTGGGATCGCTTGCCATTGAGAATACGCCAAGGTCGCGCCCGACCAGGCGATCCACCCAACGTACGTGCATGCTGTCAGTCAGGCTTGGACCGGCAAGGCGGATAAGTTTGTCGCTGATTCCAATGCTACGACAGATTTCTAACGAACGGCTGGATATCACGTGTGCCTGAGGCGCCTTGTGTAACGTCGGACGCCGTTCCATCAAAACATAATCAAGCCCGACCTGCTCAAGTAGTCGGGCTGTTAACAAACCCACCGGCCCTGCGCCTACGATCAGCACATCGGTCGTTATGTCTTCTGTTGGCTTACTCATGAACTTCTCCTTGATGTGTTCGGAGCCAACAGTTGAGCAATCGCGTCTGCTTGTGCATCTACTATGGCGTCATTGCACGGTTCTTCGCTGGACAATAATCGATATTCTGGCGCCATAGAAAACATCGCGCCACTGGAAACAAGTAGGTAATAAAACTGCATATGGCTTAGCTCATTGATAGCTCCGTTGGCTTGACTGTCCTTAAGCAACTCACCTATCGTGCGATGAAACTCTCTGGTGTATCGGTCAACGATCCAACTAAGGCGCCAATCAGCACACCTGCCTTCGTCAAACATGAAGCACATAACTTGTGGATAGACGGCGCTCGCTCGTACAAATTTTCGAATGACAAACCGGATGCGCTCACCTGGTTCTATATCTCTAGCTTGATTCAGCACAGGCTGCATGATGTTTCCAAAACGGTCGAAAATCTGACTCACACATGCTTTCCAAAATGCCTCCTTGCTGCCGAAGTGGTAGGCGATGAGGTTGCGTTGCACTTCAGCATGTATTTCTACATTCCGTGTCGTGGTTGCATTGTAACCGTAGGTTGAAAACAGATGCCCGCCTGCTTCCAACAACTTTTGTCGTGTCTGCTTGGACTTTTCAGATTTTTGGTTCGGCTTATCGGCGACAGAGGCCGAAGAAAGTATTGCAACGTTTTGTTTCATATTGATAATCATTTGGCGATTGACACAAACTATACATATTTTTTTGACAAACGACAAATAATAAGAATAATGTGTTCAATACACAGCCACAGCGAAGAGATTAATGAACCTAATAGACACAGAAACGCGGATTTTAGTAGAACGACTCGTGACTGAATTTAGCTTTCTCATCGACCATGGTCAGGCGATCGATGTTCCAGCGCTGTTTACAGAAGACGGTTCATTTGAATCACCTATTGCGACACTGAACGGTCGGAAGGCGATAGCATCGGCGATGGCGCAGCGTATGCAAGCTGATTACATGACCCGTCATGTCACCAGCAACCTAAGGCTGCAACGTGAATCAGCAAATCAGATACTCGGTACTGTGTTGTTAACGATGTACCGCTGGACACCTGGTGATCTGGATGCGAAGCCCAATCCCATTGCGCTGCTAGAATACGAAGATGTGTATCGGCTATGCATTGATAGTGAATGGCGGTTTGCGGCTAGAAAAGCGTTACCAGTATTACCCGCAGCAAAGAAGTAATTAGTGATTATTAAGAAACTAAAATCTCCATGGTTACTTCCCGACAACCTATTAGTTTCTAGGCCAACAGATCTGAAAAGTCTCAGGAATTCACCCAGGAATTGGTGTTTACGGACGGGAACTAACTAGTAGGATAGTAACCAGCAGAACTAACAGGAGAATTTAGTATGACTGACGATGTAACTTCAAAACGAATAGTTGAGCGGGGGCGGGCGCTACCGCCAGCTAAACTTGCTCATTTTGTGCTGCGTACGCCAAATTTTGAGGCAATGCGCGCTTGGTATCAAACAGTTCTAGCGGCAAAAGCGGTATTTGAAAACGGTTTCTTGTGTTTCATGACTTATGACGACGAACATCACCGGGTCGCGCTCGTCAATACACCTGACGCTGAACTGAGGAAGGAAGGTTCTGCGGGCGTAGATCACATCGCCTTCACTTTTACAGACTTAGGGGACCTGCTTGGTACTTTCGCCCGCCTTAAGTCAGATGAGATTGAGCCGCATTGGTGTATCAATCATGGACCCACAACATCCTTGTATTATCGGGACCCGGACGGTAATCAGATTGAACTCCAAATCGACAATTTCACAACGCCGGCAGAAACAGATGCCTTTATCGGCTCCGACGTATTCAAGCAAAACCCGATCGGTGTTGAGTTTGATCCGCAGCATTTACTAGAACGTTATGAGAATGGTGACCCAATTGAGGAATTGGTCGCGCAAGGTGCAGCCTGACAAGGATCAATAATGAAATGGCTTGATGCAGGATTACGCTTTGTGCGTACGCCGGATGTTTCGAGTCAGGGGGTCGATTGGCAAGGCAGCCAATGCGTGCATGATGAGAAAAATCGTAGAACGCTAACGATAATCTTAATCTTCTCTAAGTCTGACTATTTCAACATGCCCGTGATGACTTTTATGACGTCCTGTAGTTGGCTTAGGTCATCAGTTGAACGCTTGACCAGCAATGTGCCTTGTAGCGTATTGAACAACATTCGAGACAGGCGAGCTGGCGTTTCGTTGAAATTCAGCTCACCTCTCTTGCGGCCGTTGCGTAAAATGCCCTCTAGCCAGCGCTGGTGGTCTTCCATGAACTGCTTAACTTCTCTGCGCATTTCCTGAGGCAGAGCAGGGACTTCACCTGCGAGTGCTCCACATAAACACACGGTATCCGGTGTTGCAGCGAAGTGCAGGTACGGCGAATAATAGAAATCCAGTGCTTCCCATGCAGTTTTATCAGGGTCGTGCTTGATCGCCTCTAGCTGGCCCGCAAAGGTGTCGCGATATCGTTGGATGATAGCGACACCCAAGGCTGCTTTGCTCGGGAAGTGGTGTATAACGCTAGGCTTTTTTATGCCCACCCGCGTAGCGATGTCTTGAAAGCTCATCGCTGTATAACCTCTAGTCTGTATCAGTTCTTGGCCTACATCGAGGATTTTACTTGATGTGTCCGTCATTTCTTTCGCTTGGGCGTATGTTCCTTTACGAAGGGTAACAAAGCCTCAAGTATCTCGGGGAGGAGCGGTGCAATCTTGAACGAAGAGTTCGCTAGCAGCGTCGTTGCTGCTCTTGTATTCGTGATCGGATGCAAATTGTCGCTATATTGGCCATGGTGAAGGATCAGCGTAGCAGGTATCTTGAGCGCAGCCAGTTCGTCGTCTTTCATTCCTAGCGCTGTTTGGTAGCGGGTCGCTTGCAAATGTTCTCCAGTCGTTTTCATCGCGGCGAGGAAATCGTTGATGTCTGCATTAAAGAAGCGTTCCCGATTCTCAGCTGTGTTGCGATCCAGGTAGCCGCTCCAAAGATCTGTTTTCGCCAGAGCTTCCATCGTAGTCAGGGGTAAACCGCTGATGTGTTGCCGGGTGGTGAGTCTCTTTTCGGGCAGAAATTTAAAAAAGTAATCTTCTGATAAACGCGCCGCAGCGTAAGTACCACCGGTGAGTGGCGCAATGACGAGGGCAGCAATGTCATCAGGATAGCGTGAAGCCAATATCATGTTGGAGCGAGCACCAGAAGACATGCCATAAAGGGCGGTTGGGGCGACACCAAGACGTTCGATCAGAACGTGCAGATCTTCCCCTTCTTCAACCATCTGCGGCGCGTTGCCAAACGTCACTTGCGACAGGCCTAAATTGCGCCGATCATAAATAATGACCTTAAGCTCAGGTGCCGCCGCTGCTATATTTCGTGCAAAACCGCCAAAGCCATGCGTGTCGCCGTTACCACCCGGAGTCACAATCAGCGGAATAGTGCCATTAGGGTTATAGATTTCGACGTGCAGCGTGACGTCACGCTCAGGCCTGAGATCAACCATACGAGTCTCCATCTCTACCTTGTCTGCACCTTCCTCGGGGAGCGCCTTCCAGTAGACTTCGAAATAGGAATTGTTCGCCGCGCCTCGAAACAGCGTGACGTCGATCTCTTCGTTTTGAACATCTCTTGAAGTGTCAAGGTAGCGTGGGGTTGTTTTTTCAGCGTTCGCCGCGTAAGCGCTGGACAAAGGTATCAACGCAGCGACTAGGAATGTTGTCACTAGCGTCGCAATCTTGGTGTGATGGGTCATGAGTTTTCTCCTATGGATGACAGCAGAGACAGCCTACCAATCGGTAGGTAGGCTGTCAAGACCTGGTCTTCTCCAATAGGTGAAAATGGGGGCAGGTTTGTTTGTTGGCAATGGCTCCTGTTTCGGTTCGAAAAATAAATCTGTCCCATATCTGTCGGCATATCTGTCGGATGTCGTTAGTCTAGCCCACGTCTGGCAGGGTTCTTCTTGACAGTGTTGTACCTGCCCGCCATGAAGTTTGCACCTCGTGCCAATAGGCAGCAATCGGCTCTTGCGGTGCTATAGAGAGTAATTCCTCAACAGGGGAGTCGAAGTATTCCAATTCAAAGTCGCCTTTATAGCAACGACCCATCGCGCCGTCATAGCCGCTCATCGTGACCACTTCCGCAAGACTATCTTCGCCGTTGGTTTCAATGGACGGATACCAGCGGTGGTGAACCATCGGTAGGCCATTGACGAACCCGGGTGCTTCAGCTTCTCCTGTGATCGTGAATTTTCCAGTCGCGAGTCTTCTGTCATATGCGGCCAGTGTTGCGCCGAATATGCCGCCGGTCGCAAGCCTTGGTCCTGCTTTGCCCATGTTCACGGGTCTGCTCTGGTGAATTGACCCTATCTTCTTCGGATAACCCTGATGTTGCCCGCGCATCATTGCATAGTCTTTATCCACCCAGATAAACAGGCATCGAGTGTAATGTTGACCTTTGTATTTGCAGCGTACAACGATGAACATCTCTTTGTATTGGCCCCTTATCGGGTCTAGTATCTCGTTGAAATCATCAGAACAACTTTGCCAGTCTGCCCAGATTGCAGCGACAGCTCCTGGATCTTCATCTGCAAGCTCGACGTCATCTGGCAACAGTGCACGAATGGCATCGACACTCGTGCGATACTCAAAGGTGATAAGCTCACCAGAATAGTGCCAGGGTACAGGTGGTAGAATGCCTGCTTTACCGGATTTCGTGCGGGGATAATAGAAATCAGACATGATGCATTGCCTCTTGTTTTACAATTGTTGTTTAGCGGTGGTTGTTTAACGGTGCTTATTAAGCTGATCGTAGTGGTGATGTACTCATCAGGCAAGTAGTTTACATCCGTCCTGTGTATAGACCCGCTGTGTCTTCATGATTGACCGGAAAAGCTAAGTACAATTCTGAGTAATTGGCATAATTATTAACAATACACACATAAACCAAAGTTGATCTAAGAGAAACCATTATGGAATACAGGAAAATACTATTAAATGGCTACCCCATATTGTGTGAGCGCCAAGGTGACCAGCTTGTCACGCGTGATGGAAGGTCGGTTGGGATTGACGAAGCAGTGCATTTGCCGCCTGCAGAACCCACGAAGATAATTTGTGTTCATCTGAATTATCGCAGCCGGGTTGATGAGTTTATGACGAAGCTGCCTTCAGCGCCGACTTACTTCCAGAAGCCCGTGACGGCACTTAATACTCATAATGGTGATGTTGTTAGGCCGCAACGATGTAAATACCTGAATTACGAGGGTGAAATTGCAATTATCATTGGCAAGCATTGCCGGAATATTTCCCATGAAGAAGCTGGCGACTATATCGCGGGGTACAGCGTATCCAACGACTACGGTCTGCACGATTTCAGGGATACAGATGCCGGTTCAATGCTACGAGTCAAAGGTTCTGACACGCTTTGCCCAATAGGACCTGGTCTGGTTTCGGGATGGGATTTTCACAACAAACGTATCCAAACCATCGTGAATGGCAAAGTAGTTCAGGACGGCAACACCAACGAGATGGAGTGGGATATGCACTATCTGGTTGCTGACATTGCCCGCAATATTACGCTTGTTCCTGGTGACGTGCTGTTGTCAGGCACGCCTGCCAACAGCCGACCGGTGCAACCTGGTGATTTGGTTGAAGTTGAGGTCGAAGGCCTAGGCAAACTTAGTAATCGTATCGTCGTGGGACCTACGCCCATCCGTGACGATATTGGTGCACAACCGACAGAAACTGAAGAAGTGATCTCAACAGCGATGGGCGGAGACTGGGAGCATCGTGGCAAACGAGCTGCTGGTGGCCAAGGCGCTGCATTTTATAAATCTGCTGTTGATGACTAACTTTAAAAAAGCGCTATTGCTTGGCTGTAGCTGAGCGAGCTTAAATCACAAGCAACTGGTTATGTCGCTCGACTAGAGGCTAAGGGAGCCAAATGTGAGGCAACGCAGAATAGACTTAAACGGAACGAGCTCAATTCTCTCCGCTATCATTCTGGGTACCATTGGTGTGCTTTCATTTATTGTCCAGCCGGGCTTGGTTCAGGGGTTTGTTTCAGAGCTTGGCTTGGATGAGATTGCAGCAAACGATCTCGCCTTCGTTGAGATGTTGGGCGTTGCGATCGCGACCTATTTAGTTGCGTACATTAATAATAAAGTTGATTGGCGGGTTATTGTTGCAGCCTCATTGGTTTTAGCTGCGATCGGTAACTTCGCTTCGGCCTTAATATCCGACCCGGCGCTATTTCAAGTCGCACGATTTTTGACGGGTTTTGGTGAAGGTGGTGTTATTTCATTGAGTTTTACCATTATTGGCTTGACGGTTAAAACTGAAAGAAACCTTGCGCTTTACCTTGTGCTACTGCTGACCTACGGTGCGCTTGGTTTATGGGCGATGCCAGTTGCTTTCGATACGATTGGTCTAAAGGGTATTTTTGTCGTGTGGGGAGTGTTGACGTTGTGCGCGCTGATAACGACACGCTATTTACCTGAATCGGCAGAGGGCAGAGTCGAAGTCAGCCCAACGGCGGCTCAGGTAAGCCGGTTTATGCTGGTGGTCGCGCTATTGGCTGTCCTCGTTTACAACATGGCGGTTGGCATCGCATGGGCAAATCTATTTCTTATCGGTATGGAAATCCAGAACGATGAGCAAGCGATAGCTAACGCGCTGTTGGCGGCGCAGTTTGTTGCGATATTTGGTGCTCTGATTCCCGTCTTTATGGAAGCCCGCTTTGGCCGTTGGATGCCAACCATTGTTGGTATATTCGGTGGCGCTGCGTTTATTGCATTACTGCTGGATGAACCCACTTACTCAGTGTTTCTAATTTCAGTTTGCGGGTTTAACTTCCTTTGGAATTTCTTCATGCCGTTTATGTTGAGTGCCGTAGGTGACATGGTAACAAAAGGAGAAATTATCTCGGTTGCCGTTGCTATGCAAATGACAGGTCTTGGTGCGGGTCCTTTCGTTGCTGCGCGGATTATGGAATCTGGCGGGGGTCATACAGCGATCGAACTGACAACCATTGGTATGATGATTGTCAGTTTCATTTTGTTAGCGATTTCTAAATTCGCTAGACGCAAGGCTTTGGCGCTAACAAATTCAAAATGAATCTTGTCAGGAAACAGAGCCTTCCAGTATCTGAAGTGTCTTGAGGTCAGACTGAAACTCTAACGCGTAGTCTCCTCCTTCTCGGCCGAGGCCACTCATACCCATACCGCCGAAGGGGGCTGTGAGGTCGCGCACGAGGAAAGTATTTATCCACACTGTACCTGCTCTTACAGCCCTGCCTACGCGTTCCGCCCGCTCAGCACTGCTGGTATAAACGATACCCGAGAGTCCGAAGCGCGTTGAGTTGGCGAGATTAATTCCTTCGTCTTCACCTTCAAATGTCTGGAAGGTCAGTACAGGACCAAAGACTTCGTTCTGTACAACTTCAGATTCATTCGAGCTTGGTTTGATCAGTGTTGGCTCGTACCAGAGGCCACCGGGCTTGTGAAGCTTGCCGCCGCGAACGATCTCGTCTCCTGCTGCACGGGCGCGATCGACGAACCCCATTACCCGTTCAAGATGAACCGGGTGGATGATCGGAGAAATTGTGGTTGTCGTGTCTCTGCTATCGCCGAGTACGTGTTCGTCAGTGTACTGATGGAACTTCGTGAGAAATGCTGCTTCGATACTCTTTTCTACAATGATTCTGGTACCGGCCATGCAAACCTGACCACTGTCATCATATTGACCCGCTGCCTTCTTTGCTGCGGCATCAATATCTGCGTCGGCAAAGACCAGCAAACATGATTTTCCGCCTAACTCGGCAGTAAAGGGGACAATGTTTTTTGCAGCTGCGGTGCCGATTTTTACTGCGGTAGGACCTGAACCCGTGAATGATATTCTGCGTACTCTTGGGTCCTCCACAAGTGGCGTGCCAACTTCTGCGCCAAACCCTTGAACAATGTTAAATACGCCAGGCGGTAGTCCGGCTTCTTTGATGAAATCACCCAGCAGTGATGCCGAAAGTGGTGACCATTCCGCGGGTTTCAAAATAACGGTGTTACCCGCTGCTAGCGCTGGCGCGCACTTCCAAGTTGAAAGCATGAAAGGCGCGTTCCATGGGGTAATTATTACAGTGGGTCCAGCGGGCATACGAACCACACGGTTTGATGTGCCTTTTGAGGACCATACGCGTTCCTCATGTTCAGCTGCGATATCTGCATAGTTTCTAAAGTTTAGTGCTGCTCTGGCGATGACGCGTAGCTTTAAACTCTCGTGTAACATTGCCATATCAAGACACTCGACCGCAGCGATATCATCGTTGTACTGCTCGATGACATCTGCGAGGCGATGCAAATGAACAGCGCGCTCGGCAGTTGATAGCGTCGCCCAGGCAGGAAATGCATTGTGTGCGGCAGTGACTGCTGCATCGGCTGTTGCTTTATCCCCACGAGCGACATTACCGAGTACCATGTCCCAGTCGAGCGGCGAGCGGCTTTCGAAAGTATGCTCCGAAGTCACTCGTTCATTATTGATAAAGTGATCACCTGAAACGGCGACACCGCCGACATCAAACCTATTCGTCATTTGTTGTTCCCATTCTTTTAGGAGAAGTTTTTTATATGAAAGGCGAGTAGTAATCGAATATTTCTTGTTTTGTCTTACCTTCCAGTTCAGCAATTTCTGCTCGTTTGATTGAAACATAGTTATCAATCATGTCTTTACTGATGGCGTTTACAAGTTCATCTGCTGCTTCAAGATGATCCAGTGACGTGCCAAGGTCTCTAGCGATATGTCGCTCAGTATTCACCGTATCGATGCCGTCACCAGTCTCGGCAGGAGTCAGTTCTACGTTGTTCACAAAACCGAGTCTGGCGGCCTGCAAAATGGCTGCGGCTGCGACATAAGGACTGACCGCGCAGTCTCCAACTCTGTGTTCGATTCTAGCTGCACTGCCAGTTTCTGCTGAAATTCTGACGGCGACGCCACGGTGATCATAGCCCCAGTTTGCCCAGTAGCCAGAGAGCTGGCCCGGCTGTAGGCGATCATAGGAGTTGGTAGTCGGGGCAAGTAAACCACCCAGTGCCTCATGGTATTTCAAGAGGCCGGCGATACAACCGCTTACCAGCGGGCTGAGTTGGTCCCTGTTGGTGTTACCGTTCATCACGTTCTTGCCGTGACTATCATTGAAACTCAAATTGAGATGTAGCCCTGAACCGCTAAGGCCGGCAATTGGCATTGGCATAAATGAAAGCAGGTAACCCTTCTTATAGAGCACTTCCCGCGCCATGTTTCGGAATAGGAAAATATCATCCGCTGCTTTCAATGCATCAGCGAAGCGCATAGTAAGTTCGAACTGAGGGGCATCGTATTCAGCATTGATCGATTCGATGGGTAAGTTACATTTTTGTGCAGTGGCCCAGATATCGTCGATAAGCCCTGCCGGATCGGTAAAAGGCCCTGTGCCGTAGACGAACGCGCCCGGTGTCTGGTATGGAATCCAGGCGCCGTTCTCATCGCGCTCGAATATATAAGCCTCTGTTTCGTAACCAATCATTGGATCAAAGCCAAGATCTTGCCATTCGCGAATGGCTTTTTTGAGGACATTTCTACCACACAGCTCAGCAGGTTCACCATTTAATTCTAGATCGCAGAGTGCGATATGGGTATTGGGTTCCCATCCGGGGCGTAGGTCCTGAGGATCAAATACCATTTCAATATCAGGTAGTCCATCCGCAACACCTGCGCCTGGCGCGTTCACCATCGCCTTGCTGTAGGTAACGGCATAGGCACCTATACATAGCCGACTTTCGCCTTTTGCAGCGAAGCTCATTGGTATGTACTTCCCTCTAGCAAGATTTAATTGGTCTGCAAATAGAACTCGAACGCGGGAATAGGCGTCAGCCGAGTTAGTGTTATCGCTTGCCATTCTTGCTTATCTCCTTGGAGTCATGCGTAGTGGTAATTTTTTAATACCGAGAATGAAATTAGAACGTAAGAACTCATGCTCAGCTGTCTGTTCTAGTGTTTCAACGCTGTTACCAACTTCTTCCAACATGATACCGACTTCCATCTTCGCAAGGAACATTCCAAGGCAAACGTGTGGCCCACCCTGGCCAAAGCCAATATGTCGGTTGGGTTGTCTGTCAAGTTTTACCTCATAGGGCTCGTCAAAAGCATCATGGTCGCGGTTGCCAGAAACGAACCATAGAATAACCTTGTCGCCTTCCTTAATTTGTTTGCCGCCGTACTCGAAGTCTTTAGTTGCAGTTCGGCGGAAATGGGTGGTCGGTGATGCCCATCTAACCATCTCGTCGGTGGCTTTTAGGATTTTGGCTTTGTCGGCTCCGCGCATGTATTCAAGTAGCTGCGGTTGATTCGCGAGTGCTTGCAGCGATGCGGCGATACTATATCTAGTCGTATCGTTGCCTGCTGCAACCGCCAAGCAAAAGAAATTTCGAAACTCGCCATCGGTGATCACTCTGCCATCTTTAGTTGGCTGAGTAATCATGTTCAGCACACCGTAGTCCTTGCCTTTTCTTATTTCCTTTAGTATATCGTTAGCGTAGTCGAAAAGCTCTAGTGCTGCAGGAGATCGAAATGGCAAGAATCGATATTCGTTAGTGTCGACCTTGTCGACCACAAAATCTGTATAGTCGGGGTCGGAATTTGAAATGAGCGCGTCTCCCTTTTCAACCAACCAGTCACCATCGGATTCCGGCAGACCGAGAATTTGCCCGAGTATGCGCATCGGCAACTGTCTTGCGATAGCGTCCGTTGCGTCCAAATCGCCCATCGCTAATCCTTTGCCAATGAGTTCAGCAGTGATTTTTCTGATGGACCCTTCGAATTTGCCTACACTGACTCGAGAGAAGGCTGCATTGAACAACATTCTGAATTCTGTGTGTTCCGGTGGGTCTGTTTCCTGAAAAGTTCGACGAGCCTCATACTCTTCGGCAGACTGGTCTTCCATTCGGATGCCGCGTGCTGAAGATAAAGTCGAGGTTTCTTTGTTTAGCTCTCGAATGTCTGCGTGTCTTGTGATGGACCAGAAGCCTTTACCGTCCTTCTCCTGCGTCCATGAAACTGGTGCTTCACGTCTCATTCTTTCAAACGTCGCATCTGGCGCGCCGTTGTTATAGGCATCAAATGACGTAAGGTCTACGTGGTTATCGGTTGATCGTGAAAACGGAAATCTCCATTCGGTCATTTTCTATACTCCTCTCTAAACTCTTCTCTAAATGCTCTCGGCGAAACGCCTGCCCAACGGGTAAATGCTCGGGAAAAAGTAGAATGTTCTGTGTACCCTAACTTTATTGCCATTTCTGAAAGCGAAATGTTGTCGCGAGTACGCAGGTCTAATGCCGCAGACTGCATGCGGCACAAATCCAGAAGCCCCTGAAACGATTGGCCCTCAGTCGATAGTCTGCGTCTTAATGTTCTGCTGGATAGTCCTAGGGCTTTGGCAATATGAGTTTGACTTACGCTCCCTTGCGTCATGCGTGAAAAAATTAGCAAACGGGTTCGTTGGCTCATCGGAGTGATACGTTCCTTTTTTGTCAATTGCGCGGAAAGTAAGTTAATCGCTTCTGGTTCATAGGTATGAGGCATTGCAAATTGAGCGTCAAGATATTTCGCAGGAAAGCGAATGGCATTCGTATTACCTCCGTGAATGACCGGAGCCTGAACAATTTTCGCTAGATTTAAATTTCCAACACTGGATTCGGCTTCTACGCCCAGTTGAACCTGCGCCCAGGCATCCGGGCTTGCTGCTTTAATCATGCGTGCATTCAGTCCGAGTTTGTAAACGGCATCAACGTTTCTCGGCCATATCGTAGGATCCTGAATCTTGTAGCACAGCATTGCCCATTGGTCGTTGCGTTCTAGCGTTAAGCTGCTGCCATCCTGTAACAATGGGAAGAACTTGCAACTCCAATTCAGCGCTGCGCCCAGGGTTTTGCAGCCGCGGATCGCCTCATCCACTGGTGATGACTCAGTCACTATGGCAGTGGTGCCAACTTTCCATGCTAGCGCCGCTGCCTTTTTCGGAGCGATCTTTTCAAGCGTGCAGATATAGTCGCCAAGTCTCAGGTGGCTATCGCTGATCGACAGTATGCGCGTGATATGACTAATGGCATCCTCGATGTCGGCCGAAGGAGGGTATTTACGGGCCAAAACTGAGTGCCAGTTGTGTAGGGCGGATGATCCCACGAGTAATTCAGTCATAAAGCTAGAGTTTTATTATTTTTATTGAGGTTAGAGCTTCAGATTGCTATTCACTTGTCTATAATCGTCAATTATTTGTCCTAAATAGTCATGACTGTAAAAGCCAATAAAATTATTTATGAATACGGTGAGCCAAAGATTGGTGCATCTGTTATCCGGGGCTTGGAGCTAGCGCTGGCTGAGTGTGGCGTTGATTACCTTAAGTTGCTTGCGATTGCAGATATCGACAGCAAAGAATTGCAGAAGCTCAATGGGCAACTCTCGCTTCGAAAATACCTGAATTTTATGGAGCAGGCGGCAATTTTAGCGGGTGACCCGATCCTTGGTATTCGCCTTGCGCGTTCCTGTGGGGCTGAGACGCTGGGTGCGATCGGATTTTTGTTTCTATCTTCAAGGTCACTTTTTAGCGCGCTGTCAGACTTCTGTCTCTATATGAACTTGTTACAAGATAGGGCGAGCCTTAGTGTCGAGCGGTCGCAGGAGTCGTTGATCTTTAACTATGATATTTTTGATTTGCCGAATGCAGAATGGCGGCAGGATGTGGAGTTCAGCCTTGCACTTTCAACCAGACTCATTCGGATGTTTACGGGTTCTAGTGCAGTAATCGATACAATTGGGTTCAGACATTCCGCGGGTGCCAAGTCGAAGGTTTACGAGCAAGCGCTTAATACACAAGTAAGGTTTGGTCAGGAAGCTAACAGTATTATTATGCCTGTTAGTATCGGCACGATGCAAAGTCATGCGATGGATCCTGGCCTGTCTGACATATTAAAAGCGCATCTTGATTCGGAGATGAGATCACGTCTTAACCATCATTCGTTTAAAGCAGAAGTTAATCGCATTCTGTTGGCTAACTTGATTGAAGCGCCGGTCACAGCAGAGAAGATGGCAGAGTATCTAGCGCTTTCCCCAGCGACGTTATATCGACGTTTGCGCGGGGAAGGTACTTCGTTCAATCAGGTTAGTGCTGAAGTAAGTTTTGAACTCGCTAAATCTTATCTTGCAGACTCTTCCTTGTCAGTCACACAAATAAGCCAGATTGTTGGTTTTGCTGAAGCTGCTAGTTTCACCAGAGCTTTTTTACGCTGGAGTGATGGTATAACACCGTCTGCCTACCGTAAATTGATTAGCGGAGGAGTAGGTGGCGCTACATAATTGGACAGCTACTCACTCACTAAATTAATGGTTCGCAGAGCCACCGGTATCTGAAAACCGGTGATCAGGTTTTGATTGCCACTCTCAGACGAGGCTGCTGCCACACCATTGATCTAGTAGTCGTTAAGCCGCAGTTAAAGCCAGCTAGAATTCATGTGGTCTTCAATCTTTGTCTGCGTATCTGGGGCTATCTTCCAGTGAACACAGGGTCGCGCTTCTCGACAAAAGCACGAATACCCTCTTTGGCATCAAGGGTATCTTTTGCTAGATTCTGTGCATAGGTTTCGAATTCTAGTGCTTCGCGAAGATCTGAATCTTGTGCTTTGTACATGGCTCTTTTTGCGAGTTGAATGGCGATGGGTGGTCCTTCCGCAAAAGATTTTGCCATCGCAAGCGTTCTCACCATTAGATCCTCGGGTGAGGACATCTCAGAGATAATTCCAAGTGCAAGTGCTTCCTCGGCATCAATCATCTTGCCAGACCAGATCAGCTCGCAAGCTTTTGCCATACCAACAATTCTAGGCAAGAAGTAAGTCCCGCCCCAATCTGGGTGCAGGCCTCGTTTGGTGAATGTCTGGCCGAAGCGTGCTTTACTTGAAGCAATGCGAATATCACAAGCTAGTGCGATATTCATACCTGCACCAGCAGCGGCTCCATTGACAGCGGCGATGACTGGTTTGGTGGCATTACGCATGGCGAGCACAACCTTGTCCCTGATGGGGGTTAATTTCTCGTTGAGGGCATTGGCGCTGGTGCTGTCAGATGACGCAGTTTTATTCATTGCTTTCATGTCGCCGCCAGAACAGAAACCACGACCTGCACCGGTAATCACGATGACACGAACATCAGTGTCTTTGTCGCTTAGTTGCATCGCTTCCAGAAATTCTATACGCATCAAGGGCGTAAGCGCGTTGAGGCGGTCTGGCTGGTTGAGCGTGATCGTCGCGATATGATCGCTGACATCATAAATTATGTGTTCATAAGGCATAACTTGTCTTCTCGATAAATAAACAATCACGTTAACATGTAAATCAGTAGAGTTTAATTAGAGAGAAAAGTGTCTGCAAATTCAATTGTTGGGTAAGGTAGACTTAGTACAAAGATGCGTGGATATTGATTCACGATCTGCAAATATAGAATGAGTCTTTGGAGTAAAAAGTGATCGATTTGGAAAAGTTTAGAAATGAAACAAGAACTTGGCTCGAGGAAAACTGCCCTGAAGGCGCGCGTGGCGCCGGTTACATACCTCTTGGCAGTACAAAAATTGAACTCGAGACTGATACCAGAGTTTGGCTTGAGCGAATGGCTGATAAGGGCTGGACCGTGCCAACTTGGCCAAAAGAATACGGTGGCGCAGAAGTAGGACGCGATGAATACAAAATTTTGATAGAAGAGCTTACGCGCATCGGCGCAAGAACGCCGTTAACAGGGCGTGGTGTGAACTATATTGGGCCAACAATTCTAGAATTCGGCACCGATGAGCAAAAAGCCAAGTGGTTACCACGCTGTGCGCGCGGAGAAGGTGCTTGGGCCATGGGTTACTCAGAGCCTGGTGCAGGTTCTGATCTGGCAAATCTGAGCACGAAAGCTGTTCTTGACGGTGATAGTTTCAGAATCAATGGTTCGAAGACATGGACCAGTGACGCAAAAGATTGTGACTACATTTTTGCGTTGGTAAGGACATCACCTGATAAGCCAAAGCATGATGGGATTAGCCTGGTATTGATAGATATGAGTCAGCCCGGCGTGAGAGTTTCTCCGATCCAGCTGATATCCGGCGCATCACCTTTTTGTGAGACGTATTTTGAAGATGCGATTGTGCCGAAGGAAGATTTGATCGGTGGTATTGATCACGGTTGGACTGTTGGTAAGCGACTACTTCAGTTTGAGCGCTCTACCCATGCGGGGATCAACATATCTGGGTCGCAGGGCGGTCGTGTAGAGACAAGCCGTATGCCGGATCTTGTGAAAGATTACGTGGGGATGACTGAGAGCAAACTAAGTGATGCTCATTTGCGGGAATGGTTGACAACCTTTGAAATGAACTCTCATTCACAAAGGTTGACTCAGCGTAGGGCGATTGAGGAGTCACAATCCCATGCGCCTGGATTTACGTCTTCTGCTGTAAAGCTGACAAATGCGTTAAATATTCAGGATGGCGATGAGTTGTTGGTTGCGGCGATGGGGAGTCAGGGTTTGCGTTGGGATGAGTCAACAGCTGAACCTAAACAGCTGGCTTTCCTGAAAAAGTGGTTGTATCAGAAATCTTTGACGATCGCGGGTGGTACTAAGGAGGTTCAGTTGAATATTATTGCTAAGCGGGTGCTTGGGTTGCCTGACTGATTCGTTCTTTTTGTTTTTGTTTGGGTGTGTTTCGCATCAGACAACGCGTGCTTCGTTTCCATCCGCTGGCATCGCGACCCTTCGGGTCTAGCCTCACTTGACGAGAAGCCCCGAGGGTCTTCTGGCCGGCACTCGACGCAATGCTGAAACGCGCCTTGAGAACGGGCCGCGTTCGGACGAAGCCCCCTTTGCCGGATGCTATTGGCGTCGGGGAGTGATTTAAACGGAGTACCTGCTTCTCAATGCGGCGTAAACCATAGTCAAATCGAAGCCTGCAGCGCGTAGAGCCCTGAGTAATGCCCATCCTGCTCTATTAACTCCTGATGTTTACCTTGCTCAATAATGCCGTTTACACCTAAGACGATGATTCGTTCTGCGTTTTGAACGGTCGAAAGTCTGTGAGCGATGACAATGGTCGTTCTGTTTTTACTTAGCCGTTCTAACGATGATTGTATGGCGCTCTCGCTTTGGTTGTCGAGTGCGCTGGTAGCCTCATCAAAAATTAGGATAGCCGGGTCTTTGAGGAAAGCCCGTGCAATACTTAGACGTTGCTTTTGACCACCGGATAGTTTGACGCCTCGCTGACCAATTTCGGTTTGATAACCATTCTCTAAGGTCATAATGAAGTCGTGTGCGTTTGCCTTTTTAGCACAGGCGATCACATCTTCGTCACAAGCCGCAAGATTTCCGTAGTGAATGTTTTCAGCAATAGTACCGTCAAACAAATACGTGTCCTGTTGAACCACGCCGATGTTCTTTTGCAATGATTCCTGCGTTAGCGTCGTGACGGTGTGGCCATCAATTGAAATTGATCCTGCCGTTGCTTCGTAGAACCTGGGTATGAGAGCGCATAGGGTAGATTTTCCCACGCCAGAAGGACCCACTAAAGCAACGAATTCTCCGGGTTTTATCGATAGTGACAAGTTCTGAATAACCCAGGGTGCTGATTCGCTGTATCTGAAACTAACATTTTCAAATTCAACTTTACCCGTTGCTTTGGTGAGTGTTGTAGCATGAGGGTGATCGGCAATGGCAGGTTCGACTTCGAGTAATTCTATGACGCGATCGAACCCTGTGATACCACTTTGATATAACCTGGAAAAATTAAGGGCAGTATGAATAGGTTCAACGAGCAGGCCGACGTAAAGCAGGAATGTGACGAGATCAACGATGCGAAGAGGACCTTGGATTATAAATGAGCCTCCTACGCCAATGACGATAACGGTAAAGATTTGCGTGAATGCCACGATTCCGCTATCGAGATACGCTTCGCTCTTGTAACTGTGTCGCCTGCTTTCGAGAAAGCGTTCGTTCTCGATTGCGAATCTATTGTTCTCAAATTCAGCGTTGGTGAAGGATTTTGAGACTCTGATACCACCCAGAGAATCTTCAACGCGGGCGTTGACGTCGCCAATACGATCTCGAGCTGCGCGCAAAGCAATATTCATTTTTCGATTGAAATGGAATGCATAGACCACCATAGGGGGCAGACAGGCGAAAATGAGCAGTGTGAGCTGCACATTGATTGTCATCAGAATCAGGAATGTGCCGAAAAATTTGATCAAGGTAATCAAAATATCTTCAGGACCGTGGTGATAAAGCTCTGCGAGATTGTACGTGTCGTTGGTGACGCGAGTCATGAGTTGACCGACTTTGTGCTCGTCGTAGAAGCTAAAAGGTTGGGTCTGCAAATGCGCAAATAATTCGCCGCGCATGTCGCGCTCCATCAAGGCGCCCATGAAGTGTCCCATGTAGTCCACAAAGAATTTGCAGAGTGCATGCACGGCAACCAACGCCAACATAATGCTGGCCATATAGAAGATTTGTGTCAGCGCGTCGCTAGCATCAAGCGTTAATATGCTCTCGGTGATGTATCGCGCGCACAATGGCAGCGACAGTGTAATGACTGCGATAACAATTGCGCAGCTGAGGTCTGCGCTTAATAGAAGCTTGTAGGGTTTATAGTAGGAGAGAAATTTTTCCAGTCGTGGGTACATAAACTAATTTTTCCGATAGCGTGGGTATGCCGTAGGCAGCCCCGGTATGCTTAGTCTCATCACTGAGAAGTCTTTTTGTGTTGCCTCTGGATTCTCTTCTCATGGATTTTTCCTCTTTCTGATGGACCGACTTATTATTAAGAAAGGCTTCTAATAAGCACTATTGGATTAAATTACTTTTATGCGCATCCTATAAAACCCAAAGACTGGCTAGAAGTCAATATTCCTACCCATACAAACTATAGATGCTTTTTAGATGTTCAATAGATGTTTAGATGCTTGAGCGAAAGTGATGGATCACTTAGTCTGAGGGGTATTCATACACCAGACTGGAAAGGATCGTACTCTTGAGCATTACTATCTATCAGGCGAAGAAAATCATCACGATGAATCCATCTAACCCGGAGGGAACCCATGTCGCGGTTCGTGATGGGCTTATTCTTGGCGTTGGCTCGCTGGATGAGGTTGCAGGTTGGGGAGCGTACGAACTTGATACCAGCTTTGCCAATCATGTGATTGTGCCGGGTTTTGTTGAGGCACATGCGCATGTGATGGCCGGTGGCATGATGCTTTTGCCCTATATGGGTTACTTTGAAAGAAAGTTGCCGGATGGCTCCACCGCACCGGGTATTAAAAGCTACGAAGCGTTGATTGAAGCACTGAAGCTAGCAGAGTCAAATTTGGTAGATGCTGAAGCGCCGCTGGTAGCTGTTGGATTTGATCCAATTTACTTTCCAGACCAACCGCGTCTGTCGCGTCTTGAGTTGGATCAGGTGTCAGCAACAAGGCCTATTTATCTGCAGCATGCCAGTGGCCATCTTGCGACCGTAAACTCCGCTATGCTTGCGGAAAACGGCGTGACCAAAGAGATGAAAATCGAAGGACTTGGCCGTGATGACAACGGCGAATTGGACGGTGAGCTACGTGAGCCGGCAGCGATGTCTACCTGCAAGACGGGCAATCGGATTGTGCAGCGAATTAATCAGACCGAGCAAGCGCTTAGAGATTTTGGTGCACTAGCTCGTAACGCGGGCATCACAACCTGTACCGATCTGGGTGGCGTGTCAATATTGGTGCCAAAGTTACTTGAGATGTGGCAAGAGATTACTGGTGAAGCAAGCTTTCCGCTGAGAATTGCGCAATACAACATTCCAGCAATGCCTGGTGCGGCGGCTGCGTTTGATGAAATAGCTGATCAATTTATTGAGCTGCAAAAGAAACAAACAGAAAAGCTAAGGTTTCCCGGTGTCAAATTTATTCTGGATGGTTCAATTCAAGGGTTTAGTGCGCTGATCGAGGAACCGGGATACTTCAGCGGTGAAGATCACGGCCAATTGCTGACCATTCCTGAGCAATTCGCTGATTGGTTGCGGCCATTTCATCGTGCAAGCCTTAATGTTCATATGCACTGTAATGGCAATTTAACCCAGCAACTCGCGATTGATACGGTAGAGAAAATAGTGCGAGAAGATCCGTGGTTGGATCATCGCCATACTATTACGCACGCTCAACTAACCACTCAGGCGCAGCTCAGAAAAATGGCGAAGCTTGGTTTGTGTGCAAACTTCTTTGCTAATCATTTGTGGTATTGGGGTGATCAGCACTACGATATTACTGTTGGTCCAGAGCGCGCCAATTCACTTGAGCCATGTGCTTCTGCTTTGAGGGAGGGTGTTCCTTTCTCCATACATTCCGATGCAGGCGTGACGCCTTTGGGTTCCTTGCACACAATGTGGTGTGCTGTGAACCGTATTACACCGAGTGGTCGTGTGCTGGGCGAAGTTGAAAAAATTAGCGCATACGAGGCATTAAGAGCCGTGACTATTTCTGCTGCATACCAGATGCATTTAGATGATGAAATTGGCTCGTTAGAAGCCGGTAAGAAAGCTGATTTTGCCGTGCTCGAGCAGGATCCGTTGACAGTCGAGCCGATGAGTATTCGTGACATTAAAGTCTGGGGGACAGTGCTGGCGGGTACAAAATATCAAGCTGCTGGCGTGGTGGACTAGTGGTTGGTTTTACGATACTTGGCGGCTATCTCGGCGTAGGAAAAACGACGCTTCTAAATCATATTTTGCGAAACAACGATTTGTTGGATGGTCAGCCCCGGCGTATAGCGTTACTCATTAATGACTTCGGTGACATTAATATTGATGCGCAGCTAATTGAATCGCAAAGTGACAAACAAATAAATCTTGCGAACGGATGTGTTTGTTGTACGCTCAATGACGGTTTTACAGATGCGCTAGAAAGGCTGTTAGCGCTGGAACCTAAGCCGGAACACATTATAGTCGAAGCGAGCGGCGTAGCTGATGTTGGCAATCTTTCCCAGTATGGCAACGGTCAGGAACTGAAGCTTGCCAATGTCATCGTCGTTGCAGATGCCGAAACTGTGCGTGAAAAAGCTGCTGATAAATATGTTGCGCGTACGATTCAGCGCCAGCTAAAAAGTGCAGATTTGATTCTACTGAATAAGATTGATCTATTGGCAGATGAAGAACAACGAGCGTTGGTCGTCTGGTTATCTGAGCTTACCGATGGCGTGCCCGTTGTACCCTGCGTTAACTGTGATATCCCCTTGGCAATGA
This sequence comes from Candidatus Azotimanducaceae bacterium, assembly GCA_047629195.1. Classification (GTDB taxonomy): domain Bacteria; phylum Pseudomonadota; class Gammaproteobacteria; order Pseudomonadales; family Azotimanducaceae; genus UBA4582. The sequence goes on from JBLHWY010000004.1 coordinate 52,155, forward strand.
TTTTTGATCTTGAACACAGGGGTTTTACGCCTGATGAGAGCGTGCACGGGCACGAACACTATCGTGGCTGGAGTTATCGCTCAACGATGCCTATTACTCGCCGGGCTTTGGATGAATTTGTCGCAAACCTTGGTCAGGATGTTTTGCGCTGTAAAGGGCTATTCATAGACGAGGCAGGCGGGTCTTTAGTGCTTCAGGTTGTTGGCAAGCGTAAAGAAATTACGGTCGCGCAGTCTGATAACCGATCTGCTAATCAAGTAGTCGCGATCGGATTGAGCGCTCAGTTAAAACCAGAAAAACTAGATATGCTGGCCGAAGCATTGTTCGGTGACGCTTGCTAGATAGATGATATGTTTACAGTGCAAACCGGCTTGTGCTGATCAATATTAAGCGGATTCAAAAAGGAGATATGCATGTACGATACACTGATAAAAGGCGGCACGGTTTACGACGGTAGTGGTGGCGCTGCGATGAATGCGGATGTCGCGATTCAAGATGGTGTGATAGTTGCTGTTGGTGCTGACCTTTCAGGTGCTGCAAAAAACACGATTGATGCTGATGGTGCGATCGTTGCGCCGGCATGGGTTGATATCCATACTCACTATGATGGTCAAGTGACCTGGGACTCGGAAATGAACCCTTCCGCGAGTCATGGTGTCGGCACGATTGTCATGGGCAATTGTGGCGTTGGGTTTGCGCCAGTCGCAAAAGGTGGTGAACAGGATCTGATTGACCTGATGGAAGGGGTCGAGGATATTCCTGGCGCTGCATTGCATGAAGGTATGCCCTGGGGTGCGTGGCAGTCCTATCCCGAATACTTAGACTACCTAGCAACCAGAGAATATGCGCTTGATATCAGCTCCCTTGTTGCTCACGGGGCAGTGCGCAACTATGTCATGGGTGATCGCGGTAGAACCAATCAAGCTGCAACTGAGTCTGACCTTAAGCAGATGGGAATTGTTGTTGAAGAAGCCTTGAGAGCAGGTGCTGTCGGCTTTTCGACTTCCCGTATTCTTGGACACCGTTCTATTCAGGGTGAACCAGTGCCAGGCACGTTTGCCAACGATGTTGAAGTGATGGCGATATCAGATGCGCTAAAAAGGGCTGGCAGCGGTGTCTTCCAGATCATTCCCTCCAGCACGCTTGGACCAGGTCGACCTGAAATGAAGGAGCATTCATCGCTGGAACAAGAAATAGATCTAATTTTGAATGTAAGCCAATCGAGCGGTAGGCCCGCGACATTCACGCTGTTTCAAACCCATGAGTGGACGGACAAGTGGCGTGACGCACTTGCGTTGGTCAAAGTGGGTAATGCAAAAGGCGCGCAGGTGTATCCCCAAGTGGGTTCTCGTCCGACAGGTTTAGTCCTTAGTATGAACACTTACCATCCGTGGATGCTGAAGCCGAGTTACAAAAAGCTTGCAACGCTCGAAGCACCGGAACGAATGGCAGCGTTATTGAAACCCGAAGTTAAGCGTGCAATTTTAAGTGAGTCCAATCATGTTGAAGGCGTGCCAGTTGGGTCGATGGAGTTTGGCATTGCTCATGCGGAGTTCACCTGGGAGCAAGCGTACGTGCTGACCAGTGACAGTGACTATGAACCAAAGCAGGAGGAAAGCTTTGCCGCGAGGGCAGCAGAAACTAACCAGCCACCGGAAGGTTTGCTCTACGACTATTTGGTGAACAAACTCGATCACATGGCAATAATATTTTTTACTAACTACCCAGAGTTTAATCTGGATGCCGTGCGTGAAATGCAAATGGATGACTGCACCGTGACGGGGTTGTCAGATGCAGGCGCACACGTATCGCTGATTTTTGATGCGGTGAACCCAACTTATCAGCTCTCTTACTGGACCCGTGATCGTGTCCGCGGCGAAAAGCTTCCGATTAGCCATGTGATTCATCGTGGTACGCAACGCAACGCCCAGCTATTTGGATTTAACGATAGGGGGCTGATCAAGGAAGGTATGCGTGCCGATATTAATGTTATCGATTATGACAACCTGGGTCTTGGTGAGCTTAAGATTCAGCATGATTTGCCCGCCGGAGGTGCTCGATTAATGCAGCCTGCTAAAGGATACCTTGCGACAATGATTGGAGGCGAAATTACTCGACGATTTGACCAAGATACGGGTGCGAGACCTGGACGCCTTGTTCGTGGTGGCCGCTAGTTGGTAGACCATGGCTTGTGGCGCTGAGTTCGTGGAGAGGGAAATTTACTTAAACCTTCTAACGAGATTCAGGGCGCAAGATTCCAAGTAGTCGATTGTTTCTGTCGGGTCAAGGATTGGGTGAGGTAAGACGACGGATACCGGTAAGTCTAAGTCCAGTATGCTTTGTAGTTGATCGCCTATCTGTTGCCAATTGCCGTGCAGCGCAAAGTCGTCAGCGATTCTATCGGAAAGAAAGTTAACGACCTCTCCTGCGTGAACTGGATCTCGGTGATGATGAAAGTCAGGCATGGCTTGTTTGCGCAGTTCGTGAACATCTGGTCCATTCCAGCGATGATTAAGATTCTCAAACAAAGCAGGTGAGTACTCGTAATATCCTGCGGCGATTGCTCTTGCCATTGAACGAGCGGTTTGTTCATTTTCCGAATATGCTGTGTGAAAAATGAGTGCCAGTGATATCTCGGCGATATCACGGCCGGCTTGTTCGGCACCTTCACAAACATGACGCCAGGCCAGTTGGATATTGTCTGGGTGAGTGCCAACGCGAATAAAAACACCGTCAGCATATTTCCCGGCCATATGTAACGTTTTAGGCCCCTGAGCTGCAATCCAGACCGGTACTGGGGCTGAGTGCGCAAGACCTGCAGGTCTAAGTGCACCGACCTCTATACGCTCTCCAGCCAGCAACTTCTTTACATGAATGGTGGTTTCCTGCATCTGCTTTAAGCGTGCCGGTGCGAGCCCATTAAAACGTACTGCGGTGTCGCCGCTACCTAATCCCAAAAGTGTTCTGCCCGGCGCTAACTGCTCAACAGTTGCGATTGACCCTGCCAGCACAGATGGATGCCGTATGACAGGGTTATCCAGCAATGTACCGAGTTGTATCGTCGTTGTGACTTGAGATGCCATTGCAAGCAGAACATAAGGGTCAGGCGCTTTGAGAGGGTTGACGGGTATGAGTCCCATATCCCAACCAAGCGACTCTGCGCGCGAGGCACTGGCGGCAAATCGCATTGGCGTTACCATGTCCAACCGATTGAGTGCGAACTTCATACAAACCTCTTTAACTTAATCCGATTTAACCTAATGGATGCAGCAAAAATATTAACCAGCCAGTGTTTGCTCGGACATCTGCTTTGGTGCGTCTACTTTTACGATGCGTCCCGGAAATCCTTTAAAGTGAGGAATGCCTTGCTCTACATCTAGAAACTCATCGTCGTCAGAACAAAGTACTGCGTCGCTCGACAAAAATGCGCCAGCAAGCTTTTCCTTTCCTCTTAACTCTGGGTACCACCAGCCGTGGGGAACCCTGATGTGACCTTCTTTCATTGATGCCTGAACGAGTATCTTGGCGGTCACCGTACCGTGCGCGGTTTCTAATTTTACCCAGTCATGATCTTCGACGTTCTCGCGGGCAGCATCTGTTGGATGTAAAAATAGTTTTGGCGACGGCGATCTTTTTCGTAGCACTTCAATATTTCTTTGACCGGTCTGAAAAAACGCATCTTCTCGTACGCCGGTAAATACGCGGTAAGGATAGGCTGCACTCACTGCCGGACCTTCCCGATGATAGGGAAGCGGATCAAACCCAAGTTCTTCAAGCACGCTTGAATAAAGTTCGACTTTCCCTGAAGGGGTTGCGAATCCGGTCTGCTCATATTTCTTAAATGCTGGCGCCGGTACCTCCATGAATGTACTCGCTTCGAATTGCGCAAATGTTCTGTTTGATCGCGAGAGACGATGGTCAAGCATGTCTTCAAGTTTTTCCCATGGGAAGTGCGCTTCGAATCCCATGCGGTGCGCAAGATCGCGCCAGAACTGAAAGGTGCTGGATGCTTGTTCAGGTGGCTCTACTGCCTTTTGTGAGAGTGTCAGTCTGTTACCCCAACTCCAGCTGTCTGCAATATGGTTTCGTTCCGAGAACACATCACCAGGCAATATATAGTCGGCCAACATTGCAGTTGGTGTCATGAATATTTCATGTGCGACGATCAAATCCTGATTCATCATTGCCTTCAGTATTTGATGCTGGTTTGGGTAACTCAACAGCGCATTATTGCCTAGCGCGATAAACGCTTTAATGGGGTAGGGGTCACCGTGAGCCATAGCACGGAATACGTTAGTCGGGTTTGCCATTTGGCAACCCATGACGATATCAGCGTAAGGATATCCCCAGACCTTTTCCGTTGGTTCTTTTAGCATCTCAGCAACCCGATAGGTAAATACGGGGTGATCATCATAGCCGAGCTGTTTTGCTTTTTGTTCCAGTGACAATTCCTCGTGTAAACCAATTTCAGATTCAGGTATGTAACTTTGATTAAAGCCATCCAGCATTTCACCGCCAACGGCGTCAAGGTTGCCGGTGACAGCACGAAGAATTGAATGTAATCTGATTGCGGATGTGGAGGATATTTGCTGATCGGTTATTGGCGTCCAAGGAATGACTGCGCCTTCGGAAGTTGCATACATACGTGCTGCTTCGGCTATAAGTGCTTTGTCGACACCGGTAATTTCTTCAACCCGTTCGAGTGGGTATTCGTCGACTCTTTGCTTTAATTCTTCGAAGCCTAGGCACCATTTGCTGACAAATTCTTTGTCGTAGAGTTCTTCGTCGAAAATCACTTTTAACCAACCCAAGCACATGGCAGCGTCTGTGCCAGCTCGTAGGCTTAGGTGTAAATCCGCTGTCTCGGCTTGATCTGAAACCCGAGGATCAAGAACAATCACTTTGGCTCCCCTGGCCTTAGCCGCGTTAATCGCATTATAAATAGGCGTCCAGGAGTGCTTGCGGGGATTATGGCCAAACAACACGATGCAATTGGTCTTTGCGTAGTCAGGTTGGGGAAACCAACCGTAGGTCAGTTTATTGACCGCCGCTGTGTTGCCTGCACATAGTGCGACACCGCTTATCCAGTTAGGAGAACCCAAGAGGTTCATAAACCTTCGATCAGTACTGTGGGTTGTTTGTGTATTCCACCCCGACGTTGAAACGGCAAGCGCTTCAGGGCCATGGTCGGCCACAACAAGCTTAAGCCGCTCAGCTATTTCATCCATTGCCTGCTCATAGGAAATTTCCTCCCACTGGTCTTCACCGCGTTCACCAACGCGCTTAAGTGGTACGCGAATTCGGTCAGCGTGGTTGTGAATATCGGGTGCAGCGACTCCTTTGTAACAAATATTAGGAGCAAGCATCGGTATATCATGGGCAATGACCCGCTCAAGTTTTCCGTCTACGGTTTGGGAGCGTAGCTGGCAGCCAATATCGCAGATGGTACAGACAGAGTAGGTTGTGCGAGTTTCCGCAATCACCTCTTCTGCTGCTTCTGAAGACTTCTCAAGTTTTGTGTCGTGGGCCATGATAGCTGCTCATCAATTTAGGGAGATAGTTGAGTATATACAGAGAAATGTGCCTCTGTGCAATGGGGCTAGGTTAGTGCCCGCTTTGATCAACACCTCGATTTATGCAACCGTAGAAGATCTTAATGTCGCTATGCTAGAGTCGACGACTTCGACACGACAAACTTACAAGCCAATAGGATCGCAGCGATGATACCAGCAGACGAAACTTTCAAAGGTACATGGCCCTTTAAACCTAACTTCAGCGAAGTCGCAGGTTTTAGGCAGCATTATATTGATGAAGGGCCGAGGGACGGAGAAGTTGTCATTTGCCTCCATGGTGAACCTACCTGGGGCTACCTTTATAGGAAGTTCATTCCGGCGCTCTCCCGACACTACCGAGTCATCGTTCCGGATCATATGGGTTTCGGTAAAAGCGAGACCCCTCAGGACAGGGTATACACACTTCAGACTCATGTTGAGAATCTAACGGCGTTCATCGATGATCTTGGTCTGCAAGATATCACCTTTGTATGTCAGGATTGGGGTGGACCAATTACCGGCGCTTACACCATTCGCAATCCTGACCGCGTGAAAAGATTAGTGCTGATGAACACGATATTTGGCTACGGTGGTGTGCGACCGATGAGTGAACCAAGCGAGTGGTTCAAATGGATTGCTAAACATTACGAGGCGGGTACATTAGACGGCATCGTCGGAGAGCTGAATTCTACCATCTTGTCCGTCATGAAGATTGTAGGGTTCGAAAATTCAGCTGCGGTTGATCAGACCTGGATAGATGCCTATTCTGCACCTTTTCCCGACCGGGCCTCATGCATAGGTGCAAAGGAGTTTCCGTTAGACGTTCATCTTAATCGGTTTCGGGAGTATGTGGCAGCAGGACTCGAGACAGGAAACCTTGATAAGTTGAAATCAAAACCGGCAATGCTGGCAGAGGGAATGAAAGATCGCGCTATTCACCCTGAAAACGCCATCGCCGATTTCAAAGCACTGTTTCCTGGCGCGCCAATCAATACGTTTGAAGATGCGAGCCATTTTTGTCAGGAGGATATACCGCATATCCTCGTACCCCTAATTCATCAGTTTATTCAATCTAACCCTTAGATCGATTTACCAACTATTGAAAAACAGAGAACACTTATGACTGCAGTAAACCATGAGCTAATGCATGCTGTTGGCACTGAGCCGGCATGGAGCGAAAGTTACTATTTTAATTTTGTTGATCCCATCTCGAAATTAGGTATGTTCACCCGCATGGGGTTTCGACCAGGAGATGGCTGGGTTGACGCTCTGCATGTGATTTATTTGGAAGGGAGCCAGGTCGCTTTTACCTACGGTAGAAGAAATATTGAAGCCAATCTTAGTACCTACGATGGCGACCTAAAATCGGGTGACCTAAAAATCAGCTGCATTGAGCCTCATCAACGTTGGCATATCGATTACGATGGCCCGGCTCAGCATATCGCGGACGCAACCATTTTGCTTGAACGAAGCAAGCTAAGACCGGAGGGTTGGTTTGAGAAAGCAAAACTTTGTATGAGTCTCACTTTTGATTGCATTACTGAGCCGCATTACTCTCGTTCCGAAGAGGGCAGCTCGGGTGCGTTTGGCCATTTCGAGCAAAGCGGTAAAGTCACTGGCGAGATTCGGCTCGGTGATGAGCGCTGGCAGGTCTCAGGCTATGGGGTGCGTGATAAATCTTGGGGACCCCGAGACTGGGGTGCGGGGCAACGAGAGGACAAGGCAATCGCAGCGCCGATAATAAAACCAACTTATTCGAGTGGTGAGAACCCGAATCCATTTGTTAATTGGTTCTCCATGAATTTTGGCGCTGACAGTGCGTTAGGGGGCTCCTGTTTCAGACATGCAAATGGTGATATTAGGGGTGGGGGGTGGATTCAACAAAACGGAAAGTCTATGAGGCTCGATGATGTTTTGATCACAACGCAGTATGAAACCGGTTCGATTATTCATAAATGGGTAAACCTGACAGGGAAAATTGCTGACGGTACGCCAACAGGTACTCCGATAGAGATTAAGGGGCGTGTGCTGAATGTTTGTCCCACTAAAGTGCCTATGCCGGGTGGCGCGACTTTTATTAATGAGGGCTTGACCGAGTTTCATTGGGATGGGAAAACGGGGTACGGTATTTCAGAACATTGGCATGCGGTCATAAAATCCTGATGAGAGTTCTTGTCACTGGCAGCGCTGGTCACTTAGGTGAAGGTTTAATGCGCACGCTTATCAAGCAGGGCGCAGACGTCTGCGGCTTAGATTTGAAGCCTAGTCCCTACACGCACTTTGTAGGTTCGATTAGTGATGCTGAATTTGTGAGTGGGTGTATGGCCGATATTGATTTTGTGTTGCACACAGCAACGCTTCACAAACCTCATGTCGCCACGCATTCAAAGCAGTTGTTCGTCGATACAAATGTGACGGGTACGCTAAATTTACTTGAAGCGGCTGTTGAACATGGTGTGAAAGCATTCATCTATACCAGTACGACGAGTACCTTTGGTGACGCGATGCGACCGGCTGCGGGTGAGCCAGCGGTTTGGGTAACAGAGGAACTCAACACCCAACCTAAGAATATTTATGGTGTTACGAAAACATCAGCTGAAGACCTGTGTCAGTTATTTAGTCGAAATAATGATTTGCCTTGTATTGTTTTGCGGACGTCCAGATTCTTTCCCGAAGCAGATGATAATAAAGAAAGGCGCGACAGTTACGATGACAACAACCTTAAGGTAAACGAATTGTTGTATCGGCGCGTGGATATTCAGGACGTGGTTGATGCCCACTTATTAGCGATTGAAAAGGCGCCATTACTGGGTTTCGATCGATTTATCATTAGTGCGACACCTCCATTTGAAAGGGCTGATGCAGTGACCCTAGGCTCAGATGTTGCTGCTGTTGCTGAAAAATATCTCCCTGAGTTTAAAGAAGTTTACGCAACGAAAGGTTGGCAAATGCTAACTACCATTGATAGGGTTTATGATAATTATCGTGCGCGCGCTGTACTTGGTTGGACGCCGCAATATACCTTTGGCAATGTCTTGGGCTTGCTGGTGGAAGGCAGCGATTACCGTAGCCCGCTGACCTTCGAGGTGGGCGTAAAAGGCTACCATGAGGCGTTATTTCACGGTGAACCTTACCCGGTAGAATAATCCGATAGAGTAGGCCTTTGGCATAGTCCTGAAGAGGAAAGAGAGTCTTGAATAATCTGAAGATAATGATTGCAGGCGGCGGTATTGGCGGCATCACCGCGGCCCTGTGTCTCGCAAAATATGGTAATAAGGTTGATGTTTTTGAGCAGGCGCCAGAGTTTGGTGAGGTTGGTGCGGGAATCCAATTATCGCCCAATTGCAGTCGGGTGCTACATTACCTCGGCCTTGAAGAAGCGCTCCGAGCTAAAGCTTTTTTGCCAGAAGGCGGGCAGTTTCGAAGCTGGAGAACTGGAGAAGTTATTAGTGAGTCAAAGCATGGTGCAACCGCAGTCGAAAAATATGGTGCACCTTATTACCATATCCATCGTGGTGATTTGCTAACGATTTTAGTTGAAGCTGCGACAAAGAACCAAAATATTGAGCTGCATCTAAACGCCGGTGTTGAAGGTTTTATTGATCATGGCAATGATGGTGTGGAAGTTAAGGTCGGCGATGTTGCTCACATATGTGATTTATTGATCGGTGCGGATGGTATTCGATCTGTCGTGCGCAGCGGACTTTGGGGAGAGCAGAATCCTCAATATACGGGTAATGTCGCTTGGCGAGCGATGGTGCCGGTTGATCGTTTGCCAAAAGGTTTGATTCGCCCAATGTCTACTGCTTGGTGGGGACCGGGTAAACATTTTGTTCACTACTACGTGCGGCGTGGTGAATTTGTTAACTGCGTTTGTGTTGTCGAAAAGGCGGGTTGGGATGTTGAATCCTGGACAGAACGTGGCGATTTCGCAGAGCTAAAGTCTGACTTTGCAGGCTGGCACTCAGATGTTCAGCAACTGATTGATCATGCTGATAAAGACTCGCTGTTTAAGTGGGCGCTATACGATCGCCCACCCATGCCGAATTGGGGCAAAGGTCATGTCACGTTGTTGGGCGATGCTTGCCATCCCACATTACCCTTTATGGCGCAGGGTGCAGCCATGGCGATCGAAGATGCCGCAGTTATCGCCGGGTGCCTTGATGCCGACGATGATATCGCAGCAAGCTTGCAGCGCTATGAAGCGTTGCGCAAAGATAGAACAGCTGGCGTTCAGAATGGCTCACGTCGTAATGCGACGGTGTTTCATCTGTCTGGGGTTCAAGCCTGGTTTCGAAATAGAGCAGCGCGTGCTGCTGGAAATCATACGATGGATAAATTGTATCGCTACAATGCACTGAGTGCGGCAAAGCACTAGCAGGTAGATTATAACAACATATTGGTGGAGCGCTTAAACTAAAAATTATCGGTGCGGGTTTTTCACGAACTGGCACGTTTTCTCTTAAACACGCGCTGCAGATCTTGGGCTTCGAGCCTTGCTATCATTGTGAAGAGATATTTCAACGTCCAGATCATGTTGAGATATGGGCGAACGCCCTACGAAAAGAACCAGACTGGCGAGCGATGTTCTCTGGATATCAGGCTGGCTTGGACAGCCCCATTTGTTTTTACTGGCAAGAGATTAGGGCGGTTTTTCCTGATGCTAAGGTCATATTAACTAAAAGAAATGCTGACAATTGGTACGAAAGCTTCAAAGCATCTCTGTATCAAGCGATGATATCTCCAGAACATGCTCCTGAGGAAATTTGGGGTGCATTAAAAATGGCTAAAACGATTGTGCTCGATCATGAATTTGCTGGGAAGTTTGAAGACCGTGCCTTCGCAATCGACTTATATAACCGACACAACGAATTTGTTGAAGCCAGTTTTGTGAACGACCGATCCAATCTGTTAGTGTTTAACGTTTCCGATGGATGGCCGCCTTTGGCTGAATTCTCAAAGATGGACGTACCTGTGACTGAGTTTCCAAGAACAAATTCACGAGCGGCGTTTCAGTCAGCACTTCAATAGGCACTTCAATAAACCCTGCCAGCAATCTCTCAATGCTTAGCTCTGCAAACTGACCTAGAAAATAATTTTTTATTGATTAGGAATAACGATGATCTATCTACAGAATAACAAATTAGTAGGTTGGCATGGTGAGGAAACGCATGAATAAGTGCTCGACCCAGAACTACCCATAATTGATCCGCGTCATCATCTTTGGGATTTGCGTAATTCAACTGTTTAGCCAAATGCGAGTTTTCAACAAAAGGTTTACTTCTGCGAAGATATCATGAGCGATATTAAGCCCCAGTGGGCACAATGTTGAGGCTTTGCTGCGTGCCCCAATGCTGTGATAAAAGTCGGCGGTGCGCAACAGCGAGTAGGAAGGTGGGAGCCGCCTTTCCACATTCACCAACGGGACGTGCCAATGGGCTCAGAGGAAATGTGTGATCCGTTGTATTGGTTTTATGTCCATGCAATTGAAGTCTTTGGACCTGATCGCCGTATGTTTGAAAGTAACATCTCGGTAGATAAAGAAGGTCTTAGCTACCGAACTTTGTGGAAAGGCTTTAAGCGCATTGCTGCAAAAGCTGGGCTGAGCGATGCTGAGAAAACCGCCATGTTTGGTGGCACTGCGGCGCGGGTTTATCGATTAGAAACAAGCTGAGAAGTGTTTATTCGGCCTGACCCTCTACATGAAAAAGCTTATTGTAGATGCTCCATTTACCGTCGCTCTTAAGTAGCGATAGGCTATCGAGGAAAGTCATCCCCAAATAGTCGTCTCGTACCCGTGTGACAGCAGTATCGCCTGCAATGTCGATTGATATAATTTCGAGTCTTGCAGGCTCGCCTTTCTCTTTCGCAGATGGTTGTTGGCTCGAGACGAATGCAGCGAAGTCGTCTACTGACATCTCATGTAGCCCGTCTGGTAGGTATCCTGTGATTTTTGCGTTGGGATGAAATGCAGCGTGGGTTTTCGCTTTGCTGGATTCATACATGCAGTCGAAGTAAGTCTGGATTATATCTTTGATCTCTTGTGCGTCGCTCACGGAGTTAAATCCTTCTGTGTCATTTTTTCAATTTGGTGTCGTATTAACAGGTTCAAATCACTCTAGCACTGCAGCGATTGATTCTTCTCCACCGAGCGAGTCAGAAATTGCGTCACGCACAGCGAACGCTGGAGTCACACATTCGGGTTGTTCTCCCGGCGCTGATGGCGGTGTGTAATATCCCATTGCATACTGTCCCATGGTATAGCCAAGCATGTCCTGCATCTCAGGAGAATACGCTTTAGCAAGTTCAGGTGGACAAGATAGATACTGGTTTTCTTCTTGGCGTAACCAACCTAGGGTGTATGTCAGGTTAGCGCCGATGCGATCGGAAGCAGATCTGTTCTCGCCGCCGCTGTGAAACACGCCGCCTGTATACAGGAGTACTGAACCTGCTGACATGACTGCCTGACATATTTCTTCAGGCTTTGCTTTACGGTCGTCTGGCCAGTCCAGGCTGCCGGGCACAACCTGTGTTGCGCCGTTCTCTTGCGTGAAATCCGTTATCGCCCAAATCGTATTAAACTGTGGTTCGATGTCTTTCTGCATGTACTTACCCCAGGCCCATCGATCGCGATGCATCGGCTGCTTACCTTGGCCCGGTTTGAGTCTGATGATTTGCGTAACATGAAGCTGAATTCGTTGACAAAATGGCGCCAGGAACGCGTTTGCGGCATTAACCACAGTTTCATTCATGACCATGTCTCTCGCTTTTTCAGAGCGGGTGATCAGTGAGCCGGTGCGTGTGGTTTGTTGGCCGGTGAAATCATCTCTACCTGCTTCTGTTGCTTCCATATATGGATCTAATTCCTGGCGGAATTGTTCAATATCGGCTGGTTTGAGTACGTCTTCAAGAATCAATGCGCCATCTCGAGAGATGACCTTCAGGATTTCCTCGGTGCTAGCAGTAGCTGGTAATTTTTGCAGGTTTGGCATGATTCCCTCTTTTAATTACGCGAACAGGTACGTGATAGGTACGTGATAGGTAGGTGAATAGGTCTGACTCTAATCCTATCCACTGCTGGGGGTCAAGATCGTATTTTGTTAGCGAGTATCTGATTCACTTGTTCCAAAGGGTGTCTTGGCCAGTGGCAATGAACTAGTTGACGAGTTTTTTGTAAAGTAATAATGTCATTGTATGATTACAGAAAACGCTGGAGGCACTCACTAATATAGGTATAGCGGATGACTAAGTCTCCAAAAGAAGCTTTGGACAGCATGATTGCGAATATGCCGGAAAAGACTGGGAAGTCGCTAACTGACTGGTTATTGATTGTGCAGTCATCAAGGCTTGAGAAGCATGGGCAATTTATTGAGCATCTAAAGTCAGATCATGGCATGACGCACGGATTTACTAACCTGGCAGCCAATCGATATTTTAATCCTGTTTCGAATAGTGAAGGTGACCTCGTTGAAACTCAGTATGTAGGGGCTAAATCTGGCCTGCTACAAAACAAGAGTGGATCTAGGTATCAATTTGAAGGGTATTGAGCCGACTGACGTATTGGAACTATCAGGAAGCGTATGAAAATGCTTAATCGATGCAAAAGGAAGCAGTGAAAGATGAATGAAGTGTTAAATGAACAATCAATAGGTCCGCTGACAGTATTATTCGGTCGCGAGAATGGTAAGTATCCCCAGGGTAACTCGCTTTTGGTTAAGGGCAAAAATAAGACAGTGATGATCGACCCTTCACTTGGCATGGTAGATAGAAAAGCAAACCTACCCGGTGTGGACATGGTTCTGCTTACGCATGTCCATGAGGACCATGTAGCTGGTTTGCACCTGTTTCCAAATGCTGAATGCTTTGCGCATAGCGAGGATGCGCAAGGGCTTGAGTCGTTAGCTGGGATGATGGAGATCTTTGGTTACGAAGGCCCATCGGTTCCCGCATTTGAGGCGTCGTTGATAACGGATTACTATTATCAGAGTCGCCCAGATGTTCAAACATTTGTCCATGGCGATCAATTTGATTTGGGTGGTGTTCGCATTAGTGTGATTCATACACCGGGACATACCAGAGGTCATAGTTGTTTTGAAATTGAGTGGGATGGCAGCAACGAGCACCTTGTCGTATTGGGTGACATTGATCTAACGTCATTTGGACCGTATTACGGTGACGGCTGGTCGAACCTGGTAGATTTTGAGCGGAGCCTTAACCTCTTGAAAGAAGTTGATGCGCACTGGTGGCTTACTTTTCATCACAAGGGATTAGTTGAAGGGCGATCGCAATTTTTGGTGATGTTGGATAAATACCAAGAGATGATTAACTATCGAGAAACTAATCTGCTGAATTTTATCTCCGAGCCGAAGACCTTAGACGAAATTGCCGCGCATCAATTCATCTATCGCCCGGGAACTGGCGGCGTAATGGTCGACCAAATTGAACGACGAAGTATGGCAATGCATTTAGAACGCTTGCTGGTTTCAGGACATGTTATGCAACAGCAGGATAATTGTTGGAGGGCTATCTCATAGCAATTATTCTGCGGCTTAAGCGATTGCTGCTTGCGACCTGATGCTGAGCTTCCCCCGGTTACCTAATAATTTGACCGTCAGTTGGTTAAACTCCATTTTACCCGAAATGCGGATTACTGATGTACGGATTGAGCCACTCGAACAACAGGGTCTCTCTTCCTGTGTGGCAAGGGTAACGTTAGCTGCGGTCAATGACCAAACCTGTTCGTTTATAGCGAAATATTCCTCGCCTGACGCCGAAACTAAAGCATTCTTTGGCGCTTACTACGCTCGAGAGGTAAATTTCTACAGTGATATTGCTGAACGAGCCCGCCTACATGTTCCTCATTGTGTTTTTGCTTCGTATGACGAAACGGACCATGCACATTTGATCTTGCTAGAAGATCTAGGACATATGTCGAGCAGTTCTACTGTCGACGGAATTGATCACAACACGGCGTTGAGATATGTACGCTCGATTGCTGCACATCATGCACAATGGTGGGAGTCGGAGTCGTTAGCAGATCTTGAAGTTGCTTTCCCGCGTTTCGGGTATTCAATGGGCACAGCTTACAATGCAAATCTGGTTCAAGGTCTCGAATTGTTGGGTATAGCTCATCATTCAGAACTTGGAGCGCTAGCAACCAGACTTGGGCCGCGGGTTCAGGGGCTCTGGAATCGCCAGTGGCAAACCCCGCGTACGCTTATTCAATGGGATGCCCATGCGAGTAATTTGCTCGATGATGGAATCGGTACAGTGGTGATAGATTGGCAAAATTGTATGGTTGGACAAGGCATTTGTGATGTCACAAGGTTTTGTGTTTTAAGCTTGGAGACGCCAATTCGTCAACGATACGAGAAGGCCATTGTAAATGAGTATGCCAACTGTCTTCGCAGTGAGGGCATAGCAGTCTCAACGGAGGCTTTGTGGCATGACTATATTGAGTTCATGCCATTAATATTTGCCCAACAGCTGCGTTTTTTAACGACGATTAGTCGCTGGGATTCGACTCAACTAGCTTGGAAGAAGGCTGTTGGGCCGAGAGTGGTTGCAGCGTTACAGGACGCTATTGCTTTGGACTCTCAATTTTCATCGGAATATCCTTGACGCCACCACCCTCACGAATGCCGCCAAGAGGAACAAAACCCCAGCCTTTGTATATCTCCTGGGCATTGAGTGAAGAGTTGACAGTAAAGTAGCCGGGGTTGCCTGCAGTCAGACAAGCTTTTCGGCCGATTTGCCAGAGCATTGAGGAATATCCGTTGCCCTGATGTTTTTCGTCTACAAAAAGGTGGAACAAATGACTGTTGTCACGAGTACCCACGACGCCTACTATTTTGTGATTAATTTCGCCCACGTGGTATCGGTAGCCTTGGTCAAAGAAAGCTTGGATTGAAGCCACCGTCATTGATCCAAGTAGATTGTTAACGCCTTCTTCGGATAATTCACCGATGATATATTTCTTCGCAAGCACGGTTAGGAGCTGGCTGATTGCATTAGAGTCGGTAATGAAAGCAGGTCGAATGTCCATGGTGTTGTGCGTTTTGCTAAAATTATTGATGCGAGTTTACAATGCTTTACTTACTTTTTTGAAATGTATTAACCCACTACTAGAACAGCAAAGTTGACTAAATCTCCTCTAAATGTACCCTTTGTGATCAAACTTGTGTAAAAAGTAGCCACCAGAGTCTCTTACACGTGTCGTTTTATGCGCCTAGAAAACCATGACATTGTTAACAATCAACCTTTCAGTGAACCTTTCAATGAACCAGAGGATGAAGGTGGCGACGCCTTAGACGTCCGAATATTTAACTGGATCTGCTTGATAGCGGTTGGTGCCGGTTTCGCTGCAGGAATACTTAATATCGTTGTCAGTAACCCAGCAATTGAGGTTTTTTATTGTACAGCTGCAATTCTCGTTGGTGGTTTTAGTTGGTACTTTTCCACCCAACACGGACAAAGTCGAAAATTACGTATTCCTCTTGTTGTATTTTTTCTGATACTGCTATGTGTGGTCTGGTTCACGAACAAGGGGTACGATGGCAGTACACCTTATTACATTTTCATACTGTGTAATGCCGCAATAATCATTTCACCCCCAATCTATCGTTGGCATCTATTTGCGTTTGTCTTGTCTTCTATCCTCGCTTTGTTCATCGTGACCCATAATGATCCAACCCTGGTGAGAGATTACATTTCATCAGACGTTAGGTTTTTGGATATGGTGCTATCTTTCTTCGCGTGTATTATTCTTTGCGCAATGTTGGTGTGGTTAGTTATGCGAGAATATGAAAAGGAAAAGGAAAAGAATGAGCGGCTGGTACAGCGATCATTGAAAGATAAAGTCCACCTTGAACAATTGTTAAGTGAAATTAGTGTTCTAAAAGGCATTTTGCCTATCTGCAGTTACTGTAAGAAAATCAGAGATGAAGATAATCAATGGCAATCTATGGAATACTACATTTCTAGTCGAAGCGAAGCGAAATTCAGCCATGGGATTTGCCCTGATTGTGGTAAAGAGCACTACAATGATTAGTGGGTGTTTAGGAAAAGTCTAAGGCATGTGTTTATGAAATTTGTAGTACTCGTTAATAGAGATCTTGCCAGTACTGTCGCGCTCAACCATTTGCTACCGAAGATCGCTAACCATAATATTTCGATTTTGATGTCTGACCGTGTGGGAAAGAAAAACGCCCTGAAGCCGCAGGCTTTGAATGAACTTGCTGTTGTAGAACAAGGTATTCTGAACGATTTGATGCATGATTGCTCGAATAGTGAATGGCAAACAATTCCAGCACTTGCAAAGAGATATGATTGTACTTTGGCAGTTGAAAACTGGATCAATCGAGAACGCGGCATTGAGACTCTTTCAAGGTTGGCGCCAGATTTAATCATTTCTATAAGATACGGCGTCATCCTGCAGTCTCCAGTCATCAAAATCCCAGCGCTAGGCGTGATTAACCTTCACTCTGGATTACTCCCGGATTATCGCGGCGTTATGGCAACTTTCTGGGCTATGTTAAAAGACGAAAGCAGCATCGGAATGACCCTTCACTATATTGATGATAGCTCGATTGATACGGGTAGAATTATTGACAGCACGCGTCTCCAGATAGACTCCACGAAATCCTATCTTGATCATGTGCTGCAGTTATATGAAAACGGTTGTGAACTTATTGTTGCAATGATTGATGTGCTTGAAAAAGGAGAAGAGCCTGTCACAACGAAGCAGGAGAGTGGTGGAGAATATTTCACATTTCCCGAAGCAGAGGATTTACACTTGTTTACAGAAAAGGGTCTACGCCTGTTTGATTTGGAATCAGTGTTGGCGACATATAAGCGATTTAATGCTAGATAATTTTAAAGTGGAGTAAGAGCAAAATGAAATTTGGGACAATAACCTACGATCTTAATGACACGACGGCAGTGCTGACTCTGAACAGGCCAGAGAAGATGAATACATGGAACGCAACCGTCGCAGCGGAACTCAGCCAGGCACTTCATGAGGCGAATGAGGACGATAAAGTGCGCGCAGTTGTGATTACCGGTTCTGGTAAAGCATTTTGCGCCGGTGCTGACCTCGAACGAGGTGCAGACACTTTTGCAGGTAGAGACGCTGCAGCGACCGCAAATGACGAGAGTGTAGGGGACCTACACCCTTACCAAATTAACAAGCCGGTGATCGCAGCAATCAATGGAGCCGCTGTCGGCGTTGGAATGACTTATCCTATGCTTTGCGATATTCGTTATGCGGCGGAAGATGCAAAAATGGGGTTTGTGTTCACGCGCAGAGGTATGATGCCGGAGCTTGCAGCTCATGTATTGGTACAAAGAGTTGCAGGTTTCTCGAATGCTGCAGATGTACTTCTATCTGGCCGTATTTTTCGAGGTAGGGAAGCTGCAGAGATGGGACTTGTGAGCGAAGCACTTCCGGCTGATGAGGTGCTTGAACGTGCGCTAGAACATGCTGCGGAATATCGATTCACCGCGCCTGTTTCAGTCGCAATCACAAAAAAATTGTTGTGGCAGGGATTGAGCGCTTCTGTACCCGATATGCTAGCGCTAGAGGGACCATTGTTTACATGGGTTGGAAATCAGGAAGACGCCAAGGAAGGTATCAAATCTTTTGTCGAAAAGCGCGATCCGCAATGGTCGCTTTCGGCAGCCCGTGATCTGCCAGACTTTTTGTGAGGGTGTGGTAAATCGTTGCTCAATCTCTTGGTAACTTAGTGATTGTTTCTACCTTTTTCAAGGCTTCTTAATGAGAGAGCCCATCATCTGGTTTCTGCTTATCGGTGCGGTTCTTTTCGGCGCTGACCATTATCTTGCGAATGAATCGGAAACAATCGTGGTAGATGACCTGGTCCGCACCAGATTGAGTAGTTTATGGCTGGCTCAGATGGGTAATCAGGTGACACAAGAGCAGTTGAGCTCATTGGTCGATGCTTGGATAAAAGAAGAAGTTCTGTACAGAGAAGCTATACGACTCAATCTAGATCGTGACGATACAATTGTCCGTCGGCGTTTAGTGCAAAAGCTCGAGTTTCTTACTGAAGGCTTAGATGACGAACTACCAAGCCAACAAAACCTTGAAGCCTTTTATTCAGAAAATATAGCACAATATTCAGAACCCCAACGCTACTCGTTCTCGCAAATTTATTTTTCCAGCGAAGCCCAGGCAATGGAATTGGCCGCTTCGCTGTCGGATCAAATAGACTGGAAAGCTCTCGGTGATAACTCAATGCTAAACGATCGTTACATAGCGAGGAGTAGACGAGAAATTGGCAATATTCTGGGATCGCAATTCGCTGAGGTTGTTGAGTCCTTTGTGTTGGATCAATGGGCCGGGCCTTTTCAGAGTAGCTTCGGCCACCACTTTGTCAGGCTAGAAAGAATCGATGAATCTTTCGCGATTCCTCTTTTGTCAATTGAAGCCAGAGTGGTGAGGGATTATCAAGAGGTCAGAAAACAATCGAAACTTAAAGACCACTATCAGTCCTTGCTAGGAAAGTCTCATATTGTGCACCGTTAAGCTAGCCGCTACTTTAGTTTTTTGCGAACTTCTTGTTCGCGCCATTGCGTTGTTGGTTTTGGCATTTGTTCCGATTTTTTCTTTTGCAGATGAAATGCGACCATCCTTGCTCAAATTGAGCGAGTTGGATAATCAAAGATGGTCAGTCTCATTTAAACAGCCGAAAATCAATGGACGTTTCTTCAACCTAAAAGTAAAGTCAAACTGCGCGCCGGAGGATATCACGTCGATAGTAGGAGTGACGGCGCTACAGGAAAGTTTCATTTTAAATTGTGGTCCAGATGGATTGGATACGATTGAAATAGCCGGTTTGGAAAAAACACTGGTAGACACGATGGTAACTATTCGTGATAGCAGCGGGCTGGAAACCAATCATCTTATTTCCGCTTCGAGGCCGGTCTTAGTTGTTAGTGAAAATCCCCCAGCAGTACCCGTCTATATTATCCTTGGCATCGAGCATCTGATCTTTGGCAGTGATCATGTTCTGTTCGTGTTGGTATTACTTTATGTCGTGCGTGGTTGGAAGAACCTTTTTAAGGTTATCACCAGTTTTACTGTCGCACATTCGATTACTCTGGGACTCTCATCGCTAAATCTTCTATCACTGGCATCCGCACCTGTTGAGGCGTTGATTGGTCTTAGTATCGTGTTTCTGGCTGCAGAAGCGCTAAGGGGAAATAAAGGATATATGACTCGGGCGCCGTGGGTTGTGTCTGCGCTGTTTGGGTTGCTTCATGGTATGGGGTTTGCCGGGGCATTAGCTGACATTGGATTGCCTGAGGATAATGCGATTTTCGCGTTGTTGTTTTTCAATATTGGAATTGAAATTGGGCAGGTGGTAGTGGTTATAGCGGCACTCACGCTGGTTGTAATTCTTGAGCGCACCATCTTTTTCTGGGACTTCCACAGGCTCAACTATATCTTAAAGAAAGCGCCGTTATATTTTGCCGGCTCCATTGCTGGCTACTGGTTTGTCGAGCGAGTCCTCGTCATTATCGTTTAAGTGCTGGAGTTTCTCCACGGTAGTACCTGCCAGTTTTTGATCGAATCACCGTTGGTATGAGCTTTATGTTTCTAACAATATTCTCTGGTCTGACTGTTGCTCTGACGCCAACTGCGACGTAATGACTTAAAGACCTTTCTGTTGCTTATTTGATTTTTAAGGCAGAGAATGGATCCAGACTCCAGATTCTACTCTGGAAATAACAACACCTAAGGTGAATGGAATGAGTAAAGGACAAGATAGTAAAAAGGCTGGAAAGAAGCAGGCTTTGTTGACTCCTAAAGAAAAGAAATTGGCAAAAAAAGTAAAGAAGGATACTAAATCTAAGGGTGTAAATAATCTGAACTGATCTCTTTTTTTACTTAGTGAAGCATATATCTCGAAATTCATATCTTGAACTTCATATCTTGAACTTTATATCTTGAACTTCATATCTTGAACTACAAGTCACAAAGCATGATTTAGGCGCGAGCAGTCGCGCCAACATCTAGGCATCCGCCGTCTAGGCGGGCCATGGTGCCAGCAGGTACCGCATTGTATGCTTTCCAATCGCTCTGAGTTTCTGGTTTTTGCCTCCAGTCGGTACTCTGTGTACCCGTCAATAGTACTTCCCCTGAGACCCTTTAGCATCCCTGAATTTCCGAGCATGTTTAAGTCGCTTTAGTCGTGGGCTAAAACTGTCTAGGAGTATTCTCCCGCTAAACCATTCTTGGTTTAGCGTATTTTGTCGACCAATTTCTCATTAGGCTTAAGACTGAATATTTCTCTAACCAATAGTTTGTTGTCATAGTTGACAATAAATGGATTGTGGAGCTAGTATGTTGTCATATTTGACAGGAAATCATTGGTGATGGGCAGGCCCAAGAAAGATGAGGCAAGAAAAGAAGAAATTCTTGAGGCCTTCGAACGGTGTGTTATTCGCGAAGGAATAACAAGTACAACCCTGCAGAAGGTCGCAGATGAAGCGGGTTTGCCAAGGTCGTTAGTAAGATATTTTGTCGGCAATCGTGACGAAATGATTGGTTTGTTGATTAGCAGAGTTATCGGACGAGCATATCGGCCTTTACGAGAGTTAGATTCTCCTGACGCATCTTTTCCCCTGCATGAGTTACTCGATTACCTGTTTGCTGGTGCGTTTCTTAATAATACAACCAACAGTGTCGTAGATAGGTTGTGGGAAATTGCAAATAGTGACGAATCTGTAAGAAACGAACTTAAGAATATGTACACAAATTTCAAAGCGATGATTGAAAAGAGCATGAAGGCGGAGGGTCTTGGGACCTCGGCAGCACAGAGGGCAGGTGCTGCACAGTTATTGCTGTCGCTGGCCTATGGTGAAGCAAGTTTTAATCAACTGGGCATGAACTCCGGAAAAAAGGACAACGCGCGAAACCTTGCAGGAATAGTTGTTTCGCAATTAGCCTACAAGAGAGGCTAAGAGTATGAATAATACCCTTTTTTTGTCAATGGTTTTGTCAATGGTTTTGTAAAGGGATTAATAAAGGAATTAGTAAAGTGATGAATAAAGTAATTGTAATTTTGCTCTTAACTCTCACAGGTTGTGTTACGAAGCCAATAGAGGAACTCGAAGGGAGTTTTTTTAGTACCTTGTTTACTGGCGTTGAACAATATGAAAATTTCAATCGAACGAGTGAGTTTTTTCCTACCTCTGGTTTAGCTGCATCTACTGAGCCTTACGAGTTTGCTGATGGGTCTATGATCGAGATGCCCTCAAACTTTTGGTATGAAGGTAAAACCGTTCAAACGGATGGCTTCTTGCAGGGAACTGATACTAGTGCAGTATTTGTACTGAAAGATGGCAAGGTCCAATATGAAGACTATAGCCTCACGGGGGGGCGAGAGGTGCAGTGGCTATCCATGTCTGTGGCAAAAAGTTTTATCTCAGCGTTGGTGGGTATTGCGATCGAAGAAGGGCATATTGGCAGCATAGAAGAATCCATTACAAAATACATTCCTAGCCTCGTTGGCTCGGCTTACGACAATGTCAGAATTAAAGACGTCCTGCAGATGTCTTCTGGTGCTAGGTGGAACGAAGATTATAGCGATCCTGAATCGGATATCGCTCGATTAGGGCTAACGCTTGCCAGCGGTGGCTCGCTCAATGCTTTTTCAGCAACCCTGGTTCGAGATAAAGAACCCGGTACCATCAATTTATATAATTCGACCGATACACAGGTGCTTGGGCAACTCATAACTGCAGCAACAGGACGTAGTGTCACCGATTACATGCAAGAGAAGCTCTGGCAGCCATTGGGTATGGAATCATCGGCGTATTGGATCACTGATAAGGTCGGCATGGAGATGGCTTTCGGAGGGCTCAATGCAACGGCGCGGGATTATGCGAAGTTAGGTCAACTTTATCTTGATGGTGGTCGTTGGGGCGATCAGCAAATTGTGCCAGAACATTGGGTGAAAGCGTCTGTGATTGCGGATGCGCCACACTTGACCGCCGAAACAATGGGCTATGGCTTGGGTTACGGTTATCAATGGTGGCTGATGGATGGCGATGAAGGTGAGTATTCTGCCATTGGAGTCTATAACCAGTTTATATATGTAAATCCGACTAAGGGATTGGTCATTGTGAAACTTTCTGCAAACAGTGAATACGGGCTTACAAATGAGGAATCGAGTTTTCGCGAATTGGAAACGGTAGAGTTTTTTCGCGCAATCGGTGCCCAGTTCAAGGGAACTTAAGCCTAGCCTCTCGCAAAATTCAAAGGCTAGGGACGATGAAAGGTGAAGGTAAAATTAGACGTTAACATTGACCGGTGGGTCACTTTCAACGGCCGACCAGGTCACCTCATCTGGTATCCCCATCGCCATCTCATAAGCGCCCGGCGGATAATTGGTCATATGTGGTCCGGGCGTTGTTGAGACGTCAGGCTGAGGTACTGTTCCATTGCTGTCTTTGAAGTCTGCGGGTTTTTTGAATCGAGCGAGTTCCTCTACGCTTATCCCAGCTAGCTCAACCACCTCTGGGTCTATCCAGGCTTCCTGATTGATGGGCTCTTCGGAATAGGAAAGTTCCAATGCGAGATTTTCTGGACCGGCGAAATACATCGATACACACATACCATGGTTCATCGGTCCCATCACTGGTACACCTTTGGACCTTAGTCGGTCACGCATCGCCAACAGCTCTTCATGATTCTTTACACTTAGCGCTACATGCTGCATTGTGCCCGGAGAACAATTTGCGCCAGGATTACCTGCATGGGTTTCACCGAGTTTTACGGGTATTTTCGCGATGTCAGGATTGCTAACAAAGGCGATAGCACTTTCGTCGTTGAGCCTTAGGAATCCGTGCCACGTATTTTCAACGCCGTGCATCCAGTACAACGCCACTAGTTCCATTCCCAGTACGTCGGTGAAAAAAGCAATCTGAGATTTCATATCTGCTGTGGTTATAGCCAGATGGTGTAGTCCGCCAACTTTGTTCATTTCATTTTCCTCTGAATTTTAGTCATGTTGCGTGTTATAGCACCGGCTCGTTTGGGTTTGCTACCTAATTCGAATGTTCTTTGCGCAGGTACAAAAAGTTTTCGGTGACCTAGTCAATACCCCTACTGCAGTGCCGCTAAAATAGCCTCAACTTGTGGGACCATATCCAAGTCTGGATAAAATGGCGCGAGCAACGTGATCTTTAACGCAGCTGCTCTAGATGCCAGAATCGCACTAAATAAACGCTCTCTAAAAATCAATAGCTTGTCTAAAAGTAGCCATGAAAATGTTCAGTTTCCGGATGAGAGCTAATTTCCCCTTATAATCTAAGCGCGTTAAAGAATAGTTACAACCCTTTGAAATAAATCTATGATGTTCTGAGACGTCCAAAGGACAAGTTTTGATGCAGTATACCCATATTATTGTTGGTGCCGGTTCGGCTGGTGCAACGCTGGCGGCCCGTCTTACCGAGCGGAACGATACCCAAGTCCTATTGATTGAAGCTGGTCCTGATTACCGTAGCGCAGAAGCACCGACTGCGATGTCATCCGCGAACCCCAGTGAGATTATTACTGGTGCCAATTACGAACAGTTTCGATATCCAAAATTGCTAGCGAAGAGAACTAGTGCACAGGATGCGCAGCTTTACTGGCGTGGTCGCGGGCTAGGCGGAAGCTCGGCAATAAATGGTCAGATAGCGATCAGAGGCGTTCCTGCTGATTATGATATTTGGGCTGAAGAGGGGTGTGAAGGATGGTCATACAGCGATGTTCTGCCGTACTTCAATCGACTTGAGACAGATCTACAGTTTGGCGCTGCTGCCTATCATGGAGATTCGGGACCGATACCCATCTATCGGGCGTCGCTTAATCAATGGGGACCGGTAGATCGTGTACTTGGCGAAGGCGCGCTTGATCAGGGTTATGAATGGGCTGCTGATCACAATGCACCTGATGCGCTTGGTGTTTCACCCTATGCGATAAATAGTCTGGATGCGAAACGGGTCAGTACCAATGATGCTTACATCGAGCCAAGTCGAGGGCGGAACAATCTGTCGATTCGTGGCGGCGCAAGTGTCAACAAGTTGGTGTTTGACGGTGATCGAGTGACTGGCATTATGCTAGTTTCAGGTGAGGTGATTCATGGCGATAAGATTATTCTGGCTGCTGGTGCGATACATTCTCCCACTATCCTGATGCGGTCTGGCATTGGCCCGGAACAGCATCTGAAAGAAATAGGTATTCCATTGAAGCATGATTTACCTGTCGGAGAGAATTTTCAGGATCATGCGCTGATTAATTTTGTCATCAACCTCAAGCCAGATCATGTCCCGCCTACAGATTTTCGTCATACTAATTGTTGCGTTCGTTATAGCTCTGGCATGTCTGGAGCGGGACCTGGCGATATGTTGATGCTATCTATGAATCGACTAGGTGATAGTATCGGTCGCAATGCAGCGGAGTCTCAAAAAAACTTTGGTATGCTGGGTGTATGGGTCAATGAATGTTACTCCAGGGGTACTGTTAGACTAAATTCGGCTGACCCTACAGTTGAACCCGAAATAAATGCAAACATGTTAAGTGATGTGAGAGATCTTGAACGTTTACGTGATGGCATCGAGCGGTTATCAGATATTGCAGGCCAGCCTTCAATGAGCGTAATTAGCGAATCCGTTGTTCGGGTGGGTGATTTCAAACCATTTACCGAGTGCCGCAAAGATGCAGACCTAGACCGTTGGATGATGGCACATGCAGGTGATACACAGCACGGTAGCTGTACCTGTCGCATGGGAGCTGAAAATGACGACCGCACTGTGGTGAATTCGAATTGCCAGGTGCTAGGCACCGAAGCATTGTACGTGATAGACGCCTCGGTGATGCCAAACGTGCCGCGGGCAAACACACACCTAACAACAGTGATGATCGCAGAAAAAATGGCGGAGCAATTGTAAATTGGATGACGTATTGGTTCTTGATGCGCACACCCTAAAAGATCTGGAAATATTTGGATCCGAAGAAGGGCAAACAACGCTATTCGAGTTTTGTAATCACACGCGCACCGAGGGTGGTGCAAAGGCATTGAAGCGGCGTATGGAATTCCCATGGTCGAATGCTGGTCGAATACGTTCGACTCAGGAATCTGTCTCTTACATTCTGGCTAACCGGCAGGCATTCACGAAATTGCCTTCAGCCTATGCCGCAACCCGCACTGAGTATTATTCTCACGAAGTCATGCCTATCGTGATTCATGCAAATGCCTTGGAATTCACTTTCGGGGCATTTTCATTGTGGGCGAATCATGCCAGTCACTACCTGAGTATCGTCCGTGGTGTGCAAATTGCTTGTCGATTGATTCGAGCATTAAGGGAATTCTTGCGTCGCGAAGACTTGGCCTTAGCGCAAGGAGAGTTGGCACCACTCATAGAGGAAATGCGAACACTGGTAGACCGAGCGGGATTCGCCTTGGTGCCGGTAGAAGAAGTGGGTAGTTGGGCATGGCGTATTCTTCGTCTCGATCAGGTATTTCGATTGCAGGAGAAAGAAACACTCGCGCGTCTTTTGGTACTTATCTACGAGATAGATGCGCTAGTCACGATGGCTGATGTTACTCGGGATAACGAATTTATATTACCTGATATCGAAGAGGGCCCGCTTAGAGTACTTGCCGAGGGCTTGATACATCCCTTCTTAGAGAAGCCCGTTCCTAACCCAGTAGAAATTGACCAACAGCGCCGGGTGCTTTTTTTGACCGGACCGAACATGGCCGGCAAGACAACTTACCTTCGTTCGTTTGCAACGGCATTCTATCTTGCGCATCTTGGCATGGGTGTACCTGCAAAAAGCTTTAGTTTTGTACCGGCACAAAGGCTCTTTAGTGCGATCTCGCTGAGTGATGATTTACGCGGAGGTATAAGTTATTTTCGGGCTGAAGCGCTTCGTGCGAAGGCTGTTGCAAAGGCTATATCGGAAGGACACCGTGTGGTCGCCATTATGGACGAACCATTTAAGGGGACTAATGTAAAAGACGCACTAGATGCATCGTTGGCGATATTAGAACGGCTTGCAACAAAAAACGATTGCCTGTTTATGTTTTCTTCCCACTTGATTGAACTAAGCGATAGCTTGAGCACCACAAACCAAATCGATTGTCGTAATTTTGAGGCGGAAGAAGGTGAAGGTCGTTTGCGTTTTGATTATCTATTGCGTCCAGGGGTTTCTAGTCAACGGCTTGGCATGCGTGTGTTGCGGGAAGAAGGCGTTTTTGACCTTCTTGATGCGGATCCCCAAGCAACATAATTGTAGTCGAGGCGCGTAGCTGCAGTGTTTCAATCTGTTGAGTATTTCAAGGTTTGTTGAGACTATGTATATATGTATGCTTTAAATTATTAAAATGCATTGGGGGCAAAATTTTGGCGCATCATATAGGCGCAATGGAGCGCAAGGATTGGGTGCAGGTTCGAGCTATTTATGGCCAAGGACTTGCGACGGGAATTGCTGCATTCATGACGGTTACACCCATGTGGAAAGCTTGGGATGCGGGTCATTTACCGGTCGGTAGAATTGTGGCTCGAGACGACGCGCGCAACGGGGACGGTCGTGTGCTCGGGTGGGCTGCACTGGCACCCGTGGCAGATACCTGAGGCAGCGCAGGCGTCGCTGAGGTCAGCGTCTATGTTGATGAAAAAGCTCATCGTCGCGGTATTGCGACTGAGTTGTTAGAGAGGCTTGTTGTTGCGTCTGAGGAAGCCGCTTATTGGACGTTGCAAGCCCATATTATGACTGAGAACTTAGCGAGTCTTGCGCTTCATCGAAACGGAGGGTTTCGGGAAGTGGGTTTTCGAGAACGATATGGACAAGTTAATGGAATTTGGCGTGATGTGACCTTACTTGAACGTCGAAGTAGTTTGACAGGCGGGCTGGACTTGCCGACCCGAACTTGTGGCTGAGGTTAGATTTTGGGGTGAGGTTCATTGCTGGCGAAAATTATCGCGTCTTGCGCCATGTGCTGTTTCAATTTCTTCAAGTATCACATTAGGATTAATCTAGATTGCGTGGAGTGATAGTAAGTGTTGAATTCGTGCCTGTTGAATACGACAAATAGCACCATCTGTTGATCTGCGCAGAAAGCCGGCGTCAACTAGGTTACGTCTTAGTGCGACGTAATCGGCAGTTCTATTCTCGACAGCGAAACCCTTTAGCCAAGTCGACAATTGAACATTGATATGCGATTCGTCATATACCTACCTGTTCACAGGCAATATGCCTAGCCAACGGCTCATCAAAGAATCACCGATCCTAGATGTGCTCTGTTTTTTGGTTAATGGTTTGTTTAGGTTAATGGTTTGTGACAAAGTCTTGTTAACTTGTTTCTGTCCGAAACTAAACATCTCCATGGTTACTTCCTGACTGGTTACTTCTCGACTGTTTACTTCCCGACAACCTGATGATTTTTAGAACAACAGATCTGAAGGTTTGCTCTCAAATGGGAGACGGAAGGAAACTCACTAAAAGGTAAATATTATGAATAATCCTGACGTCGTCATTGTTGGAGCTGGTATTGGTGGTGGTGCACTTGGCACCGTATTGGCGCGCGAGGGTTTAAGTGTCGTTATCCTGGAAAAAAGCCTGGAGCACAAAGATGTTGTTCGTGGTGAATGGATTGCACCGTGGGGTGTTGCCGAGACTGTCGAATTGGGATTGTATGATCTGTATGAGAAAAGTGGCGCGCACCGCCCACAACGCCATATTGATTATAACGAACTTGATTCTCGGGAAGCTTCAGAATCAAAAGCGCTTGAGTTAACCGGGCTCATGCCGCATTTGCCATTGTGTTTAGGTCATCCAGCGATGTGCAATCTGCTCAATACCGCCGGTGTAAAAGCAGGAGTGACCTTGTTGCGAGGAGTGTCTCAAATGAAAGTGACTCCTGGCACGCCACCTACGATTTCATACGTTCACGAAGGCAAACCAACAGAGCTTCGCCCCAGTTTAGTTGTTGGTGCGGACGGTCGAACAGGTATCGTAGCGAAGCAAATTGGCGCAAACATTACGCAGGACCCCGAACATCATTTGTTCTCCGGTATGCTCGTTGAAAATGCGGATGATTGGCCAGAAGACCTACAAGTCATTGGCTTCGAGGATGATGTTAATTTTCTTGCTTTCCCGCAGGGTCACGGAAAGGTTCGAATTTACATTGGTTGGCCAAGCGAGCAACGCGCTCGAATCGCAGGGCCTGATGGTCCAAAACGATTCTTAGAGGCGTGGGATGTTGATTGTGTGCCTCATGCTAGTGCAATCACTGGCGCAACACCCATTAGCCGTTGTATCGCCTATCCAAATTCTGATGCCTGGCTAGATAAGTTTGTTACTGAAGGTGTTGTGTTAATAGGTGATGCTGCTGGTCGTAACGACCCTATCATTGGTCAGGGGCAATCAATTACTCATCGAGATGTGAGGCTTGTTAGAGATGCCCTCTTGAGCAACAAACATTGGGATGCATCGATATTTTCAGAGTACGTAGCTGAACGTACGGAACGTATGTCGCGGCTTCGAACAATCGCGAGACTGACGTCACTGAAAGATAGTGGGTTTGATGAAAAAGGCCGAATCCTGCGAGAGGAAATACATGGACGAATTGCTGCGAACCCAAATCTTGCGATGCCGTTGGCAGGTGCTTTTGTCGGTCCCGAAATGTTACCGGCTGATGTTTTTACACCAGAATTCACACGCGAAATTATCGGGCAGGAGATCTGGGCTTAGCCAAAGCTGTTTTTCCCGACGCTGTGTTTCCCAGCCCGCAGGTTTTTTCCGGGCTACGGCGATTTACCGTACACTAATGATATTTTATGTAGGTATTCGAAATGAAGAGATGGGGACATCGTTACATAGACTGTGAGTCAGGCAAGACGTTAGATTCTTGGTATCCGCGATCGAATCAGAAACGCGAGAGAAGTTGTTTAGCTCAGAAGTTGGGTGTGATTGAATCTGAGTGTTTCGAGGTGTCTGTTGATTTAGAGACTCCCCCAGCTAGCGTCGAAGATGCCTATCTGCGATTACATCTATTGTCAGAATGCCAGAAGCGTCCAAACGAAATCAATCTGGACGGTATTTTTGATGTACTAAACAATGTTGCATGGACTTCGGCGGGCCCTGTTTTGCCAGAATGCGTAGACCTTTTACGGGAGAAGCTGACTGCTGAATACCACCATCTAACAATATATTCGATCGACAAATTTCCAACAATGGTCGACTACGTTATACCGGTTGGCGTAAGGATCGGTGACGCAGGCAGAGTTAGGTTAGGCGCTCATCTATGGCCTGGTACTACTGTAATGCATGAAGGGTTTGTGAATTTCAATGCGGGTTCTATTGGTGCAGCAATGATTGAAGGAAGGGTCACGCCGGGCGTCATCGTCGGTGAAGGTTCAGATATAGGCGCAGGTTCATCTATCATGGGTACTTTGTCCGGCGGCGGCAAGCAGATTAACGCTGTTGGTGAACGAAGTTTGCTGGGTGCAAATGCAGGAATAGGCATCTCTCTAGGGGACGAGTGTGTAGTTGAAGCGGGACTATATGTTACGGCAGGCACTAAAGTGCGGACTGAAAATGGTGACGTGGTTAAAGCTGGCACACTTTCCGGCCAGTCTGGTTTGCTATTTCGGCGCAATAGCCAATCTGGTGGTGTTGAAGCTGTCAGCTCTAAGGGCGTCAATTGGGGTGGCTTGAATACGACGCTGCATAAACATTCAGGCTGAATCCGATGTTGATGTGCTTGAATGTTTAGGGGTCTAGGGAGTTTAGGGAGCGTTGGGTTGTGATCTCGATTCAATTATCGGTCGAGCGTTGCGGGGTCACATTGCAACAAGTGGGGTACATTAAATGTTAGCGTCGTTGCCTTGGTATGACTTGCCCAGTGTCCAGTGGGCGAATGACGTTTTGTGGCATGCGACAGGATATCCTGGCGAGCTTAACCGTTATCAAGCTGCTTCCGACCTTTGGCGCGACCCTGAGCTTCTCGTCACGCAGTGCTGCGGTCTTGACTTATTTCTTGCGCAAGCACCTCTTGAGCCGATAGCGGCGCCGGTGTTCGATCTGGATTGTGAAGCAGGCATGTACTTCAGTTACATTGTCGGTAACACCGATGGTGGTGTCGCAGCAGTTAATTCGCTCTCATCTCGCTCTGGATGGTCTGCACTCCTTTCAAGATATACACCGCAGCGTGTAGTCGTGACGGGATCTCATCAGGCGAGTCTGGATGCACTAAGAAATGGTGTCGCTGATGTGGCGGCAATCGATGCAGTCACTTGGTCAATAATCGAGCGTGACGCGCCATCACAACTAGCGGGGCTAAAAATTGTTGAGCGGAGTTCTGACGCTCCAGCGCCGCCGTATGTTGTAAGACAGGGTCGCGATAGCAAGCAGATATTTCGCGGCCTTCGTAGAGCATTTCAATCACCTGAGTCTATCGATGCGAAAAAGGCATTGTTCCTGAAGAGCATAATTTCGGCTCAACGGGATGACTATCATCCTATTTTGAATGAATACGAGACTGTCAAAAATGCTTTGTCTCTTTTTCAAGAAATTGACTTCGAAACTCTTGGCTAAGCTTTTACGGATTATGAATGGTAGGTGGGTGTTGGATTTGTGGGTGTTCTTGATCGATAGGTGGCTTGGAGGACTTACTTGGAGGACTTACTTGAAGAGTTTACGGGTAACAGAAGCTTTCGCTCTGCTGTTGTGTCTGGCTGGCTGGTAGAAGGCCAAGTTTGTGATACACACTTTGACGACTAAGAATATTAACATAGCCGATATCAAGGGCTCTCGATCATTCCAAAGAATGAACTGAAGCTGAGAGTCCTGATAGCGTATCTAGATTTTCTTGCATGGCAATAAAATCTCCCTAATGGTGGGCCGTCCGCGACTCGAACGCGGGACCAACTAGTTAAAAGCCAGCTGCTCTACCGACTGAGCTAACGGCCCATATAGGGAAGGCCGGTATAATACCTGTTTGAATAAAAAACTCAAGACTCGATTGGAGCAAATTTAAAGAATCTTGTCGAGAATGCTTTTAGTGAGGTCAGGACCGCCGAGTTGTTGAATCGTTTCTACGCCTCCCGGTGTTATGACATTAAATTCAATGACCCAGGGATAAGCGAGGTCCATGCCAACGAATTCCGCGCCATAGGACTTCATCAATTTACCAATTGCCAAGCAATATTCAGCTTCTTGATCCGTCAATTCGCATAACGAAGCCGCTGCGCCCTGCATGATATTGGTGCGATGATCTGTGGTTGGCGTTCGCAGATACTGTCCGACAACTTCACCTCCGGCAAAGAGTACTCTTTTTTCGCCTTGCTCGATTTCCTCGACATAACGCTGAATCAAGCAGTATTGGTCTTGATCTTGCCCGGTGAGTGAATCAAGGATGACACCTGCATTTGGGTCTTCTGCCGTTAGGAAGTATACGTCCCGGCCAAAGCTGCCTGCCGGAGGTTTTGCTATCCATTTCCCGCCGGTTTGGATGATTTCCAATAGTGCCCTTGGGTTTGCCGCCGCATGGGTCTCTGGATGCGAGAAAACGCTGGGATGGCTTGCGAGAAAGTACTTACTTTTGAAGTGCATCAATGCATCAAGTGAATTAATAATTCGACAAGAATCAGGTAGGCCGTACAACATCTGGATTTTATCCAGAAAGCTGTGACGATAGCCTAGTGCCATGATCCAAACGATATCGAAATTCTCGACGTTGAATGTCGTGAGTTCTTTCGGAAATGGTTCGTTTGCGAGTAGGGGCGTTGCAAGTTGAACCCCTTGGATGACGATTTTTGAGTTCGATAATGCCATAGAGTCCACTACCGCAATGTGGGTTTTCGCTCCACGCGAAAGCATTTCGTTGGCAAATTTTAGATAATTACCTTCGATGATAGTGTCTGTAGCAGCGACTAGAAACGCGATGTTTGTCATGGGAATTGGGTGTTACCGTGATCTTTTAGTGGTGCTAGCATTGAAAATTGGTGCTGGCACCCACCAGATGGAAGAATAATTTGGCCTGATGGAAGAATAATCTGGTTATAATACGCTAATAATTCAGAGATACTCGACTACAAATGTCTGCTAACGCGTTTGAAGTTCCGCTGCACCAGAGTCATGCCCTTGGCGATGACGAAGTTCAGAATTACCGTGAACAAATTAAAAAGCTTCTGAAAGAGCAAAATGCTGTTTTGGTTGCACATTACTATACCGATGATGCAATTCAGGAGCTGGCGGAAGAAACCGGCGGGTGTGTCTCTGACTCGCTCGAAATGGCTCGGTTTGGAAGTAGCGTTGATGCAGAGACATTAATCGTGGCCGGCGTTAAGTTCATGGGTGAGACTGCGAAGATTCTGAATCCTGAAAAACGTATTCTAATGCCTACGCTCGAAGCAACCTGTTCTTTGGATCTGGGCTGTCCTATTGATGAGTTTTCAGCATTCTGTGACGAACATCCAGATCGAACTGTTGTTGTCTATGCAAACACCTCAGCCGCCGTAAAGGCGAAATCAGATTGGGTTGTGACATCTAGCATTGCGCTGGAAGTTGCTGAACATCTGATGGATCAAGGTAAGAAAATACTTTGGGCGCCGGATCGATATCTGGGTGGTTACATTCAGAAGCAAACAGGCGCTGACATGCTGATGTGGAACGGCTCCTGTATTGTTCATGAGGAATTTAAAGCTAAGGGGCTAAAAGACTTGATGCACGTGCATCCGGACGCTGCGGTTCTGGTTCATCCTGAATCTCCTGAAGCTATTGTCGATCTGGCTGACGTTGTAGGATCAACCACAAGGCTTATTAAAGCTTCGCAGGAGCTTCCAAACGAAAAGTTTATCGTGGCAACAGACAGAGGTATTTTTCATAAGATGCGTCAGCTCTCGCCACATAAAACCTTCTTAGAGGCACCTACAGCCGGTAGCGGTGCAACCTGTCGTAGTTGTGCACATTGCCCCTGGATGGCAATGAATATGCTCGAAAATTTGTACAGTACGCTTCGCGATGGGACTAATGAAATATCTGTAGACCCAGAAGTTGCCCGGCTTGCATTGATTCCTCTCGAACGGATGGTGAATTTTTCAAATAGCTTATAAGCTGAATTCAAGCGGTGATGGTGATTAGCCTAGATCGCACAGCGCTAAGACCTAAAAGCGGCAAGACCTAAAAGTGCCAAGGCCCAAAATCTTAGGACCTCCTCGCCTTGAGTCTCATACGGTGAATCTGCTCAATTCTAAGTTGAAACTTTGAGTTTAGTTGAAAATCATCTTGAACCAAGGGCATCGCAAAACCCAGCTGTTTGATCGCTTGCTCAAGGTTCCCCACCAAAACAAAATATTCAGCCCTTGCCTCATGAACCCCTATAATGTCGTTGGCTAGGCCGTAGGCTTCTGCGAGCAGGTACCAGACTTCGGTGTCATTAGGTCGGTCAGGGATGATCTGGACAAGGGCTTCTGTCGCCTCTTTAGACCTTTCAGCTTTGAGCAGAACATTGGCGTATGCCATCGTCAGCGGGTAGTTCTTTGTGTTAATTAGAAGCGCCTGTTCCAAAATTCGGATAGCTTTGTCGTAACGCTCAGCACTCGCGTGGATGCTTGCATCAGCGAGTATATAAGCAATTTTGTTTGGGTTTTCTGTCAGCAAAGGCTTCAGGTGTTGTCTCGCAGCAGCGGGGTCGAAATTTGCAAGATGTGCCAAAACTAAGCCATAGCGACCTGCATCTCGTTGGATTGGATCTTTTCGTTTCGCCCAACCGGTCATCGTGTCTATTGCATCATCGTTTGATTGGGCGGCGAGCACGCTAATTCGGGCTTTCATCAGTTGATAGTCAAGATTAAGTGGGTAAATTTTATTTTCGTAATTACGTGTTTGGTTATAGGAGTCAGAAATACGATTTTTAGTGACCGGGTGAGTCAGCAAAAATTCTGGTATTCGGGTTTTGTTGAACCGATTGGCACGTTCTAATCGTTCAAACATATAGGCAATAGCTCTTGGATCCATGTCCGCGTCTGCGAGTGTTAGAATGCCAATCCTGTCTGCCTCAGATTCTCTCGCACGGCTATTTCTTAGCAAGTCACTCTGGGCTGCACCTTGACCAGCCGCAATTGCTGCTAAGCCAGCATCGCTGCCGGTGGTTGCTATTAGAATAATGCCGGCTAGCAAGCCTGCTAGATTCTTTACGCCTGCAGATTTCCCCGCTTGAACGCCCCTGGCGAAATGTCTCTGGCTCAGGTGAGCAAGCTCGTGAGCAAGAATGGCCGAAACTTCATGTTCCGTCTCGCCATAAAGAAATAGGCCCAAATTGACGCCTACAATACCTCCGGGTGCAGCAAATGCATTGATCGTGAAATTATTGATCATGACCAGATCTAAGCGGCGATCCTGTAGCTGGCTGTGAGATGCGAGTTTGTATATCAGGTGCTCAAGATAAGATTGGAGCAGCGGATCACTCACTGGCGGCGCTTGAGCCCGAATAGATCTTAGAAAATCCTGTCCGAGTTCACGTTCCTGATCTAGTGATATTATGCCGGACGTTGTGTCTCCAAGGCTGGGCAGGTTCTGCTCTTGGGCCGCGAGCGCTTGCTGGTTTATGCCCAGTAGAAGAAACAAGGTGAGAGCGCTAAATATTCGTTGAAATGACAAAATATGGATAACTGGTCGCCTAAAATTGATTAACTGTACCGCTAATAGACCGCACGAACCATAAGCTGGTTCCGGGAACGTGGCTCAATTCCAACTATTTTTTGAAATATGGGTAAATATCGTCCAGTAACCGCTTGTTTGGGGTAATCAGTTAGATCGTCTGAGCCCCTATCATATATAATCGCTCGTTTTCGGATGTGAAGGTCAAGTGAACCTTTGTCCATCCGCGGCCTCTGAACCAAGTGCCGGTTATAAAACTACGCGCCAATCGAGCTTATAGATGACCATGGAAGTTGAAATTAACCAAACGTTGGATGCCAGCGGTCTAACCTGTCCTTTGCCGCTTTTGAAAGCAAAACAGGCGCTAAACAAACTTGCCTCAGGCGAAGTGCTTTCAGTTATTTCTACGGACCCTGGATCAGTTCGTGATTTTAAAGTGTTCTGTGACCAAAGTGGACACCAATTGTTGTTGTCCGAGGCTGGCGCTGCCAATTTTCACTACCTGTTAAGGAAGTCCTAGTTCATGTATGACGTTATGCGGCGCTGGGCTCACAGATTTTTCTCGGATGAAGAGGGCGTGCTGCTAGCTGCGATATTGATCATTTCTGTGATCGTAATTGTGACGATGGGTACAGTGCTTGCGCCTCTGTTGACGGGTATTGTGTTGGCTTATGTGATGCAAGGTACAATCAAAGCGATGGAAAGGTTTCATGTGCCGAAGGGCGTTGCGGTATCCATCACGTTTTTCATTTTCATGGGATTTTTCGTCAGTTTGCTTTTTTTCGTGATTCCACGAGTATGGCGACAGCTACAATCTCTATTTCAAAATATTCCAGCCATGGTGCTGAGAACTCGTGACTTGCTCGGAGAGCTACGGGCAAGTTACCCTGAATTTTTGAGCGAACAGCAAGTCACAAGCTGGGTCGATTTGTTAAACGGTGAATCTGCTGAGCTTGGACAATGGTTGTTGTCTTTTTCAATCTCCCAACTGCCTTTGCTTGTTGCTGTCGCGGTCTACATCATGTTGGTGCCGTTGCTTGTTTTTTTTATATTGAAGGATCAACAACAAATCCTGGCTTGGTGTAGTTCTCATTTGCCTCGCGAAAAGCCATTACTCGACAGAATTGGTCGAGAAATGGATCAACAAATGGCTAACTATATTCGCGGTAAAGTTATCGAGATCATCATAGTTGGTGGTGCGAGCTATGTCTTTTTTAAGATAACTGGTCTCGAGTATGCAGCGCTACTTGGCTTTCTAGTGGGTCTGTCTGTAATCGTCCCTTACGTTGGTTTTGTCGCTGTGACATTCCCTGTGCTCATTATCGCCTATTTACAATTTGGCTGGGGTCCGGAGTTCATTACAACCCTGGTTGGCTACAGTATTATTCAGGGCATTGATGGTTTCTTTATCGTGCCATTGTTGTTCTCGGAAGCTGTAAATCTTCATCCCATTGCTATTATCACGGCCGTACTTGTTTTTGGAGCCTGGTGGGGTGTCTGGGGCGTATTTTTTGCGATTCCACTTGCGACCCTGGTAAAGGCGATTATGAGTGCTTGGCCACAGACAAGTCATACCGTGGCTCGAGAAGCGTCTGGCTAGAATATTGAAAAAACTTACGCTGGGTATTTAAATTGCCTTGTGTTCAAGACCAAGCCTTGGAATCCAGAGCATTGGAGCCTAAGCCATGGAACCCAAAGAATAATATAGTGAGACGTGAAAATGATTACAGGTAGTATCGTTGCTCTGGTGACGCCCATGCATGAAGACGGCTCCATCGATTGGGAAAGCATGGATAATCTGGTTGATTGGCACATTAAGTCAGGTACAAATGGCATTGTGCCAGTTGGTACCACGGGTGAGTCCGCGACAGTGGATATCCCAGAACATTGTGAGATCGTCAAGCGAGTAGTAAAAGCCGTGGACGGTCGCGTCCCCGTGATAGCTGGCACAGGTGCTAATGCGACTAGTGAAGCAATTGAGCTGTCTTTGGCCGCTCAGAACGCCGGCGCCGATGCTTGTTTACTTGTGACCCCGTATTACAACAAGCCTACCCAGGAAGGTTTGTATTTGCACTATAAGGCGATCGCCAAAGCCGTAAATATTCCACAAATTCTTTACAATGTCCCTGGACGAACTGCGTGTGATCTCTTACCTGAAACGGTGGCTAGGCTGGCAGAGATCGATGGGATCATAGGTATCAAAGAAGCCACCGGCATAATGGAACGTTGCACTGAAATACTGGCACTTTGCGGTGATAAGATGGTCGTTTATTCCGGGGACGATTTAACTGCCCTGGATCTTATCCTCCATGGTGCTTTGGGAACGATAAGTGTGACCGCCAATGTGGCCCCAGACAAAGTGAGTCAGGTATGCGAACTTGGCAAGGCTGCCTTTGCAACGATGAAAATATCCGGTCAGGAAGGGCGTGCGCAGGAAATGGTCGCAGCAGCTCGGTTATTGGATTCAGAATTGGTGGGCTTGCATACAAATTTATTTTTGGAATCTAATCCCATTCCAGTTAAGTGGGCCGTTCAGCGTATGGGTAAGATAGGCAGCGGTATTAGGCTGCCGATGACACAGTTGTCGACAAAATTTCAAGAGCCGGTTTTGACGGCCATGAGACAAGCAGGAGTAAATGTTTGAACAGTTTAAAAGGTCAATCTAGGATGCTTTTTCCAAGAGTGCTAGTGATCGTAGTATTGGCTTCAGCATTAACGCAAAGCTGTAGCTGGTTGGGTGCTTCCGAAGATGCCTATCTTCAGGCGGGTTCAGTCTCAAGAACCAAAATACCCGAGTCTCTGGATGAGCCTATTTATGATGATGCGATGGCGATTCCCCCTATTGATGATGCTCGCGGTATTGCTGGACAAAAGCTCGAGCTTGGCTTGCCTGAGGCGTTGAGTACGGCTTTTGGTGTTGAGCAGATTGTGATCAAGAGAATTGGCGACAATCGCTGGGTGTTTATTGACACGCCACCGGCTGCAGTTTGGCCTCGGATTCGACAGTTTTGGGAGGCACATAATCTGGAAGTTCAGACTGCTGACCCGCGGCGAGGCATTATCGAGTCGACATGGTTGGCGTCTCGAGAAGGTGAAGCTGATGTGGTGTATCAAAGCTTGGTCAGTGGTGTTGCCTGGGCTGATCCAGGGGCTACTGTACAGAACAAGTTTAGGTTAACGATTGAACCCGGTATTCGAAATGGAAGTTGCGAAGTTTTTGTTGAGCACAAGCAAGTGCCCCTCGGAGCTCCTGTCAGGCAAGATACTGCGAATTGGAATGGTGGCTCGGACGATGAGCTGTTAGAGAACAAAGTCTTGACCGAAATGGCCTATTTCCTAGGCGAAAACATCAACCAATCGATCACTGTGTCTCGAGAAGCCATGAATATTCGTGGTACAAGGGCAGAGATAATACCTGATAAAGAAAAGCCAATTCTAAAGTACAAGCTAAGTTTCGACCGGGCATGGGCGACGGTGACTGATGCACTTGAAAATGCCCGTATCAGTGTTGATGACCTTGACCGAGACTCCGCTATTTTCTACGTACTTTACGATGATACGATTAAAGCCGAGCCAGGCTTTTTCAGTAAAATGTTCGCGAGTGATGACGAAAAAGATCAGAAGCCAGGTTTTTTTGGCAAGCTATTTTCTAGTGACAAAGATCCGGTGCTTGCGGCTAATAGATATTTACTCATGCTTGAAGAACACGACAAGGAGGTGTTCGTAACTGTCAGAAAAGACGCGGATACGCTTGCAGATCCCTTCCTGGCAGAGCGATTGTTAAAGATTATCAAAGAATATTCGAGCTAGTCTCTGCACCTTTGACTAACTTTAGATTGCTCGCTGATTGCAGCACTGGATTGTTTGGATTGTTATGGAGTTACCATTTTGCAAATAGCCTCCCTGGGCAGTGGCAGTAAAGGCAATGCAACCCTGATTGACGATGGTGAAACTTGCATTATTATCGATTTGGGTTTTACGTTGAAAGAAACTGTAAGGCGCTTAAAACGTTTGGATAAAGTGCCAGAAGATGTTGATGCGATACTCGTAACTCATGAGCACGCGGATCATATTCACGGTGTTTCAGTCTTTGGTCGAAAGTATAAAACCCCTGTTTATCTGACCCCCGGTACCCATAACCCTGATCGAATGGGGGTAGTACCGAATTTGAATTACATTAATTGCCATCGTAGCTTTCGGATTGGCAGTTTAGGTATTGAGCCGGTACCCGTGCCGCATGATGCAAGAGAGCCCTGTCAGTACGTAGTATCGTCTAATGGCTTTAAGGTGGGTGTCTTGACCGATCTAGGCCATATCACCCCATTTGTTCAGCAGCAGTACTACCATTGTGATGCGCTGCTCCTCGAGTGTAACCACGATGTAAAAATGCTTGATGACGGACCTTATCCACACCAGCTAAAAAAGAGGGTTGGGGGTATGCATGGACACCTAAATAACGAACAGGCTGCTGAACTATTACATAAGATTGATCTGTCAAAACTCCAACATTTGGTGATATCTCACATCAGTGGGAAGAACAACTCGGCTGAATTGGCGCTACAAGCAGTAAACAATGTACTTGATGACTCCGAGTCCTGGAAAGGCAAGCTCATCGTTGCTCGGCAGGATGAGGGTTTTGGGTGGCTTGAGGTCACCTAAGCTTTAATTTCAAATTCTCTATTGATTGCTGGTAAAACATACAGTACTGTATGGGTGTACAGCAAATCACGGCACTGTGTGCCGCACCCGCTATTTTCATGTAAACAATGCTCTAAGTGGCTATTGTCCAACGTGAATAGTTAGGCTGAGGCAAACTAAATGTCCAGTTAGCCAGAGCAGGGGGGTGAACGACTAAAGAGGATCAACGCATGAAAATTCGTCATATTAAGTACAGCTCATCGAAAGATGCTTCCGGTGTTACAGGTGATTTATGGCTATTGAGCAAAGGTAATAAGGTACTGTACCGAGGCAGATTAAGCCCGTGGCAGTCGCCAAAAATAATAGCATCTGCCCTAAAACGTGAAGGTAAGTTTTTCAGTCAGGTGGCCTGATTCTTTTTGGCTTGGGGCCGTATAATCCTGCTCTTTTCTATTTAGGGTCTTTTGTGAGAGCGCCTTGAGGGCTCTTTGTGAAGCTCTTTGTGAAGCTCTTTGTAAAGTTCTTTGTAAAGCTCTTTGTATAAGCGCCGAGACTCAGATACGTGCGCGAGTGACCGCTAGTGCAGGAAAGTGAACATCTTGCGGCGATAAGCCGTCGCCATGCTGTCACCTTTACCCAGTAATTCAAATATTTTGATCATCGTCTTGCGAGCTAGCTCATCCTCAAAGGTTTTGTCCTTTTTCAGCATCGTGAGCAGGCCTTCTAATGCTGCTTCGATCTGATCATCAGCGATCAATCTGACGGCGGTGTCGTATTGAATTTGAAGATTGTCTTCATCTGCTTCCCTGGAGGCCAATAGCTCAGAGAGCGCTGGCAGTTCATTCGCCATTTCTATAAAAGCAATCCTGTTCTGCGGCTTGCTGATGCCTTCTGCATCAGCAGGCAGGCTGACGAGTATTTGTTTCGCCTCGTCAATGCGGTTCTCCATGATAAGGAGATCTGAGAGCTCAGTTTGAAGAGCGTGGTTCTTGGGCTCTTCCGCAATGACTTGCTGAAGGAGATCTATGGCCGAAGCTCTATCACCCTGTTCGAGGTAGAGTTTAATTTGTTCACGTATCCTCTCAACCGAACTCATTGTCATCTGCTCGATGATTTCTCGAAGTGTGCTCTCTTCCTGAGGACCCTCGAGGTCCTGCGCCATTTGGCCCTGAAAGATGACTTTTATTGTTGGTAGCGTCCTGACAGCTAGCTGTTGCACAATTTGAGGGTTCTGCTGAACGTCGATTCTTGCCAGAATGATTTTTTCACTAAATTCGTTGGCGAGTTTATTTAAAATTGGCGCGAGCTGTGCGCTAGGTTCGGAGCCATCGGCATAAAATTCGAGAAAAACTGGGATCTCTTGAGATTTTTCCACAACTTCTGTTTGAAAATTCTGAACTGAGACTTCAATAATGTTAGGTGACGCGTTCATGTTGAATGCCTTGCAACTAATTGAATGATTTTGAAAAAGGCGTAGCCTACCTTTTTATGAGCCAAAACTCGATAGCTCCGTTGTTGATAAATAGGCTCGAGGCATCAACTTTTATCCTACTGCAGGACTTTACCACTTGCCGTATGTCAACTGTATGTCAGCTATCGGGAAAGGTAGACTAGACATAAATCGAGCCATTGTTGTGAGCCTCCATGTATCTTGAATCCATACAGCCTTACTTTGTCCATCTTGCGGTTGCTGCATTTCTACCCCTGCCACTTCTCACCGGCATCATCGTTTACCTGATCTTGCGTGGCAAAGCTAAGTCCGATCTAGACCAACAATCGCATGAGGCAGAATTGAAAAGTACAGCGATGGTGCATGACCTTGCCGCGCGAACCATGGAACAGGATGTACTCAAGGGACGAATGGGTGAAGTTGAACAGAAGCTGTTGTTGAAGACCGAGGGTATGGAAAAAACACAATTGGCAGAGGCAAGGCTGCAAACGCGGTTAGCGGAACTTGAGGAACAAAGGCAAATGCTGTCTGAAGGTCATGAGGTGGTCCAGCTGGAATGTGGCCAGTTGCGGGCCGATAACAGTCACCAACGCGAGCAGATCGCTCACTTGCAGACAACATTGCATGAACAGCAGAAACAAAATGAAGAGAAGTTAGCACTATTGAATGATGCCCGTACTTCTCTCAATGCTGAATTCAAAAATCTCGCGCATGAAATCTTTGATGCGAAACAAAAAACGTTTAATGAACAGAGTAAGGTTCAGCTCGATAGCGTCCTAAAGCCACTGGGTGAAAAGATCAAAGACTTCGAGAAGCGTGTGGCCGATAGTTATAACCAAGAGAGTAAAGATCGGTTTTCTCTTATAAAAGAGGTGAAAAACCTTCAGGAGCTGAACTCCAGAATCAGTCAGGACGCAATTAACCTAACCAACGCGCTGAAAGGGGAAAGTAAAACCCAGGGAACGTGGGGAGAGGTGATCCTTGAGCGTGTGTTAGAAAAGTCTGGCCTCGTGAAAGGGCGGGAATATGAAGTCCAGATCAGTTTGAAATCCGAAGATGGCAAGCGTTACCAGCCTGATGTCATCGTCCATTTGCCCGAAGGGAAAGACATCATTATCGATTCAAAGGTGTCGCTGACAGCCTATGAACGCTATTGCTCTGCGGATGGTGATGGTGATGGGGGCACCGAGCGTGCTGACGCGTTGAAGTTGCATATCCAATCGCTTCGACAACATATCAAGCAATTGAGTGAGAAGGATTATCACAAGCTTGACGGAGTTCGCACTCTTGATTTTGTATTTCTTTTTGTTCCTATCGAGGCAGCATTCTCTTTGGGGGTTCAACAGGATAATGATCTTTATCTGGATGCGTTCGATAAAAATATCGTAATGGTCGCGCCCTCCACGCTATTGGCGACACTACGGACGATTCAAAATATTTGGCGCTATGAACAACAAAACAAGAATGCTCAGGAAATAGCCAACAAGGCGGGTGACCTCTATGACAAGTTTGTCAACTTTGTGTCCGACCTGGAGGACGTTGGGGCGAGGCTGGGGACTTTGCAGAAGAGTTATGACAAAGCTCACAATAAACTTATCTCAGGCCGTGGAAGTCTTGTTGGGCGGGCAGAGGTTATTAAGGGCCTGGGCGCCAAGGTCAGTAAATCTTTACCTCAGGGAATGGTTGAAAATGCACTGGATATTTCCGATAGCTGAGCGTGTGATCTTTGCCTGATTTTCCTAAAAAAATGGGCGATAAATTGTTTGCAATTTGGCATGCAGAAGCAAAATCTCGCCTCTAGCGTTGGCGTTCACTTACTATCAGCATATGTTTATTCACAACCTGACCCAGGCCTGAATTTTGCGACTTACACAAGTTATCCACCATTTGTCATTAATTTGGCGCGCTAAGTTATTGAATATATTGAAATTATATAGACTGTACAAAAAACGTACAGTACCATTTTCTGCTAGTATTGCTATACGTTTAGAAAATTAGATAGTTATCCCCAGAGTTATCCACAGGTATTGTGGACAGTTTTCATTTCAGACAACCTGTGCGGCTGTGATTGACACTGGTCGCGTGGTCATTGATCCTAAACATCTGGGTTAAAGCTTTTATGTACTTGCAAGCTTAGCGGGTCCATATCCTAATAATAACTAAGAAGAAATTGAGGAAGTTGCAATGTCCGATAAGGAAAATGACTACTGGCGAGCGAATATTCGCTTAATGTTATCTCTATTGTTTGTTTGGTTTGTTGTTTCATTTGTTTGCGGAATTCTTCTCCTCGACTATCTTAATCAATTCCATCTCTTTGGGTTTAAATTGGGTTTCTGGTTTTCCCAGCAAGGCTCTATCTTCGTCTTTGTGTGTCTCATTTTCATTTACACTTGGCGTATGAACAAACTTGACAAAATGTTCGGTGTTGAAGAAGAAATGATGGTTGAAGATTCGACGTTGGAAGGAGCTGTGGGT
The DNA here is from genome assembly GCA_047629195.1 of Candidatus Azotimanducaceae bacterium. GTDB lineage: Bacteria > Pseudomonadota > Gammaproteobacteria > Pseudomonadales > Azotimanducaceae > UBA4582. The sequence continues at coordinate 95,950 of JBLHWY010000004.1, forward strand.
GAGGATTCAGGCCAGAGCTCGAACCAGAATTCGAAGCGTGATATCAGCGATGGGGAGGGTTGATCCATGGATGCTCAGCTACTTACATACATTTTTGTTGGTTTATCATTTTCGCTCTACATTGGCATCGCGATTTGGAGCCGTTCCGCCTCGACGAAAGAATTTTACGTCGCTGGTGGACACGTTCATCCGCTTGCAAACGGTGCTGCAACGGCTGCTGACTGGATGTCAGCGGCGTCGTTTTTATCGATGGCTGGTATCATCGCTTTTGAAGGCGCAGATGGCGCACGGTATTTGATGGGTTGGACTGGAGGTTATGTGCTTCTCGCTTTGCTCCTTGCGCCCTATTTAAGGAAGTTTAACAAATTCACAGTGCCGGATTTTGTCGGCGATCGATACTATTCCAGCACGGCTCGGTTGGTTGCCGTGGTATGTGTAATCTTTATTTCTTTTACCTACGTTGCGGGGCAGATGAGGGGAGTAGGTGTTGTTTTCTCGCGGTTTCTTGAGGTCGATATTAATACCGGAGTTGTCATAGGGATGGCGATTGTTTTCTTCTATGCTGTATTGGGTGGTATGAAAGGAATAACCTATACTCAGGTAGCACAATACTGCGTGTTAATTTTTGCGTACATGGTTCCTGCAATTTATATTTCTATCGCACTAACGAACAATCCATTCCCAATGTTCGGTTTGGGCAGCGAATTGATCGAAGGCGGTTATCTGCTAGAAAAGCTGGATGGTCTAAGTGCAGAGCTTGGTATGACAGCTTTTACGTCAGGTACTAAATCAACAATCGATATGTTCTTTATTACCGCTGCGCTTATGGCAGGTACAGCTGGGCTACCACACGTTATCGTTAGATTCTTTACTGTTCCAAGTGTTAAAGATGCCAGGATATCTGCAGGATACGCACTGGTTTTTATTGCATTGCTGTATACAACTGCACCAGCCGTTGCGGCTTTTGCCCGAATTAACCTTATCGAACATATTGATGGCATGGTTTACCAGCAGGCACCGGACTGGTTTACAAAATGGGAAGACTCGGGCCTTATTGCCTGGTTTGACAAAAATAATGATGGTGTTGTGCAATATAGAGGTGGCAATGCGATGACGCCATCTAATCCATCCTTCATTGACGGCGAGGGAAGTTCTGGTCAGCGCGCTGTCGCGAATTCTGCCACGGCAAATGAAAATGAGCTGTATATAGATCGCGACATTATCGTATTGGCTCATCCTGAGATTGCGCAACTACCTAATTGGGTGATTGCACTGGTGGCCGCAGGTGGATTAGCGGCAGCCTTATCGACTGCTGCAGGACTCTTGTTGGTAATTTCAACCGCCGTGTCACACGATTTATTGAAGAAAACGTTTAAGCCAAATATTAGTGAGCGACAGGAATTGCTTTACGCGAGACTCGCAGCGGCAGTTGCCATAGGCATTGCTGGTTTGTTTGGCATATATCCGCCAGGGTTTGTCGCACAAGTGGTGGCATTTGCATTTGGCCTTGCAGCGGCGAGCTTCTTTCCCGTCATACTGCTGGGTATCTTTTCTAAGCGAATGAACAAAGAGGCTGCCATTACAGGGATGATTACTGGTTTAACTTTCACCTTCTGCTATATCGCGTATTTTAAGTTTGTTAGCCCAGAGACGAATAATGCAGCGCATTGGTGGTTTGGTATTTCGCCCGAGGGTATTGGTACGCTTGGCATGTTGATGAACTTTGCGGTATCAGCTGTTGTGATGAGGATAACGCCTCCGCCACCAGAAGAAATACAGCAGCTAGTCGCTAATATTCGAATACCGGGTAAAAGAGCGAGCGAGTAGGCGTGAGCTTTAGGCGGCCAATGAATAGGAACAGGAACAGGACAGTTATATGATCTCCGTTGAAGAAAAGATCAGTCAATATCGAGCAAATGGAATCCAACGAATTAAGTTGGGGGTAACTGATATTGACGGCGTGTTGCGGGGTAAATACATCAGTCTGGATAAGTTTGCTGCGATAGCGAATACAACTTCAGGCTTTTGTGATTGTGTCTTGGGGTGGGACGTCGATGATCAGCTCTACGATAATGCGACCTATACAGGGTGGCATACAGCCTATCCTGATGTGTTGTATCGATTAGATTTATCTAGCGAGCGAAGACTCCACGATGAATATGATACACCCTATTTCATTGGCGAATTTGTTGGCGCAGATGGAGAAAGCCTACACCCGCTTTGCTCGAGGGCAAAGCTAAAGTCGGTGCTCGCAGAAGCTGAAAAGATGGGCTTCGGTGTCAATCTCGCTTTTGAGTATGAGTTTTTTGTATTTGATGAAACCCCGGATACTGTTCGCGAGAAAAACTATCAAAACCTAAAGCCTCTGAGTCCAGGGAACTTTGGTTACTCAATTCTGCGCACGAATACTCACTCGGAACTTTTCCACGAGTTGATGGATTTTTGTATTGATCATGATTTTCCTCTGGAGGCGCTTCATTGTGAAACAGGTCCCGGTGTTTGGGAAGGTGCGCTTGCAGTGGATACAGCAATGAACGCTGCTGACAAAGCCTCTCTATTTAAGACTTTCGTTAAGGGCTTTTTTCAGAAGAGAGGTCTAATGGCCACTTTTATGGCAAAGTGGTCGATGGATTATCCCGGCCAAAGTGGCCACTGTCATCAATCGTTGGTCGACTTCAAGACTGGTGCTAGTTCCTTCTTTGAAGAGCATGCAGACTGGAATATGAGTGAAGTACAGCGGCAGTATGTTGCGGGTCAACAAAAGTATATGAAGGCATTCCTGGCGATGACATCGCCAACCATCAATAGTTATACCAGACTTGTTAAAGGCGCTTGGGCACCGACTGCCGCGACCTGGGGCGTTGAAAATAGAACGGCGGCATTGCGCGTCATTCCTGGTTCGACAAAATCCCAGCGGGTTGAGTTTAGAGTTGGTTCCGCTGATGCAAACCCATATTTGGTTGCCAGCGCTATTGTGGCTGCTGGGCTGCAAGGTATTAAAGAGCAATTGGTACTAGGCGAACCTGTCTCGGGCAATGCTTACGAAAAACAGGATGAGCTTCCGGAGGAATGGCAATTGCATGGGAATCTGCGTGATGCGAATAGAAGTTTTGTCCAGAGTAAGGTCGCACGTGACTGGTTTGGAGATACTTTTGTTGATCATTATTCCGTATCAAGGGATTGGGAAGTGCGCGAGTACGAGAAATCGGTCACCGACTGGCAACTGAAAAGATATTTTGAAGTGATATGAAAATAGGAATTTTACAGGCAGATTCAGTCCGACCTGAGTTTCGAGAGGAGTTCGGGAACTATCCAGGCATGATTCAATCGTTGCTGGAGTCATCGAAAGAACCAGGGTTAGAACTAGAGTTCATCGCCTACAATGTCGTCGAGCTGGAATATCCTGACGAGCTTTCAGAGTGTGACGGTTATGTTATTACGGGCAGCGCTTCTAGCGTATATGATAATGAGCCGTGGATAAATGAACTAAAACAGTTTGTCGTTAGGTTGCATGAAACAAAGACAAAAACAGTTGGTATTTGCTTTGGTCATCAAATGATCGCGCTTGCTCTCAGTGGAATAGCGGAGCCCTCGGATGCCGGGTGGGGAATAGGTTTACATGAAAGTTGCGTCGTTTCAACGAAACCGTTTATGACACCAAAGCTGGAGAGTTTTTCGCTGCTTTATAGCCACCGAGATCAGGTGATGACTTTACCTCAAGGCGCTGAGCTTTTAGCAACCCACGATTTTTGCCCCAATTCTATGTTTGTGATTGATGCGCATATGTTTGCGTTTCAGGGTCACCCTGAGTTCGTAAAGGAATATTCGAATACGCTGATGAATTTTCGGCGCAACATTGTTGGTGAAGATAAATTTATCGAAGGGGTGGCGTCATTAAGCGGCGATCTGAGCAGTCAAACAATTGGCCGTTGGATATTAAATTTTCTGGCAGCGTGACGAATTGAAGCCTGCTTTCACGACTTTGTTTTTTGATACTGGTAAACCTATGCTCTTTTTAGATACTGGTTTGCCTGTCGCGCCTGTAACTCCGCGATCTTTTTCCTTTTTCTGAGAAAATGCGGTATGCCTTGTGGCTGATGTAGCGTTATTTTCATTTGCTTGTTCCCCAGCGTCTGGACACCCCGAAGAACAGATTTTATATGGTTGAGCTGGTCTGAAATTACAACGATATTACTTTTCATTTCCTTACTGAATTTTTCCATCTCGGGCCTTTGAAAGGCAAGATCATCGGGTTCCATCGATTTCGCTCCAGTCATGAATAGCTGATAGGCTTGGTCTAGATCAGACTTGGATGTTCGGCAAAACCCCTTCAATTGTGTGAGCCAATCACCAACAGCCTCGCTACTACTACCCTGTAGAACTGATCCAGGAATCATTGCGCTTAATTCGTCGCACTGTATGACGAGTCGTTGCCATACAATGGAGCCATCCGACATCATGGTTGCAATTTCACTGAAGTTTTCATTTGTTTTGGCAGGTGCGGGTTTGTTTAGCTCACCGAGTTTCTGTCGAATCTTGATGGTCATATAAAGTGCCGCTGATGCAACACTTAAAGCGATTGAGGCCACGCTGATGCTGATGATGTCCAAGATTTCCATGTTTTATGAATAACGTCCTTGTCTGATGCCTGCTATTCCTATTAAAGATAGCTCATAAACAGGATTGCGCCAGATTCATGACAATAAGTTTACAATTATTTGTCTGATTTCTGTCGAACTTCACCCTTCTTTTCAGAATTTGAAGTATGTTGGTTGCTGGAATGTGGTTTAAGCGCGATGATTCTCAAGGTATGAACAACTAGGGTTTGTGTAATAATTCGTAGAAGGCCAATACAAATACAAATGAAAAGGACATTTTGTGAGTAATAGTGCAGATGCAATAAAGCCATTAGAAGATATTACGGAAGATGACGATTTTTTGGTTGAGGTCCTTAAAGAAGCCAACATCCCTGCTTTGATGGCGGCGGTGGTTCATCTAACTGGCAGTGCAGATATTATTCGCAGGGAAATAAACCCCAGCGCTGAGCTTTTTGGCGATCCGCAGGGTGGAATATCCGAACAAGATCAAGAAACGGTAAGAGAAATTGCCTTGGGGGTACTGAAGCGTTTCCGGGACAGTAAAGGCAAGTTGCCACCCGCGCCGGACGTTAAGATAATCAAAGAGTTGCTAGATTTTGTTTTGGGGGCAGAGGTACCTGATGAATACCTTGATTTTCTGTCGTCCGAATTGTCCTTGCATGGTGAGGATGCCTACGAGCAACCAGCGATTAGAGAAATTCCGCAAGAAAAGAAGTCTGCTTTTAAAGTCATTATTATTGGCAGTGGTATGTCGGGAATTCTTGCGGGAATCAAATTGAAAGAAGCGGGTGTTCCCTTTTATATTATTGAAAAAAACGCCGATGTAGGCGGTACCTGGTTAGAAAATACCTATCCAGGTTGTCGAGTCGATAGTGCTAACCATACTTATTCCTATTCTTTTGCACCAAAAGACTGGCCTCAACACTATTCCCCACAAAAGGTTTTGTTGGATTATTTTGATCAGACCGCAACTCAATATGACTTACGCAAAAATATCAAACTTAATACGGAAGTTCAGCGTCTTGAATTCCAACAAGCCAGTGGAATGTGGAAGGTAGAGACAAAGTCAGGCGAAGGTGTTGAAGAAACCTTGCTTGCGAATGCCGTTATCACTGCGGTAGGTCAACTTAACCGGCCAAAGTATCCCGACATCGAGGGCTTTGGGACCTTTAGCGGTCCTGCGTTCCATTCGGGTAGATGGGAAGATCAGCACAAGCTGGATGGTAAGCGGATTGGTGTTATTGGCACGGGAGCGAGTGCGTTTCAATTTATTCCTGAGATCGCGAAAGAGGCACAAGATATTGTGGTTTTTCAGCGAACGCCGCCATGGATTGCGCCTCGAGAGGAATATCACGATGACATCCCCAAAGGAAAACACTGGTTATTGAACAAGGTGCCTTTTTATGAGAAATGGTTTAGGTTTCTCACTTTTTGGCGAGCTTCAGAAGGTTTGTTGGATTCCGTGCGCAAAGATGAAGGTTGGCAAAGCGAGCTTTCGGTGGGTGAGAAGAACGATCAGTTGAGGCAGATGCTGACAGATTATATTGAATCGATGGTGGGCGATGACCCAGATCTTTTTGACAAGGCGCTACCGAAGTATCCGCCAGCGGGCAAACGAATGTTAGTTGACAACGGAACTTGGCTGACCGCGTTGAAACGCCCAAATGTACATATTATTACTGATCCGATTGCCGAAATTAATTCGGAGGGTTTGAAGACTGAATCAGGCGATCAATATGATGTCGATGTCCTAATCTATGGTACTGGCTTTCAGGCAGATCAATTTCTGGCACCTATGGAGATTAGAGGAATAGATGGTATTGAGTTACAAGAGCACTGGAACGGTGACCCACGGGCATATCTTGGTGTCACTATGCCAAATTTCCCAAATCTTTTTTGTATGTATGGACCAAACACCAACATTGTTGTTAATGGCAGTATCATCTTTTTTTCAGAATGTGAGATGAGGTACATTCTTGGTTGTTTTGCTTTGATGTTGAAGGAAGGTAAGAACACGCTAGAGGTTAAACAAAGCGTACATGATGCTTACAACGAATTGATTGATGAGGGTAATCTTAATATGGCCTGGGGCGCGCCTAACGTTCGTAGTTGGTATAAAAATAAGAATGGGCGAGTGACCCAAAATTGGCCTTTTACTATGCGAGAATTCTGGGAGCGTACACGTTCTCCAGACCCCGAGGACTTTGAACTCACTGCTTCTAAATAGGGTCGGGTCTGAATGGCGTTTGGGTGTCGATTGCTTTGGCTGAGAAGAACGTCGCTAGTGCTCGGTCTTGCCCGGCCAAAGCCATGCCGCGCCTCGTACGCCGCTGGAATCCCCATAGACAGCCTTAACAACCCGAGTAGTGACGGTGTCTGAAAAAACATATCTGGGCAAATACTTCTGCACCTCATCATAAATAGCATCGATGTTCGACATGCCACCACCCAGTACAATGATGTGTGGATCGAGAATGTTGATTACGGTTGAAAGGGCCAGAGCAAGCAGATTGCAATATTGTCGGAACACTTGATGGGCAATCTTTGATAGCTCAAAGTCCGAAGATTTATCTGAACTAAGTAGCGCTGCTATTTCTTCACCGGTTAAAGTTTGTTCTGTTGCTTGTCGGAAACTACGCTCAAAGCCTGTGCCAGAAACCCAAGTCTCAACACAGTCTATTCGACCGCAATAGCAAGCTCGTTTGCCTCTTTCTGGTTTGGGTAGTGTTTCATCTTCATCAGCTTGGTAGGCATGTAGTGGTAAGGTAATGTGGCCCCACTCTCCGCTGATACCATTGGCCCCCTGTAGAAGTGCTTTGTTATGAACGATGCCACCGCCAGTACCGGTACCCAATATAACGCCGAAAACTAAATTCGCATCTCGACCTGCGCCATCGGTTGCTTCAGAAAGTGCGAAACAGTCGGCATCGTTGGCGAGTCGCACGGGGCGCGCTAGCTGATCAACAAGTCGCTCTCGCAATGCCTGATCGTTAAGCCCAGTACTGTTACTATTTCGCATTTTGCCTGTCAGCAGCGATATTGACCCGGGAGTACCAATACCCAGCGGTGTTATTTTTTGGTCTGATCCGGTTTGGTCCGGCAGGGAATTGGCCTCTCCATTTATCTCATTATCCAGCACGCTGACTAATTGGGCGATGGCATCCATGGTGGCAAAGTAATCGTTCTTAGGGGTTTTGACCCTGTGCCGGAAAGTGATATTTCCTGATCCATCAAGAATGACACCTTCAATTTTAGTTCCTCCAAGATCGATGCCAATTCGAGGCTCTATCATGATTTTTTCCAGTTTTAGATTGGGTCGAGGTAAGTGTTTGCGCTAGCTAGTTTTTATCAGGAAGTTAAGCATCTCCAAGGTTACTTTCCGATAACCCTTTGATTTATAAAACAACCGATCTGAAAAGTCTCCGAAACTCACCCTGAGATGTGTGTTTACAGACGGGAACTAACTATCCAAATTTTACGAGTAGGCATCTCTTCTATAGCGCAACATCTTGCCTGCGCCTGTGCCGGTATGTTGGCCATCATCGAGTGCGATTTGTCCATTGACGATGACCATGCTGATACCTTCTGGTTCCTGTTTAGGATTGTCATAGGTTGCGGTATCAATAATGGTCTCAGGGTTGAACAATACCAGATCAGCCCAGTGCCCAGTCTGTACTTTACCTCTATCTGTCATGCCAAACGTTTCGGCAGAAAGTGAAGTCATTCGCCTCACGGCCTCCGGCAGAGATAGAATGCCACGTTCGCGAACATACTTCCCTAACACTCTGGGAAAGGTGCCGAAGAGCCTTGGATGAGGCCGGCCTCTCAGATCGGGGATGCCATCGGACCCGACCATCATATCGGCATGTGCCAAATTGGTTTCAATGTCTTGTTCATCAATGATGAAGTGAACGCAGATAGTTTTTTCACCGCCGGGTGCAGTGAGTATTTTTTTAACGAGATCGGTGATGTCGATAGCTTCCTCAATTGCGATGTCTTTAAGCATTTTGCCTTCGTATTCTCGAAATGCTGCGCAACTTGCCAGTTGGATCACTTCAGCAAATGTTCTGTTTATTTTTTCGAGGTTGAAGTACTCAATCATTCGACCGCTACCAGCTGTGTAGGGATAAACATCCAGCGTGACTCTTTGGCCTGTTCGTAGAGCTTCATCAACTCGTGCTAGAGATTCCTGCACTTTGCCCCAGTTTGGTTGTCCGGCGGACTTGTGGTGTGAAATATGTACATGAACGTCACTTTCCTTGCCGATTGTCAGGGTTTCTTCCACGGCTTCTAATAACTTATCGCCTTCGTTTCGCATGTGCGTTGTGTAGAGTGCGTTGTGAGCGCTGGCTGCGCTCGCGAGTTCGATGATCTCCTCAGTTGTGCTCCATTTACCAGGGGTATAAATCAGGCCGGTTGAAAAGCCACAGGACCCCTGCTCTAGTTGTTGCTCGACGAGCGCGCGCATTTGTTTGAGTTCGTCCGACGTTGGCGTGCGTTTTTCATGCCCTATGACCATAGATCGAACAGTATTATGACCAGTTAACATCATGTTATTGAGCGCTGGCTTGTTCTTCAGGACG
>JBLHWY010000005.1:0-97063 GCA_047629195.1 Candidatus Azotimanducaceae bacterium
GTAGCAAGTTTGAATCTTGGCGTGAAAGAAAAACTGGTGCTTATTGAAGTCGGAGAAGAGCAATTGATAATTGCCGTTGGTGCAGCAGGTATTTCAAAGCTGCACACGTTAGCAGCACCCCTGCAATTGGAGATGGGTAGTCAAGCGTCAACTGAAGATTCAGATGATAAAGAACGAGATACTAAAAAGAGCTTCCGGCAACAATTTGAAGGGCTGATAAAACAATAAGTACTCGTTTTTAAGGGTCAGTATGATTTTGAGAATTTTTTGTAAAGTTAAAGAAGGTCAACGATGAGCCGTACGGTTTTTCTAATCATAGCGTTACTATTGCTACTTGTTGCGCAAGCGAGAGGTGAATCAACCGCTTTAGACTCGATGGCTTCTCCTTCATTGATTGAAAGTCAGTTGTCTAATGGTGCATTGTCATTAACCTCGGACGAATCAGCACTGGCTTCCGCGACCCAGGCATTGGCCTCCAGTAACGGAAGCCTTGGAATTCCAGCATTCACACTGGTGGAAAGTGAGTCCGGTGGAACCTATTCTGTAACGCTGCAAATCCTAGCCGTTATGACTGGGCTAACGCTTCTGCCTTCGTTTGTGATGATGATGACATGTTTCACTCGAATAATTGTGGTGTTTGCTATTTTGCGGCAAGCATTGGGGCTGCAACAAACGCCGTCGAATCAAGTCTTATTGGGATTAGCGTTATTCCTGTCTCTTTTTGTGATGACACCGGTTTTAGAAGAAGCTAATAGAGTTGGACTGCAACCATATTTGGCTGAAGCTGTGCCACCGGTAGAAGCCATTCGGCGCGCTTCAGTGCCTTTCCATGAGTTTATGTTGTCGCAAACCCGTGAGGATGATTTGGCACTCTTCATCCGTATTTCAAAAGCGGCAGCGCCAGCAACACCAGCTGACGTCGGTTTTTTTGTGCTAACACCTGCCTTTGTGACGAGTGAGTTAAAGACAGCTTTTCAGATTGGCTTTTTGTTATTCATCCCGTTCCTTATCATCGATCTTGTTGTTGCAAGTGTTTTGATGTCTATGGGAATGATGATGTTGTCTCCAATTATAATCTCTTTACCGTTTAAATTGATGTTGTTCATTTTGGTCGACGGTTGGGCGATGGTGATCGGTTCACTTGCTGCTAGTTTCGGGATCTAATCGCTTATGTCTCCTGACGTTATTCTTGAAGTTTTCGGCGAAGCGCTCATGTTAATAGTGCTTATTGTCGCCTCATTGGTCCTGCCTAGTTTGGGTGTTGGGTTGATCGTCAGCATGTTTCAGGCGGCGACGCAGATCAACGAACAAACCTTAAGTTTCCTACCGAGGCTGTTGATGACCCTTGCATCCATAATGGTTTTGGGTCCCTGGATATTGAATATGCTTATTGAGCATGCAAATCGACTTATCACCAATATACCAATATTTATAGGTTAAAAAGCACTATGGGTATGGAAATAGGTGAAGCCCAGATGTTGGAATATGTAAGTCGTTTCCTTTGGCCGTTATTCAGAATCGGTGCATTTCTCATGGTCATGCCTATTATTGGTACAAGGCTGGTATCAATGCGGATTCGTGCTGGTTTGGCGACGCTAATGGCCATTTTGGTTTCTCCAAATCTGACAAATGTTCCTGTTGTTGATCTTTTGTCCTTGCAGTCATACGTTATTACCGCTGAGCAGATTCTGATTGGTGTGAGTATGGCTTTCCTAATTCAGATTATGTTTCAGATATTTATTTTGGCTGGGCAAATGATTGCCATGCAGATGGGGCTGGGTTTTGCCTCGATGATTGATCCAGGCAACGGGATTTCGGTGGCGATTGTCAGTCAATTTTACCTCATGCTAACAACGCTCATATTTTTGTCCTTGAACGGTCACCTTGTTGCCTTTGAAGTACTGATCGAAAGTTTTAGTGTCCTTCCGATTAGTACTGAATGGCAATTTAGGGGTGTGATCAAGGTAGCAGAAGTGGGCACCTGGTTGTTTGCGAGTGCTTTGTTTGTGGCATTACCAGCCGTTACGGCAATCCTGATCATTAATTTTGCTTTCGGAGTTATGACCAGGGCTGCTCCGCAACTCAATGTTTTCACATTGGGCTTTCCCTTTACCATGCTGATGGGGCTGATCATTATGTGGATCGGTTTGAATGGGTTTTTACCGCAATATCATTCTTTAGTTTCAGAATGTCTTCACATGCTGAGAAATATGTATGGTTCGCTCTGATGGCTGAAGAAGACAGTTCCCAAGAAAAAACCGAAGAAGCTACGACCAAAAAGCTTGAGAAAGCCAAGGATGAGGGGCAAGTCCCGCGTTCTAAAGAGCTAAACACCCTCGTAGTGCTTGTTGCCGGTTCGCTAGGGTTGTTGGTTTTTGGGCCTAGGATCTATCAGGGTGGCATCGAGCTTTTCGCTTACAATTTTGTGCTCGACAGAGTTGACTTCTTTGATGTGAAGCAGATGGGAATACATGTATCAAGATCCAGTCTTGATGCCCTGTGGGTCGTATTGCCGATTTTTGGATTGACGTTGCTTGCTGCAATACTAGGCCCGGTAGCTTTGGGAGGATGGCTTATGTCTGCTAAGGCTATGGCGCCAAAAATGAGCCGAATGAGCCCTTTAGCCGGTCTGAAACGAATGTTCTCCTGGAATTCGCTGATGGAGCTAGCGAAGGCACTAGGAAAGTTTCTTATTGTAACCGCTGTTGCAATCCTAGTTTTGAATTACAGCACGCCAACGATCCAGTTGATGGGGAGGCAGGATATTGAGGTCGCCGTGTCGTCATCAGCGCTTACAATCATACTGGCATTTTTGTTGATGAGTTTGTCGTTGATCATAATCGCAGCGATTGACATCCCCTTTCAAATCATTCAACACGCGAATAAGTTGAAAATGACTTTGCAGGAAGTCAAAGATGAGATGAAAAGTACTGAAGGTAAGCCTGAGGTTAAGGGTAGAATTCGCCAGCTCCAGCAGGAAATGGCGAGGGGCAGAATGATGTCAGAAGTGCCAGATGCCGATGTGGTTATTACTAACCCGACGCATTTCGCAGTGGCACTGAAGTATGACCCTGCCAATATGGCTTCGCCACGAGTCGTGGCGAGAGGACAGGATGAAGTAGCTCTGATGATAAGGGAAGTAGGCGAGGCTAATGGCGTCGCCATTGTTGGTTATCCGGTATTGGCCAGGGCAATTTTTTACTCGACTAAATTAGAGGAACATATTCCAGAAGGGCTCTATCTTGCCGTGGCGCAAGTGCTTGCATATGTCTTTCAGTTGAAACAATTTAAACGTCATGTTGCACCAAGACCCAAGCCTTTAGGCAATGTGTCCATCCCAGAAGAATTTGTTCAAATGGCGAACCAAAGTTTCGATTAAGTGAAGCTTTCGAACGCGGCAGCGGCTAGCCATTGCTGCCAAAATCTATCATTTCCTCACATCGTTCAAAAAAATCAATTTTCATCTCAAGTTGGCCCTCTTATTGCACTATTCCTAAGGTATGCAATTAGTGTCATTTTATTAGCGTTTTTTTGGAATATGTCATGGGTTCTTTTTGACAGCATTCTATTTATGAACAGCCCTGCCAGTAGGCATCAGTTCAGAACAGGGAAGTAAATTTGTGAACTTGAATCCAGCAGCTTTTGGCTTAGATCGTGCTTCAGCGATAGAAACTGCGAAAGGCATTCAGCATAGCGGTCTTGGCATACCGCTTCTCTTACTTATCATTCTAGCGATGATGACGTTGCCTGTACCTCCGATTCTATTGGACCTGTTATTCACTTTTAATATCGCGATGGCGTTAGTTGTGTTGCTCGTCGGGGTTTATTCTCGTCGGCCACTCGATTTTGCGCTGTTCCCAACAATATTGTTGGTTGCAACCTTGCTCCGACTCTCTCTGAATGTAGCTTCTACAAGGGTTGTATTGTTGGATGGTCACAATGGTGGTGATTCCGCCGGGAAAGTGATTCAAGCCTTCGGCGAAGTTGTTGTCGGAGGTAACTATGTTGTTGGACTTGTTGTTTTTCTCATTCTGGTCATCATTAACTTTGTTGTTGTGACTAAGGGTGCAGGTCGAATTTCAGAGGTAAGCGCCAGATTCACCTTGGATGCTATGCCGGGAAAGCAAATGGCGATAGACGCTGACCTAAATGCTGGAATGATCGAGCAGGAAGAGGCAAAACAACGTAGAAATGATGTGTCAGCTGAAGCTGACTTTTATGGCGCGATGGATGGGGCTAGTAAGTTCGTGCGTGGTGATGCTGTTGCTGGCATTCTGATTTTAGCTGTTAACATTCTAGGTGGGTTAGCAATCGGCGTCGCGCAACATGATTTGCCGTTTGGTGAGGCTGTCGAAAAGTACTCACTTCTGACCATCGGCGATGGACTGGTAGCACAGATTCCTTCGCTCTTACTCTCAACCGCCGCTGCGTTGATGGTAACCAGAGCTAATGACTTGCAGGACATGGGTAGCCAAGTCTTGAGTCAAATGTTTGACGACCCTAAAGCGCTTGCGGTCGCGGGTTTGGTCTTGTTCATTATGGGTGTCATTCCTGGCATGCCACATTTTGTCTTTTTGACGCTTGCTATAGGTTCTGGAATTGGTGCTTATCTGATAAATCATTTCAGAAAACAAAAACCTGCGCTGGAAGAGGCTGAGGCAGAGAAAGAAGCGGGAATCGCTTTAGCTGAAGCAGAACCGAAAGAATTGGGTTGGGATGACGTTTCTCCAGTGGACATGATCGGATTGGAAGTTGGCTATCGGCTGATTCCTTTAGTCGATAAGTCTCAGGGCGGGGAATTACTAGGAAGAATTAAGGGTGTCCGTAAAAAGCTATCCCAGGAGCTGGGCTTTCTGATGCCAGCAGTTCACATTCGCGACAATCTTGAACTGTTACCTAATGCATACAGAATTACATTGATGGGGGTCACCAGCGGTGAAGGTGTTGTGCATCAAGACAGAGACCTCGCAATTAATCCTGGTCAGGTTTTTGGTCCATTGGACGGGATTGATACTAAAGACCCGGCTTTCGGCTTAGATGCAGTTTGGATTGAGCCTAGCAACAAGGATCATGCACAGACCCTGGGTTATACCGTCGTAGATCCAGGTACTGTGGTCGCGACTCACTTGAATCAGGTGCTGAGTACGCATGCAGCCGAAATGTTAGGCCATGAAGAAGCTCAACATATGCTTGATTTATTGGCTGAGAGCAATCCCAAACTTGCAGAAGAATTGGTTCCGGCCATTGTGTCACTCGGTGGGCTGCTTAATGTATTGCAGAGGCTGTTGAAGGAAGGTGTGCCGGTAAGAGATTTACGTACTATTGCAGAGGCGATGGTTGCCTCAACGGCGAAAGATCCGGACTCTCTTCTCGCCTGCGCGCGGGTGGCGCTATCCAGAATTATTGTTCACCAGTTAATAGACAATCAATTGGAACTGCCTGTCATCACGCTCGACCCAGCACTGGAGCAGATTATTCATAAGGCGGTTCAACAAGCAAGACAGGCGGGGTCTATTGCTACTGACGAGATGGTCTTAGAGCCGACAATGGCGGAAAAGCTTCACAATTCAATTGCTGAAGCCGCTCAGCGTCAAGAAACAGCCGGTAATGCCTCTGTGTTATTAGTTTCTCCTCAAATAAGACGGGCGATGTATCGATTCGTACGTAGCTCCGTTCAGGGATTGAGTGTGCTTTCATATCAAGAAGTACCGGAAGATAAAAAAATCACCATTGTTGCGTCAATTGGACAATGATGATGATCGGTGAGGGTAACGAGAGCTTTAGTAGTTTGGGTAAAGCATTTACTGAGAGTGTAGCAAAATGAAAACTGTTACCAAAATTATTGCTGACAACATGGCAGAGGGTCTGAGAATTGCTCGAGATCAAATTGGTCCGGATGCAATGATTGTAAAGACGCTAAACAGACGCGGACGAATAGAATTGTTTGTGGAATATGAGTCGATGCAAGATGACCGAGACGATCAATATGACCAATATGACCAATATGACAAGGTCTCACTAGGTCCAAAAAATGGTCTTGATTCTTACGATGGAGCGCAGGGTAGGCGGTCGCTGATTCAGGAAGCCAGAATATCGAACAAAGAAGCTGCTGATGACGATCGTAAAGGACATGGTCGGCGAACGTCGGAAGCATACCATCGAGCGCGGATAAAAATGCTTAGTGCTGTTGTGGCGACCGAAGAAACTTCTGTCCAGGTGAGCATCCCGGCTACTTCAGGCGAGGATAAAGGAGCATCGAGCGGGAATAAGAGAACGTCAGGAGAGAATAATAGAAGTGGAGATGATAGTTCTGTTTTTGACGCGATTCTCAGAAATGTGACGGATCGCGACCATGCCGGTAGTGAGGTTGAGCTTACCCCTAGGGGGCTGATCGAAGATCTGCAACTAAATCCCAGCATTTCTGCCCAGTTACTGGATTGTCGCCGCATAGATGAAGTCATATCCCGCCTGCAGAACATGATCACGGTGGCCGACGGTGAGTCTGTTAAAAGTGGATTTCAGGCTTTTGTTGGACCCGCAGGCGGTGGCAAAACGACGACGCTGGTCAAATTAATGACGCTCCAAGTCAAAAAGTTTGGTCCTGATTCCACAGCGATAATTGGCTGTGACAACTATCGAGCGGGTGCCATGCAGCAGTTAGGCAAAATCGCAAAGTTACTTGGTGTGCCATTTCTTCGAGTAGGCGTTGATTATTCATTGGAAGAGGCGGTCGCAAAAACTGCAAAACGACAATTTGTTGCGATTGATATGCCTGGCCTGGGTCTAAATGATCCGGATCTACTTTTTGAGCTGGACAAATTAGAGCAGGTAAACGCTGACATCTCTCGCCTTCTTGTTCTCCCAGCTTATCTACAGGCCGATGTAATGGATTTGGTGTTGGAAAGGTATTCGGGTTCAGCGGTGTCGACTCGGCTAGTCCTGAGTAGGCTAGATGAGTGCTGCACGCTTGGCCCTGCGCTGAGTTTAGTGATCAAATCAGGCATCCCAGTCGCTTACACGACTGATGGGCCGCACATACCTGAGGACGTACAAGTAGCAAATAGTGTTGATTTGGTTCGAGAAGCGATGAAGCTACTTCGTTGCCAAGTTGCTAAAGAGCGTAATGCAGACTTTACTAATAAGAGAAACGAAACAGTTTCACAGTTGTAACAAGTGTTAGCTGTGAAAGGTTTCAGCTGGGTATGGTTTTTTGCTGTATGCAGTCACAACTACGGGAAAATAGATTTATGAGTAGTCACCCGGTACAGGTTATAGCAGTAACTGGCGGCAAAGGTGGAGTTGGAAAATCCAACGTCTCCTTGAATATGAGTTTAGCTCTGGCAGACCTTGGCAGGAGAGTAACCCTGCTGGATGCCGACCTCGGTCTAGCGAATATTGATGTTCTACTCGGGCTAAAAGCGGGTAAGACGATTGAGGACGTTATTAATGGTAAGGCAAACATTAAAGACATTCTTGTACAGGGGCCGCGAGGAATCAGAGTGGTACCTGCTGCCTCCGGTGCGCAGAATATGGTCAATTTAGGTCCGAGAGAGCATGCGGGGGTTATCCAGGCATTCAGTGAACTCAGTGATCAGATGGACGTTCTGGTGGTCGATACAGCCGCGGGTATCTCGGACACGGTGATTAGTTTTGTTAAAGCTGCACAGGAAATTGTTCTGGTGGTTTGTGATGAACCAACGTCAATTACTGATGCCTATGCGTTGTTAAAGCTCCTCAACAGAGAGCATGGTATTGATAGTTTCAAGCTTGTTTCCAATATGACTAAGACGAAACAGCAAGGAGAATTGCTATATCGTAAGTTGACGGGGGTTACTGACAGGTTTCTGGACGTCACGATTCAACACGTTGGCAACATACCGTTCGATGAATGTGTACGTAAGGCAGTTCAAAGACAAAAAGCAGTCTATGACGCATATCCTTCGTGTAAAGCTTCAATCGCGTACCGTGAGCTCGCGCTAAATGTTAACAAATGGCCGATATCTTATTTACCAAGAGGCCATCTTGAATTTTTTGTAGAGCAACTAGTCTCACAGAGTGCGCACTAAAACGATGACGCATAAAAATTACTCTTTATGGATGAATTTACGTGTAAGAGGTGAGTTCTAACGTGACGACAGCGAGCGGTATCAGTGCCTATAGCGAGCATCAAGTTCCTTCTCCTGATGAGTTGGTGCGTTTATATGCACCGTTAGTGAAAAGAATAGCTCACCACCTAATTTCAAGAATGCCATCTAGTGTTCAAACTGACGATCTGATGCAAGCCGGCATGATGGGGTTGCTTGAAGCTTCTGGTAAGTATGACTCGGGTAAGGGGGCAAGTTTTGAAACTTACGCCGGTATTCGAATCAGAGGGTCGATGTTAGACGAGGTTCGTAGAGGTGATTGGGTGCCGCGCTCTGTCCACCGAAATGCTCGGAGTGTTGCAGCGGCGATGAAATCTGTTGAAGCTAAGGTTGGTCGTGATGCCAGCGATCGAGAAGTCGCAGATGAGATGGGGGTAACCCTTAGTCAGTATTTTTCAATTCTAAAGGACGCATCGGGTAGTAAGTTGTTCAGTTTTGAAGAGTTACCGCAAACGGACTCTAGCGGGATCCACGCTCAAACCCCAGATCCGTTAGATCAAATACAAAAACGTAATTTTCAATCAAGCCTTGCTGAAGCTACCTCGACCCTGCCAGAAAGAGAACAGCTAGTCCTATCGTTGTACTACGATGATGAGCTAAATTTGAAAGAAATTGGCGAGGTTCTCGGTGTAAGTGAGTCTAGAGTGAGCCAGATACACACGCAAGCAGCGCTTCGACTTCGTTCTAAGCTCGGTGATTGGATAGATTCATAGTAAAAACTGGCCAAACATCGAACTCCTACTAAGCTCAATATATGGTGTGGAGACACACTAGGGCGAACGCAATTACTAATCTTACGGCCGGATTTGAAAGGTATTTCAAGACGGAGGAGCAAACCTGAGTAATTTACTCAGGTTTAAGGACGGAGGTTTCCTTGGATAAACAAATGAAAATTCTGGTTGTGGATGACTTTTCCACTATGCGACGGATTATCAAAAATCTGCTTCGCGATCTTGGTTATACCAATACCGCTGAAGCCGACGATGGTAAAA
Organism: Candidatus Azotimanducaceae bacterium; assembly: GCA_047629195.1. GTDB lineage: Bacteria > Pseudomonadota > Gammaproteobacteria > Pseudomonadales > Azotimanducaceae > UBA4582. The sequence goes on from JBLHWY010000005.1 coordinate 9,137, forward strand.
CAGCATTGCCAATGTTGCAGTCCGGTGGTTTTGATTTCCTCGTGACCGATTGGAATATGCCTGGAATGACTGGAATTGAATTGCTTAAAGCAGTTCGAGCAGACGAAAAGCTGAAAGGTTTACCCGTTTTAATGGTGACAGCCGAGGCGAAAAGAGATCAGATCATTGAAGCCGCCCAATCTGGCGTGAATGGTTATGTCGTAAAGCCATTTACCGCGGCAGCTTTGAAAGAAAAAATAGAGAAGATATTTGAAAGAATACAAAGTTAGCCGAGGATAAGTTCTTGACTACTGAATAATTTGTTTCGGCAATATGCTGGGTAATGACTATTGAGGATGTGATGCAATCCATTGATGAAAGCGCGCTATTTGACGTTAAAAGTGAAGCGCAAGCATTGCTGGCCCGAATCGGATCAGTTGATCAAGCAGCAGCGTTACAAGCTCTAATTGAGTTTTCCGATCACCGCAATGCAAGCTTGTATCGCCATGTCGGGAAAATCACTCGAGGGCTGCATAGCGCCATCGTTAGTTTAGATGTAGATTCGGAAGTACCCGGCGCGGAAGGTAGAGATATCCAATCGCGCCTTGGTTACGTTATCGAACTAACCTCGGAAGCGGCTAATAAAACGATGGACGTTGCAGAGGAAGCGCTGCCAGTTGCTCGAGCGCTAGGTGAAGAATCTGGTAAGTTGCTTGAAGAATGGAAGCGGCTTCGGAAAAGAGAGCTTAGCGGTGACGACTTTCGCTTACTATACGCTCGCATTGGTGATTTTCTGGGATATTCTGTGCAGGAAAGCGCCATTCTTAATCAGCGCCTTAATGATATTGTTCTCGCTCAAAGCTATCAGGATTTGAGTGGGCAGATAATACAAAAAACAATGAGTATGCTTCAAAACGCTGAATCTGAACTGGTTGGATTGTTGTCTGTCGCAGGAACGGTGAAAGACGGCTTGAGCAATTCATCGAATATGGATCTTTTGCTTGAAAAGGAAATGGAAGTTATTGATTCAATTGATGTTGGTGATAAAGATTTGCTTGCCGAGGGACCTTTGCCGAAGGGTGCTGACGTGCTTAATGACCAAGATGATGTCGATGACCTGCTCTCTAGTCTCGGCTTCTAACCTGCGTAGACTTTTTTAGCATGCATAGCATGACGCACGCAGCGCTGAGTTTAACTATTTGCAGCTTAGCTGTTGGCAATCGTCTTTAGACAGATATTTGGCACATTTATAACCAAATGATTCGATGAGCTCTTTAATGAGGGGCAATTTAGGGAACAAACATGAGCGATGACGATGATGAAATCCTACAGGATTTTTTAGTTGAAGCTGGAGAAATCCTCGAGCAGTTATCACAACAACTTGTAGATCTGGAGCGATCGCCAGACGATACTGAGTTACTAAATTCGATATTTCGCGGTTTTCATACGGTTAAAGGCGGCGCTGGCTTCCTACAATTAGATGCAATGGTGGATATCTGCCATGTAGCAGAGAACGTGTTCGACACCTTGAGAAAAGGTGAGTGTGCCGTTACTCCAGAACTCATGGATGCAGTATTAATAACACTTGATGTGGTTAATACAATGTTTGATGAAGTTCGAGCAGGAGATCCGCTATCACCGGCTGCTCCTGAATTAATAAACACCCTGGCAGTTTTTGCGAAGGGTGGTATTCCCGAGAGCATGCCCGTTCCGGCCACAGTTGAAGGCTCTTTAACAGCAAGCGCGGCAGGCTCTTTATCCAGCGCTGAGGTCTCTCTACCTAGCGCTGATGGCTCTTTACCTAGCGCTGATGGCTCTTTACCTAGCGCTGATGGCTCTCTACCTAGCGCTGATGGCTCTACCACGTCGGCAGTGTCGGGTAATGCGAGCGCGGATATGATCACTGATGCAGAGTTTGAAGCTTTGCTCGATTCACTGACAGCTGAGGGTAATGAAGACGCTGATAATCAAACGCCTATAGCAGATGCTATTGTTGCGGAGCTTCCACCTAAAGCTGCTGGTGATGAGATTACAGATGATGAATTTCAAAGGCTATTAGATGATTACGATGCAAGTGACAAGCCTGCTGTTGTTGACTCTAAAGAAGTTGAAAAAGACGTTGAAAGCTCGCCACTAGTGAATCCAACAGTTTTAGGGGAGGCGTCGCCAGCAGCAATAGCGCCTAAGTTGGTGAATGAGAAGAAAAGACAGGAAAACATCGCTGGAAAATCTAAATCTGCGCCTAAAGAAACTGCTGAAGCTACCGTTCGAGTCGATACAAAACGATTAGATGACATCATGAATATGGTCGGTGAGCTAGTACTTGTACGAAATCGTCTGGTTCGACTTGGTTTAAATATCGAAGATGAAGATATGGGTAAAGCAGTTTCTAATCTTGATGTTGTGACGGCCGATCTTCAAACAGCTGTGATGAAAACTAGGATGCAGCCAATTAAGAAAGTATTTGGTAGATTCCCAAGGGTAGTAAGAGACTTGGCACGTAGTTTACAAAAAGAAATTAATCTAGAGATGGTGGGAGAGGAAACCGATCTGGATAAAAATCTTGTTGAAGCGCTAGCAGACCCACTGGTTCACCTTGTTAGGAACTCCGTTGATCATGGTGTCGAATCGCCTGAAGAAAGGGTGGCGTCAGGTAAAACTAGAGCTGGATTGATCGTATTATCTGCTGAGCAAGAAGGCGACCATATTCTTTTGGTGATAAAAGACGATGGCAAAGGTATGGATCCAGACGTGATTCGTGAGATCGCAGTATCAAAAGGGGCGATTGACCGAGATGCGGCGGATCGGTTGAATGACAGTGAGTGCTTTAATTTGATTTTTGCGCCGGGGTTCTCAACTAAAGAAGAAATCTCCGATGTCTCTGGCCGAGGAGTGGGGATGGATGTCGTAAAGACTAAAATCACCCAACTCAACGGTTCTGTTGACGTTGAATCTAAGCTCGGTGAAGGCACAAGAATTGTGATCAAGGTGCCTTTAACTCTGGCGATTATGCCAACGCTGATGGTGATGTTGCAGAATCAGACATTTGCTCTGCCTTTAGTCTCGGTTAATGAAATTTTCCACCTCGATCTAAATGATACAAATATCGTTGATGGCCAAGAAGTTATTATTGTTAGGAACAAAGCGATACCACTCTACTATCTTAAAAATTGGTTGGTTCAGAGTTCCGTTCAACAGTCAGCCAACGAGACAAGCGATTGTCATGTAGTCATTGTTTCTGCCGGCAATCAACGGGTGGGTTTTGTGGTCGATCAATTGATAGGACAAGAAGAAGTAGTAATAAAACCACTGGGTAAAATGTTACATGGCACTGCTGGAATGGCGGGGGCAACGATTACCGGTGATGGCACTATTGCGTTAATACTGGACGTTCCGGGGATGTTAAAACGCTACGGTTAAGTTAAATAAGCTCAGGGTTATCGTTAAGATAGCCAAATAAGTTCTCAGGATGAGGCGCAGGAAATGGATTTTCTAAGCATACTTGGTGTATGCATAGCTTTTGCCGCGATAATTACCGGAAATATTTTAGAAGGCGGTGACCTCGACTCCCTGGTAAACGCGCCTGCTGCATTGGTTGTATTCGGGGGTACGCTCGGTGCCATCATTCTGCAGACACCTTTCAGCGTCCTCATGCGTGGGTTTTCTCTTTTATCTTGGATGTTATTCCCGCCGAAAATTTCGACTGCCAATCAACTAAAGAAAATACTCTTTTTGTCACGTACCGCCAGAAAAGATGGTTTGTTGGGCCTGGAAAATCAGGCCGAACGTGAAAAGGATCGATTACTTCGAAAAGGGTTACGTCTGCTCACTGATGGCTATGAGCCGGATAAGCTTCGACATAGGTTAGAAGAGTACATTGTGAGTCTTGAACAACGAGATTGTAGAGCCGCTAGTATCTTCGATCATATGGGAGGTTATGCACCAACGATAGGTATTATAGGCGCAGTAATGGGGCTCATTCATGTCATGGGTAATCTCGATAATCCTGAGATGGTGGGCTCTGGTATTGCAACTGCGTTTGTTGCCACAATTTATGGCGTGGGCCTCGCTAACCTGATTTTGTATCCTATTGCAGGGAAACTGCGTGAACTGATCAGGGAATATATAGCAGCGCAACTCTTGCTTGTTGAAGGGTTGGTTGCAATAGCAGAAGGCGAGCACCCCAAAGTGATTGAATCGCGGCTGAATAGTCTTGCAGGAGCGATGAGATGATGATGGGTCCTCATTCAGGCTTTTATAAGAGCAGGGTGGCGAGTGGCGAATTGAGTTCGGGACCTGATCGTGATCGCTGGCTACTTTCCTATGCTGATTTGCTCACACTGCTGCTAGCATTCTTTGTCGTGATGTTCTCCATGTCAGAGGTTGATGTGACAAAGCTTGGGTTGGTCTCGGAGAGTTTTTCTGGTGGCGTTGGGTCGAATGAAGGAGGTTCAGGCCATCAAAATATGACGTCTGCTAACAATATAGTTAGTGGGGAACAAAGAATGATAAAGGATAAGGCCGATAGCGAAATGTTAACAGCTATTTTGGATGCGGATGTCGCCACCAATAGCGATGAAGGGGAATGGCTGCTTATTACAATGGACTCATCCGTTCTTTTTCGAAGCGGCAGCGCAGAAGTTGTGGCTGTCAATGCTTTGAGAGATATCGCGCTGACTTTGTCTGTGTACGACGGTGAAATTATTGTTGAGGGGCATACTGATGACACGCCGATATCGACGGATCGTTTTCCATCTAATTGGGAGCTTTCGGCAGCGAGAGCGGCGGCAGTGGTCCGTCTGTTGGAAAATGCAGGAATATCCAGCATTAGACTAAATGCGACTGGATTCTCTGATACTCGACCTCTTGTCTCCAATGCGACACCGGAGGGCCGAGAGAAAAACCGAAGAGTCGTTTTTCGCCTTAAGCGAACCAGTCTGAATAGTGCCGCACTGGCGGCGGCGAACGACGCAAAGAATCTTGATGAAGTGAAGCGAGCTCCAGCGGAAGTCGATGCTCCCGCTGCTAAAGATTTTCAGAGTGAATTTGATTTGGACAATGTAAGCCCCGAGTTGCTACTTCAATTGTTGCAACAAATTGAGCGTGATGAAGCAAAGTCCTCAACACAAAGAGAGGAAAATTAGGGATGCATATTTGGACAGTTGCGAACCAAAAGGGTGGGGTGGGTAAAACGACCACAACGGTTGCGATCGCTGATTATCTCGCGAGCCAGGGTTATCGGACTCTTATGCTGGATCTCGACCCACAGGGTTCGCTGACAACTTATTTTCAACAAGACCCTGATAAAGTGATTGGTACAGCCTACGATATCTTCGATCAACCGACTAGAGTTCAGGCGCGTGATACAGGGTTCGGGAACCTTCGACTGATCGGTAGTTCTATCGGGCTGGCAAAACTAGAGAAAAGCAACGAGACGGTGAAGGGCAAAGGACTTGTCGTCAAATCTTTTCTTAGGAGTCTAGCCAGAGAGTATGATTATGTTGTGATTGATACTCCCCCTGGGCTTGGAAAGTTAATGGTTAATGCGCTAGTCGCATGTGAACAGCTCATTATTCCAGCTCAGACCGATTTTTTGACGCTCAAGGCGTTGGAGAGGATGGTCAAAGTCCTAAAAATGTTGGCCTCATCGCGTGTCGATCTTAATTATAAAATATTGCCCACAATGTTCGACAAGAGAACGAATGCAAGTAAACGAACCCTGATGTCGCTTAAGAATCTATATGGTGGAAAGATATCTCCCATTATTGTCCCAACGGACACCAAATTGCGTGATGCAAGCCGAATGGGTGTGCCGCCGTCATTCTTGTTTCCACGTTGCCAAGGTGTTCAGGCCTACCAACGATTTGTCCAATTTTTGCTCGAAGCAGATGCTGTTGATTCGCCCGTGAAGAAGATGGTGGACCAGCAACTCGCGACATCTGCATCTCTAGAATAACTTCACTACGTTTATCTTTATCTGAAACTTGCGGGTGTGGCCCGCTCGACTATATTTAAAGTATCAGTTTTATAAATTAGATTTCGGCCATATGACGATGCATGCTCAGAAATTAGATGATCCGATCTTACAGTGGGTGACCTTCCGGCTTGAAGGAGAGACCTATGGTGTCAATGTCATGCAGGTTCAGGAAGTGCTTCGCTATACCGAGATTGCACCAGTCCCCGGAGCGCCGGATTATGTGCTTGGGATCATCAACCTGAGAGGAAACGTTGTCACGGTGATTGATACCAGAAAGCGTTTTGGACTAGTTGATGGAGAGATTACTGATTCCACTAGGATTGTGATTGCAGAGACAGAAGAGCATGTCGTCGGAATCCTGGTTGATCGAGTTTCTGAGGTTGTCTACCTCCGTCAGTCCGAGGTGGAGAACCCACCGGGTGTTGGGCACGATGAAAGCACGCGATTTATTCAAGGTGTTTGTAACAAGAATAATGAGCTATTGATTTTGGTTGAACTGGACAAAATGCTGACGAAATAAGCTTGACCTGATGCGAATAAACTTTAGTTTAAAAGATAAAAAATTTTTGTCTAAATATCATTGTAATTTTAACGTTTAGGAATATTTGAGATTATGGACGTCGAGATATCTGTCGCATGGATTGCGCTTGTAATAGTCACTCTAGGTTTCTCCTTGATTTATGTTCAACGAGCTAACCTTGCAAAAAAATTCGACTCATTCAGGGTCGAAACCGAAGCTCACCATCAGGCCAGTTATGGCATGGCTAAGCATATACGCTATCTGCAGTTACAAAACGAAGGTTTGAGCGCAGCTAAAGCCGAAGTCGAGGGGGCAGTTGCATACCCTGAGAGCAGCGAACAGGGTAGTAGTTATCGCAGTCAAGCTCAGAAGCCGCGGGGACGTCGGAGTGATAGTGCTGGTATGACGGCAGACATCGTTGACTTTCGATCACCAAATGATGTGACCAATATCGACGAGCCTTCCTATTCTAGCCTTGGAAGTGGAGATTTGGATTCAGCAGTAGAGCGCTTATTCTCTGAGGGTGCTGATGCACGCAGGTTGTCTGAAGCTCTGGGCGTATCCCGCAGTGAAGCGGAGATTATTGCTCATATCGGACCTCAACACAGAAGCAGGGCCTAGAAAGCATTTCTTTTCAACGGAGCTTACGAGTTAGTTCCCGTCCAAAAATACCCATGCGCTAACTATAATTGGTAGGCTGCAAGTTGTTGAAATAAGTTGTTAGGTCGTTGCTAGGAGATTGTTTCTAGTAGATAGTTACAAGGAAATTGCTTCAAGTTTGCTGCGGCTTAGTCCTGACAGGCCGATGGATCTCTTCCGGTGTTCTACCTTCTAATATGTACGCAAGAGATAGAATCTCCGCCACGGTGACGTAAAGTGCCTGTGGTATTTCTTCGTTTAAATCCAGCTTGTATAAAAGTTGCGCAAGGTCCGATTGCTTGAATGTTGGAACTTGGAACGCCTCAGCTATAGCGACTATCTCATCCGCCAGTTCATTTTCACCCTTAGCAGTTAGTTTGGGGGCTGTCTGGCCATCGTAGTATAGGGCCACGGCCTGTGATGGGCGTTGAAAGTTGCCACCTGCTTTACTCGAATTCGAAAAGCCACCCCGGTTCTCGTTATGACTCATGCGTTAATATCCACTAATTGTGAGCTCAGGCTTATTTTGGGTTCTGGATGCGATTCATTGATGACCGCCAATGAAATTGAGATTCTCGGATTGCCACTCTGTCGCTGGCTGAATTTGTTCTCTTGACCCTGGGTTGTCTGTTGCCCTGCGATCAGTGTTAAAGATTCCCCCAGGTTTTCTTTAAATCCCTTGGCATGGTGATTAAGTAGTTCAAAGGTTTGAGATCGCTCCGCCCAGAAGGTGAGGTCAAGGGAGATATCCTCGGTGAAACTAATGTTTGCTGTAATCTGCCCTAGTTGTTCCAAGTTGAAATTCAGCCTGACATCCCATCTACGCGCTTTTGGTTTATCTGAATCGGCCTGACTTTGCGTTTCTTCTTGTTCAGGGGGACGCACTTGCTTATTAATCCCCAGATCGAAAACACTGAATTGATCTTCGTGTTTTACTAAAAAATCAAGTCGTCTGCTTTCTAATCCATCATTTGTAGCTTCTAGGAGAGGTCTCAATTGACTAAATATTATTTTTGCTAAGGCGTCCGTCGCGAGCTGACGCATCGTGTTTGCGTTTGTAATCGACTCAGCTGACGCGGGCTGTGGAGTGGCCTGTGTCGCTTGCGTCAGATCTGCGCCTGGCTGAAGCTGTTTTATGAGGGTTAGCAGCAAGGTTCCGAGACTTGTCCCTCTTAACGTATCTGTCGATAACCCTGCGTGATTCACCGTTTGGCGAATAACATCTGGAGAGATGTCTTGTGATTGGGGAATGAGTTTCAAAATTGATGCTAGCGTCAAGCCGCCAGCCGGTGCCGCAGTATTGCGGGTGATTGATTTTGGTTGGCCTTGCTGGGCTAATGCTGCCAAATCAGATAATGACCGATTCAAAGGTTTGTCACTAGGTAATAACAGGCGAATCAAATGTTGGTTTACGCCGTTGTTGCTGGACTCAATTTGAAAACCAGACTTGTTTTTTGCAACAGCGATCAGCTGACCTAATTGAATGAGCTTTGGGCCCTCATTTGGGTTGTTTAAAAAAGCCTGAGACGTGTTCGGGCTTGAAGAATGTGTCGCGTTATTTGGCAACGCGCTTTGTAGTCGGCTTAAAAGGTTGTTTGAATCGGGTCCCCGTGGCGTCGGTGGCCGGAGTAAGTCTGCTGCCTTGCGCAATAACTGGTTAAGCTGATTGTTCTCGGTTGATTGCTGAGTCAAGAGTGCAGTCGATCCTGGTAGCGGAAGCTGTATCAGCTGCCCAGACTTAAGCAGTTTTGCCTCAAGAATTTGTTGTTGCGGCAACAGGCGAATAATTTGCGCGAGCTGCGAATCAAGGTTTGAGGTCTTTGTTGATGTTGATACTGGCGTTGCTGTTGTAGCTGGTATTGTCCCGGGTGATGTAGTGCCTTTTACTGAAGCGTGTTGTGGCGTAACGCCACTGGCTGTTTGAACTTCGGTGTTACTTGGCGCCGGTTGTCCTGAGGTGCTGACTGAAGCCGTTGCTGAAGAATTCACCGAAACACTTGATGGAGTATTTGTAGATAGAATATGCATACTCGGGTTATCGGCAGGTGGGAACTCAACATTACCCCTCAACTACCTATATAATTGTTATATGTTACAAGTTAACCACCTTACCTGTGAGCGTGAGCATCGCGTTTTATTTGAGAATGTCAGCTTTGCTGTTCAAGGCGGCGAACTGCTGCGTGTTCAAGGCGGCAATGGAGCGGGTAAGACGACATTACTTAGAATTTTGTGTGGCCTCTACGAAGAATATGAAGGCGAAATTGATTGGGAAACCGAGCAATACCCACTTTATATCGGACATAAACCAGGGGTGAAGGATCAACTCACCGCGCTTGAAAACTTGGCTTGGCTCAGTCGTTTGGCGGGGAGCGAGGCAAATGAGTCGCTGTTACGCAAAGCCTTGAGTGAAGTGAACCTTGATGGATACGAGGAAGTCCTTTGCGGTTCTATGTCAGAAGGACAGCGAAAGCGCGTAAATTTGGCGAGGCTGTTTCTCTCGCCACCCGAAGTTCTGATTCTAGACGAGCCGTTCAGTGCGATAGATGTGGCGGGCGTATCGCGCCTTGAAGAAATAATGGGCCAGCACTTGAAACACGGTGGAGTTATCATTCTTACTAGTCATCAAACCGTGAACATCGATACTAAAGTGCGATCCTTGATACTAGGTGGAAGCGCTTGAACTTGTTGTTGGCAACGATTAAGCGGGATCTGGTCGTCATGGCAAGAAATCCTGCTGATATGATGAATCCCCTGGTGTTTTTTGTCATCGTTATTAGCCTGTTCCCTCTTGGAATAAGCCCGTCAGAAGAAGTCTTGAGCGAAATCGCACCAGGCGTGATCTGGGTAGCCGCGCTATTATCAACGTTGCTGTCAATGGACATGATGTTTAAGAGTGATTTTGATGATGGCTCGTTGGAGCAGATGTCCCTGACTGGGGAATCTCTTTATTTGATCGTATTCGGCAAGATCATTAGCCATTGGTTATTAGCTGGGTTGCCCTTGACGCTTTTAAGCCCCTTGCTGGGGATGATGCTATTTGTGAATGCAACTGGATTGGAAGCGCTGATGCTTTCGCTTTGTGTTGCTACGCCGATATTGAGCCTGCTTGGAGCAATTGGCGCCAGCTTAACTGTAGGCCTCAAAAAAGGCGGGGTGCTCATTGCCATATTAATCTTGCCACTATACGTGCCAGTGCTGATTCTTGCGACGGCGATGGTCCATACTGGCGTTGTAGCTGGAAATTTTGAAGGGCATATGCTTTGGTTGGGCGCTATATTGATGCTCTCTTTGGGCTTTGCGCCACTAGCAACCTGCGCCGGCATTCGTATTTCTCTTAGCCAATAGCGAGCGTGTAAAGTCGTCAAATGTTTATCCATATTGAATAGCTGTCTTCTTTTAGCTAAGGCATCTTGGTATTGGTTTTGGTATTGGTCTTGGTCTTGGTTTGGTCTTGGAAAAGGCAGCAATATGTGATCTTGAATCACCTCCGCTACGTATTCCTTTTGACGCCGTCACCGTACGTCCAAAACTATGAACGTATGTTTGTTTTATATTAAAAATGTGACTTTTAGCACTTTTGCGAATCGGCAATTAGGCGTCTTTCTGATAGAATTCTCCTCCGAATAAGTGGGGTGCCGAGCGTTAGGTCATCCGTGATGAATCGTCAGGCGTCAGAGGTCGTTCGAAAAGATATGTGGCAATGGTTCCATAAGCTGGGTTCTCCAAGATTTTTCTACGACATTAGCGGAAAGTTGCTCCCATGGATCGCATTTGGTGCAATCTTATTTTTGGTTGTTGGTGCTGTATGGGGTCTAGCGTTCGCTCCTGAAGACTATCAACAAGGCAATAGTTTTCGAATAATGTATGTCCATGTGCCTGCCGCGATATTGTCACAATCGAGTTATGTCATGATGGCAAGTGCAGCGGTAGTGTTTCTCGTCTGGAAAATCAAATTAGCCGACATTGCTATGAAATGTGCGGCACCGATTGGGGCTTCTATAACATTTATCGCACTTGTGACTGGCGCTATCTGGGGTAAACCCACTTGGGGCACCTATTGGGTTTGGGATGCCAGGCTGACATCCACGCTCGTACTTTTCTTCCTTTTTGTTGGCGTTATTGCACTTCGTTCGGCGATGGAGTCCAGAGAGGCTGCGGGAAGGGCAGCGGCGCTCCTTGCAGTAGTCGGCGTTATTAACTTGCCTATTATCAAATTTTCAGTGGACTGGTGGTTTACCCTGCACCAACCTGCTTCCTTTTCGCTTACCGAGAAACCTGCAATGCCAGCGGAAATGTGGATGCCTCTTCTAATCATGGTGATCGGCTATTACTTGTTCTTTTTCACCACTTGGATGTTGCGTATTAGAACCGAAATATTGCATCGTGAGTCCCGTACTAATTGGGTGAAAGAGTGGGTGATGTCGCGATGAGTCGGGAGCTTAGGGTTGTCTATTATGTACTTTGACAATTTTGCGGAATTTGTTGATATGGGAGGTCATGGTGTATTTGTTTGGAGCTGCTACGCCATTGTACTTGTTACATTGGTGGGTAATATTCTTCAACCAATTCAGGCTGCGCGGAAATTTCAAATAGCACTGAAACGAACTTTGATCCATCAAGCTGATTTGGCAGGCCCTAATGTGGCAGAGAAGAACCAGAATGATAAAGGGATAAATAGCTCAGTAACGCAAAGTGATTAGCTCGCGGGCATAAGCCCAGCTAATAATCTCAGCCGACGAGCACTCGGTTAATAGGCATCAGCCTTCAGTTTGAGGATTCAGAACATGAAATTTGGAAAGATGAAGACACACCGGAGAAACCGATTGCTCATTGTCGGTGCTTTACTACTCAGCGCGGGTGGGTTTGTCAGTTTTGCTCTGTTGGCGTTAGATGAAAATATGAATCTGTTTTATTCTCCTGAACAGATCGCTCAGGGAGAAGCGCCGGAAGATGTTTTGATCCGCGCGGGTGGAATGGTGCTGGCTAATACCGTTGAACGATCGAAAACCGATCTGACGGTGACCTTTGTGATCGGTGATATGAAAGAGTCTGAAGTGACCGTAGAATACCAAGGTATATTGCCGGACCTGTTTAGGGAAGGACAAGGCGTGATCGCTAAGGGTAAGTTGGATAACCGAGGAGTGTTTCTCGCCGAAGAAGTTTTGGCAAAACATGATGAGGAATATATGCCACCGGAAGTCGCTGAAATATTGGCTGATGCACATGAAGATAACCCTGCTTTCGAGACTACAATGTAGTCCGTTCATCGCCTTGGCAGAATCAGGCAGGGTTAGGAACGGGCTCATGTTATGGGTCGCGATAGCCGTTATTATTTAATCAATTCAAAGAAGTATTAGGAGTGTCAATCTGTGATTGCCGAGTTGGGTCATTTTAGTTTAATTCTAGCGCTGGGCCTGTGTGTATCGCTTGCTGTTATTCCTACGGTGGGAGTTTTGCAAAAAAATGCTCAGCTGATGAATATGGCAGGGTCACTCTCTGCGGGTTTCTTTGTGTTTGTTGCTATTAGTTTTGTTTGTCTCGGCTACGCGTTCTGGAGCGATGATTTCTCAGTACAATACGTCGCCATGAATTCAAATTCCAACTTGCCTGTGCAGTTTAAGCTTTCGGCAATTTGGGGCGGCCATGAAGGGTCGTTTTTGCTTTGGACTTTTGTGATGTCGGGCTGGACTTTTGCGGTAGCTTTACTGAGTGGCGGATTAACGCAGGATATGCGCGCCCGAGTGCTGGCTATTATGGGGGCGCTATCGATCGGGTTCGTTCTGTTTATTCTTCTTACTTCCAACCCCTTTGATCGCACCTTGCCGATATTTCCCGCTGACGGCAAAGACCTTAACCCCTTGCTGCAGGATTTTGGACTTATCGTTCATCCTCCGATGCTTTATATGGGTTATGTAGGCTTCGCAGTACCATTTGCGTTTGCAATTGCAACATTGACAACGGGTAATCTTGATTCTGCCTGGGCGCGTTGGTCAAGGCCTTGGACTAATGCCGCATGGGGATTTCTTACACTGGGTATTACCCTTGGTTCATGGTGGGCTTACTACGAGTTAGGCTGGGGTGGCTGGTGGTTTTGGGATGCTGTAGAGAACGCATCATTTATGCCTTGGCTCGTTGGCACTGCGTTGGTTCACTCGTTGGCGGCGACTGAAAAACGTGGCGTATTCAAGAGTTGGACAGTATTGCTTGCTATATTTGCATTTTCCTTGAGTCTGCTCGGCGCATTCCTTGTGCGATCTGGGGTGTTAACTTCCGTGCATGCTTTTGCCGTTGACCCGGAACGAGGCATGTATATTTTGACTTATCTGATCATCATCATCGGTAGCTCGCTGACCCTCTATGCCTTCAAGGCATCGGGTATTAAAAGTGATGCCGGTTTTGATTGGTTCTCCAGAGAAAGCATGTTGCTAATTAACAATTTGCTACTAATTTTAGCCGCTGCGATCGTGCTGTTGGGTACATTGTATCCTCTGATTTATGAAACGTTGACCGACGGCAAGAAAATTTCGATTGGACCACCGTATTTCAATTCGCTCTTTGTCCCAGTGGTGATGTTGCTATTTGTATTCATGGTCATCAGTCCACTTTCGCGCTGGAAGAAGACGCCCATGCAGTCAATTTTGCAGCAATGGCCAAGTATGGCCGTGAGCTTTTTTGTCATGCTGGGTCTTGTGTTAGTGTTTGCGAAAGAATTTTCGCCAATGGTTGTGTTGATAAATACCGTCGCACTATGGATCGTCGTCAGTTTGGCGAAAGATATGTTAGCCAAGGTTGCTAATAAAGCCGACAAGATTGGTGCGCTGTTTCGCCAGACTATGTCCTATTACGGCATGATTTTGGGACATCTGGGTATTGCGGTAAGCGTGTTAGGCGTCTGCATTACTATATACTACAGCGAAGAAAGAGACGTTCGTATGGTGCCCGGTGATTCTGTCGAGCTTGCTGGCTACGAGTTCAGGTTTAACTCGGTAAGTAAGGTGCAGGGTCCCAACTATTCAGCGGACAGAGGTGACATTGATGTGCTTGAAGAGGGCAAGGTTCTTCTTACCCTTCACCCTGAGAAGAGGTTCTATCCCTCAGTCGGTAACGTGATGACTGAAGCTGATATCGACCCATCGATGTTCCGAGACCTATATGTCGCTTTGGGCGAGCCGGTGGGTAGTGACGCCTGGGCAGTTCGAGTTCACTATAAGCCCTTCGTTCGCTGGATCTGGTTTGGCGGATTATTGATTGCCTGTGGTGGTTTTATTACTGTGCTAGACAAGCGATACCGAAGAGTCCGAACAGCAAAACAGGAAAAAACCGTAGCAGCGAAAGTCGTTGCAGGAGCGGCGGAGGCGGGAGCAACTGCATGAGTAGCGTCAACAAAAGCTTACTGATACCACTCTTTGTTTTCATTATTTTGGTGATCACACTGGGGGTTGGATTCAGCTTGAAAGATCCACATATTCTACCTTCAGAGCTTATTGACCGACCTTTTCCTGACTTCGTTGCCGCAGAGCTTCATGAGCCTAATCGAAAGGTCACGCGCGAAGACTTAAAGGGTGAAGTGAGTCTGGTTAATGTTTGGGCCACGTGGTGTCCTAACTGTGTGATCGAACACCCTGAACTTCTTCGAATTAGTAAGGAAGAAGGGATTCCATTATACGGTGTTAACTACAATGACGATGTGCAGAAAGCTCAAGCCTGGCTAAGACGCTATGAGAATCCATTTGAATTCATTATCGTAGATGATGACGGCAAGCTCGGAATTGATCTTGGCGTTTATGGGGCTCCTGAAACATTCATAGTTGATGCATCAGGGGTGATTCAGTACAAGCATGTTGGTCCCGTAAGTCGTCATATTTTTGATACGAAGATGAAGCCTGTCATCGAACAGTTAAGAAGCGAACAATTGGAAAAGAGCCAGTCAGTTGCACAGATATCAGAGGCCGCTTCCTAATGATTTATTCTTTCACGAGCTATTCTTTCACGAGCTATTCTTTCACGAGCTATTCTTTCGCAGGCTATCTGAAAAGATGCTTAATTGTTGTGTTCATCTGCATGCAGTCTGTATCTGCGGTCGCGGCCATCGATGCTTATAGCTTTCCGGATGAAGAAATGAGACAAAGATACAACAGTCTGATCGATGAGCTCCGTTGTCCGCAATGTTTGAATACTAATCTAGCGGGCTCTGACTCGATGATCAGTAAAGATCTGCGCCGCGAGGTTCACCGCCTTGTGCTGGCGGGGAAATCTGATGATGAGGTGCGTGATTTCATGCAGCAGCGTTACGGTGACTTCATCCTGTATAAGCCACAAGTGAAGGCTAGTACTTACGTGCTCTGGTTTGGCCCTGTGGTTCTCTTTTTCATTGCTACTGCTGTGCTGGTGAAACTCATCTCTCGCAGAAGAAATGCCCCCAACAAAAATGTTCTTACTGAAGTGGAACAAAATCGATTGGATCAGTTGTTATCGAAATGATCACTAATTTTTGGTTTATTGCCGTTGTTCTGTGTGTCGTTGCCGCAGCTTTTGTCCTACTTCCACTGTTCAGATATCGTTCGACCACGACTATTGTCGATACTGATCGTTCCCAGTTGAACGTTGACCTCTATCGCGAGCGACTTGCTGAGCTAGAACAGGGCCTCAAGGATGGCGATGTTACGGCGGAGCAGTTCGAACAACTGAAATTGGAATTAGAATACAATTTACTGAGCGAAACTGCCTTGCTGGACGCCGAAGAGGGACAAGGTGGTGGCTCCTTCGGTAACGGTTCTTCGAAGGGAGTGTCCAGACTGGTATTAAGCATTGCTATTCTAGTACCACTGTTTGCAGTTACTGCTTATTCTGATTTCGGTTTGTCCTGGGGTGCAATAAACGATTTAGAGCTCTCGAAAGAGTTTAAACGTACAGATTCTCATGACAGTGGCACCATGCGGAGTAGCATTATCAAGCTTGCTATCAGATTGGAGAATCAACCGGAAAATCACGATGGCTGGTTTTTGTTGGGTCAGTCCTACATGAACCTTGGTGAGTTTGAGAAGTCTGCAGATGCTTATAGGCATTTGTTGGACCAGTTTTCACAGGACTCAGGCTTAAGCGCCTATTATGCCGAAGCGCTATTTCTTGCTGATGAACGGCAGATGACAGGTCGCGTCAGCAAGGCGATAGACGCCGCATTCGCACTGAACCCTCATAATGTCACGATTCTCGAGATTAAGGCGATGAACGCTTTCCAAACAGGGGATCTGGGTGGTGCGATCACCTTATTCGAAAAAGCACTAGCAGGCGGCGTTGAAGGTGAACGTGCCCGTTTGATACAGCAAGCGATCGCTAGGCTTCGCGCAGAGCTTGGTGACGATGCGCCTATAGCAGCCGTGACGACGCCTTCAGCACCATTTCTTGCAAGCCAGCAGATTAGTCAGCCAACAAATGGTGCCGCAAATGAAATTGACGATAAGACTGATGGTGCGCCAATTCGATCGGTGAGGTTATTGGTTGAAGTCTCAGATACTGTGAAGAGTGACCCAAATGATTCGGTGTTTGTTTATGCAAAGGCAAGTGTCGGCCCGCCAATGCCGCTTGCGGTAGAGCGAATGCGAGTGGCAGACCTGCCACGTTTGGTCACATTGGATGAGACTATGGGTATGATGCAGGGAATGAGTCTTGCGAACTTTGATACGGTCGTGCTGGTGGCGAGAATTTCATCTTCAGGAATTGCAAATACTTCTCCAGAGGATTTTCAGGCTAAATCTGGAACTGTAGACGTCACTAAAGAAAATCCAGTGATTAAATTGCTAATTGAGACCAGGGTTCGAGACCAGTAAGCCCCGAGCCCTTGTGCTTTAGTGTAAACCCAGAGCACTAAGTTTTGGGTGCTGCTTACTACTCACCATTTGATTCTTCGTCTTCAAGGGACTGTAGATAAGCTTGTCTTTCTTGTTCTTCGGCGTATACAGCCTTAATTTCCTCTAGAACGGCATCAACATCAGCTTCCTCAGTGTCTTCTTCATAGAAGCCTGTGAGGACTGATTCGGGGCTTAGGTCCCCTTCACTGTATAGAGTCCAAATTTCGCTGGCATAATTGGTTTCCAACAGTTCCGGAGCGAACAGGCCATAATAATCACGAATTTTGTTAACGTCCCGAGCGAACATCTCTTCTGCGTTATTATTTGATGAAGCGTCTACTGCCTGTGGTAAGTCGATAATAACTGGACCAAATTGGTCCACCAGTACATTAAATTCGGATAAGTCACCATGTACGATACCTGCACATAGCATGCGGGCAACATATTGCATCATGACGCCATGGTCTTCGATAGCTTGATCGGCTTCCATTGAAACATCACCGAGTCTTGGCGCGACGAAGCCTTCCTCATCAACGATGAGTTCCATGAGCAGAACGCCATTAACGCAGCCATAGGTTTCCGGGACTCTGACTCCCACTGCCGACACTTTATAAAGTGCATCTAGCTCAGCATTTTGCCAGGTTTCCTCCTGTTGTTTACGGCCATACTTTGACCCTTTTTCCATGGCGCGGGCGCGGCGGCTGTTGCGCACTTTGCGGCCCTCTTGGTATGTAGCGGCCTTCTTAAAGCTTCGGTTTGTTGCTTCTTTGTAAACTTTCGCGCAACGTGTCTTTGATCCACACCTGACCATATAGACTGACGCTTCTTTTCCGCTCATTAATTGAGTGATAACCTCGTCGATCAAGCCATCCTCGACAAGAGGTTTTAGTCGTTTTGGAATTTTCATGACGCCCTTATACAGCACTTAGCCACAGGAGGGAATCAGCGATTTCGAGAGCCTAGGACTGGGGATACGTTGAACAGCGAATATAAATGCTTTGATGGCATAAGCTTGGTTGAATTTCTCCACAAAAGTACTTTTTTGGTGACAAATTGTATCAACAGCCGCGATGACTGAGACTAATCAGGTAGGTTTTCAGGCGTCAGCGAGCTCAAACAACAGAGGATAAATCTAAATTATGGGTGATACAGCGATAGACAAACCGCTTACTGGCTATAAAGTGTTGGATCTTACAATTGCAAGGGCTGGTCCCACTGCCGTTCGCTTGTTGGCAGATTGGGGAGCTGACGTAGTTAGAATTGAGCCAACTGTTGCGACCGGGCCGAATAACTCGCTTTCCGGACCGCATGAGGGTTCTGACCAACAAAACTTACATCGAAATAAAAGAGGCTTGGCGTTGAATTTGAAACACCCGGCCGGAGCTGTTGTATTCAAGCGGATGGTGGCGAAATCAGATATTGTCGTTGAAAATTTCCGCAGCGATGTCAAACAGCGGCTTGGCATCGAGTATGAAGACCTAAAGAAAG
This sequence comes from Candidatus Azotimanducaceae bacterium, assembly GCA_047629195.1. Classification (GTDB taxonomy): domain Bacteria; phylum Pseudomonadota; class Gammaproteobacteria; order Pseudomonadales; family Azotimanducaceae; genus UBA4582. Next base: position 27,588 of record JBLHWY010000005.1, read on the forward strand.
AGAATCCAGGCATTATACTCGCGAGCATCTCGGGATTTGGTCAGACTGGTCCTTATCAGCATCGGCCAGGGGTTGATCAAATAGTGCAGGGTTCCAGCGGCCTGATGTCTGTCACTGGTGCTCCAGGCGCGGGGCCTATGCGTGCTGGAATTGCCGTTTCGGATACTAGCGCAGGTATGTTTCTCGGCCAGGGTATACTGCTTGCTCTATTGCATAGAATGAAAACAGGGGAGGGGCAATGGGTTCATACGTCCTTGCTCGAAGCTATGCTCAGCAAGCTAGATTTTCAGGGTTCCCGATATACCATGGATGGAGAAATAGCGGCGCAGGAAGGTAATTTTCACCCAACGCTCGCGCCGATGGGTATGTATGCCGCTAGCGACGGATATGTGAATCTTGCCGCAAGCAGCGGAAAAATGTGGATAAACTTCTGCAAGACATTAGATGCTCAACATTTACTTGAGAGCCCTCAATATGCAAATGGTCGAGACAGATATGAAAACAGAGAGCAATTGAATCGTGAAGTTAACGAGCTATGTCAAAAGTTTTCAATGACTGAATTGGTAGAAAAGCTTAATGCTGTGGGTGTTCCGTGTGGCCCCATCAATAATATCGGCGAAGCCTTTGAAGATGAACAAGTCAAACATTTGAGAATGGTGAAGCCTGCGCATCACGATTTACGGGGCGATTTGAGTTTGGTTAGATCACCGATAAACTTGTCTCTGTTTCCCGAGAGCGACCGGTTTCTGCGTGCTGGACCGGGACCGGGGCAACATTCGGTGGAGGTGTTGCGTGAATTCGGTCTTGATAGACAGGAGGTTGATGAACTGGTTCAATTAGGCGCAATTCAGAGTAATCCGCTTCACCGTAGCTAAGTAGGTGGAGGGGTAATCAGGGCGTGATAGGAAGCATTCACACAGACATACGAAGTAGAGGTATCAAGGCGAAATGAAGACCCTAGAGTTACAAACGACAAAAATCCTAGCGGAAGTAAAAAGCGGTATTGGTTGGTTGACCTTCAATCAGCCAGAGAAGAGAAATGCGATCTGTCTTGAAATGTGGCAGGGCATTGGCGATGTATTGGAAGCTTACGACGCCGATCCAGAGGTAAGGGTTGTGGTAATGACTGGTGCTGGTGGAAAAGCTTTTGCCTCAGGCGCAGACATCTCTGAATTTGATCAGCACCGTAGCAATGCCGAGCAACGCAGAAACTACGAAACTATTGCGTCTAGAGGGAACACCTGGTTGGCGAAATTCAGCAAGCCCCTTATTGGGATGATTCACGGTTATTGTATCGGTGGTGGCTTGGCAACTGCGCTTAATGCTGACGTTCGGTTTGCAACGCCTGAATCGACTTTTGGTATTCCAGCCGCCAAATTGGGCCTTGGCTATGAATACGCCGGGTTAGCTAAGCTGGCTAGATTAGTTGGACCTTCAGTTGCAAGAGACATCATGTTTACCGCGCGTTTCATGGATGCCAAGGAGGCTTTGTCTATTGGCCTTATTAACTTTGTTGTTGAAGAATCTGAGCTAGAGAAAGCAGTGTCAGATTATGCTGCACTAATTGCCGCTAATGCACCGATGACTGTTTTCGCTGCCAAAGCGGCCGTTAATGCATTTGAAAAATATTCTGTGACAGAAGCTTCGCGAGAGGTTGCGCATCTTGTCGATGCCTGTTTCGACAGCGAAGACTATAAAGAAGGGAGAAAAGCATTTTCTGAAAAACGAAAGCCCTCCTTTAAGGGAAAGTAGCCGTTAAGGTATTCATGGAGATAGTCAGCTCTCGTGTAAGGTCTAGCTAATAAGAGGTTTTTGGCAATGAAAGTAGGGATTTCCGTTACAAGCGCGCTTCCGGACAGCGATGTCAGGGAAGGCCCAAAACAGATGCTAGCGCGAGCAAAAGCCGCGGCAGGGGCGGGTTTGAATTCGTTGTTTGTCGGAGATCATCACGTGGTGAAGAGTCCCTACTATCAGAATGTTCCTATGATTGCGCGCATGATGGCAGAGTGGGATCAACGAGATATTGGTGCACTGTTTCTGTTACCTATGTGGCATCCAGTATTAGCAGCTGAGCAAATCGCAACCTTGGCTTGTCTTACGCAAGGTAAATTCATCATGCAATGTGGATTGGGGCACGGTGAGGCTGCATTTAAAGCGATGGGCACGGAACAAAAATATCGTGTTCGTGCATTTGAGCAGTCAATTGAAGTAATGCGGGCGCTTTGGTGTGGGGATAAAGTTTCGCTAGACGGACACTGGAAGATTGAAGATGCACAAATTTCTCCTCAACCTCCACAAGACATCGAAATTTGGATTGGCGCCTCAGCAGATGTCGCTATTGAGCGGGCAGCGAGGATGGGAGATGTTTGGTTAGCCTCGCCAGGTATCGACATTGCTGCTGCTAAGCGTCAGTTAGAAGTGTATCTTTCAGCATTATCAGCGGATCAGAAGGCGGTTCCCGATACAATTGCAATTCGTCGGGATGTCTACGTTGCGGAATCTCCCGCGGAAGCGAACGAAGTAAGATCAATGGTAGAAAGCCGCGGATATCGGGGTTTTGATTCGGAGAGCTTGGTCATTGGCGATGCTAATGAAGTAGCAGAACAATTCTTGAAGTTTAATGCGATCGGTTTTACGGATATGATCGTGCGCAACCTTCATCGTGACTATGATCTTGCGATTGCCTCCACGGAACGATTAGCCACGGTGACCAAGCTACTATCCTGAAATTTTGTTGCACACCTTAGTTTAAAACTTAGAATAGAGGCAATTACAAAGTGCTAGATACCCCCGAAGTTTCGGATCCAATAGCGTGGCATCGATACTTTGCGGTTCAAGCCAATAATGCCTGTTGGGATTTAACAACTAAAAAAGACCGCATGGCGCTGGACGATCAAAGAATGCTGGATGCTGCACATACGGCATTCTTCCATTGGGCCGCATGTGGTACAGAACAGAATGTGCAGCGGGCAAGGATGTTGCTCGCAGAAGTACATACATTACTTGGCTTAGGTGAGTCTGCATTGCTCTATGCTCGTGAGATGCATGAATATTTCCTCAACTCTGAAACATCAGATTGGGAAATTGCATTCGCGCATTGTATCCTTGCACACGCGGCTCATACGGCTGGAGACATGACAACTTACCGAGATTCCTTTGATAGTGCAGCTTTAGCGCTTGAAGCGATCGGTGACGCTGAAGACAAAAAAATAGTGCGAGCTACCTTTGATCTTGTGCCGCAACCTTAATGTCTTCGGGCGAAGCCTCAGTAGAGGCTATCTTGTCCAGCAGATTTTTAAGAATGCTATCTCCAATTCTGTAGACCCATCAGTCGGTAACGGGTACTACTTCATCTCTCGTTTGTCGCTGGCATTTTTCTGATAAGAGGTGCACATCCTCTAGAGTGCGATCTCGGAAATCTGGACAGTCTGCTTGATGAGGTACTCTCTGAATACGAAAGCGAATTTGGATTTGGATTTTTAGTGAGCGAGGATGCAAAAATGTTTATGTTGGATAATTTACCTGACCAGCAATAGACCTAAACGATTAAAGGTAAAAAATATGAAAAGGAAAATTTATGTCGATAAAGAGAATTAAGCCTGGACCTCGAATGTCCCAAGCGGTCGTTTATAATGGTGTCGTCACGACAGCTGGACAGGTTGGGCTAAATGCAGCGGGCGAAAGCGCGGCGAATCAAACGAAAGATATATTGAAGAATATTGATGGACTGTTAGCTGAAGCTGGCACAAACAAGTCGTGCTTACTTACGGCGACAATTTGGTTGTCCGATATGGAAAACTTTAATGAAATGAATGAAGTCTGGGATGCTTGGATTGACAAGGAAGCACCACCAACGCGGGCATGCGTTGAGTCTAAGCTTGCATCACCTAAATTCGTTGTTGAAATTAAAGTAACTGCAAGCGTATCGTCCTAAGTCACTGTTCATAGCCTCCGCTCAATGACTACCATGGAAAAACTGATGGCCGCGCAATATTAGTGCGGTTGTCATTTCTTCGGCCAATCTTCGACACGGTCGCATTGCGGCAGCCCCTTGCATATCTGCGTCGTAAAACCTTTGCCGCAAATACGTTTGTTATTCTAGAAGAGGCTCAGAATACGTCTTTAGCACAACTGGAAATGTTTTTGACTCGAATTGGGGAAGGTTGCCAGGTTGTGGTGAACGGAGAGGTAGAACAGAGTGACATTCGCGCACTTAAAGGTCTAGTCGGATATCAAATCGATCTTTATGAGTCGAAGAGCGAAACGGATTGCGAGGTTTAAGTGCTCGCAGTTCTTAACGCTTACGGCCGCAATAGCATTGAATCACTGCTCGCTTTGGTGCTGATACGAAGCCTTCAAAGAAATCAATTTGGTCACACTCAGGATTGAAAGTATTCGCCAGTTCAAGGGGTGAGAGTAGGAAATCAGCGTTCTTAGGTCGACCATATTGTTCATTGCCTGCCATGAACGTTTGGTAGATAAGAATTCCCCCTGGACTGAGAGCCTGTATTAATGCTGACATTAAAGGACGATGCAGATAGTTTACGACGACAATGCATTGGAGATTTCTTCCGAAAAAAGGTAGCTGCTCACTGTAGATAACTTCTGATTGATTCGATATAGCAAGATCTGAAGATTCAAGGTCGAAGGTGGTGACCTGACAGGCAGGGTCGTCGGCGTATGCAGCTAGGCCGCTAGTGTCTTTATCTAGAGCAATAACTTGGTGGCCCCGTGCCAGAAAGAATTCTGTATGTCGGCCTCCACCACAGGCAAGGTCGAGCACCGTCGCATTTGGCTGAACCAGTGGCGCAAATTTTCTCACCCATGAGGTGACATTAGATGTTCTATCGTGACTCATAATAGCTCGCTAAAGAAATACTACTTGCCTGTTAAGGAAACTCGGTTCTCCTTTGTTACTCTACCGCAGCTAGTCAAAATTAAGAACACGATATTTTAGGAGACATGATGTCAGAATTTCACGAGCTCACCGAGATCATAAACGAATTTACAACGGAACGAGAATGGGGTGCCTTTCATAGCCCGAAGAATCTTGCCATGGCGCTAAGTGTTGAATCATCGGAGTTGTTGGAGCATTTCCAATGGTTGACCGAGGAGGAATCTAGGAATCTGGATGCCAGGACATTGTCCGAGGTGGCGGATGAAATTGCCGATGTACAATGGTATCTGCTGAGAATTGCCAATCAGTTAGGTATCGACATACCTGCTGCTGCCAGAGAGAAAATGGAAAAGAACCGTGTCAAATACCCTGTTGAATTAGCGAAGGGCAACGCGACTAAATATAACCGCTATGAGGATGAATCTTAAAGCTTGAGTTAATACGCGAAAAAAAATCAGCGACCGATATATAGGTAATACCGGTCGCCAAATACAGGGTTGTGCAAGTTTTAGTAACCTATTCGAACTATGATGCAGGGCCGTCAGCAGTTGCCATTGGCTGTCTATTTTTTTCGACCTCAAGTGCCTGATCTACCGCTGCCCGCAATGCTTCTATCCTTGTGTTGTAGCTGGTAATCACAGAGAAATTGTCTTGTTCATTTAGTGCTATTAGCGTGTTTCTAATTGATTCGCTCATACCCGTCTCATAAACAGTTTTTCCAGATGCCGTGGCGTCGGTAATAATAGTTTCTACCGCGCGTGAGGCTGAAACATCAATGAAAGGGACCCTAGAGAAATCCAGGATGATTGCAGCTGATTTGCTACTCGTTCTTTCGCGGACAGTATGACCAAGGTCTGCAGCTGCGCCAAAACTAAGTGGACCGCCGAAATCAAAGATTGTTACTTGTCCTTTGACCTTCTCTAAAAGCTCAATTTCTTCTGGCGTTGAATTAGGCGAGGCATCACTTTCACTACCAAACTGTTTCAGTTGTTCATCTGCTAACTGCTTGACGAAAGCTAGCGCGGCGAGAATGACACCAGCAGCAACTGCAGTGATCAGATCAACAAATACGGTAAGTATTAAGACCAACGCCATAAGTACAAGATCTAATCTAGGTCCCTTGTGTGCTCGTTTTAGATAGCCAACATCAATAATGTCGTATCCTACTTTAATAAGGATACCAGCGAGTACGGCATGAGGAATTTGAGAAGCAAGCGGTGATAGACTGACGACAACTAACAACAGCAATACAGCATGTATCATACCCGAAATTTTTGTCTTGCCTCCGGTTCTAATATTGACAACGGTTCTCATTGTTGCTCCAGCACCTGGAATTGCACCAAACAGTCCAGCGAAGGTGTTACCGATGCCTTGCCCAATCAACTCTTTGTCTGAATCGTGTCGGGTTCTTGTCATGTTATCTGCGACCAAGGAGGTTAGCAGGCTGTCAATAGCGCCAAGCACAGCGAGTAACACAGCAGCTTCAAGGACGATGAGAAAAGTTTCGCTCGTGAATGCAGGCACAACTAGAGACGGAAAGCCTGTTGGAATATCGCCGAGTACAGGTGCGCCTGCGATGAATAAACTTGTCACCGTTCCAATTACTAACGCCGCTAGTGGCGCAGGAAAGAACTTCCCTAGTTTTTTAGGCCATAAAAAAATGACCAACAATGTCAGAACGCCTATCATCAAGGCGGCCATATTGGGATCCATGACAGCACCAGGGATTGCCGTCAATGCTGGTATTGTTCCGCCGCCGTCGGGTTCGTGGCCAAAAATACGCGAAAGTTGCAGGGCGATGATGATGCAACCAATACCGCTCATAAAGCCAGACACCACAGGGTACGGCACGAGCCGAATGTACTGTCCCATCTTAAATACGCCGAGGAATATCTGCAATACACCCGCGAGTACGACAGCTGCGAAAACGAGTGCTGGATTTCCGCTCAGCGTGGCGAAGATGCCCGCGAAAACCACGACCATGGGTCCTGTCGGTCCAGAGACGTTCGAAGGTGTGCCGCCAAAGAGAGAAGCGAAGAAGCCGACAAATATAGCCCCCCAGATACCCGCAATTGGACCAGCGCCGGATGCCTCACCAAAAGCCAACGCTAATGGTAAGGCAATGATGCCTGCTGTCAGGCCGCCAAATACATCGCCTCGAAGGTTGGATAAGTCAAAAAACTTCATGGGCATAACTCCTCAAAAATTATTCTGCTGTTAGTCGTGGCACGCGGATTTTGTTGCTAGTGCAGCGACTTCTTCAGCGTATCTTGAGTCGACTGGAACAAATTTGTTCTCGCCTTCATCGAATGCTTCAACATCTCCTGTTTTGATGTCGTAGACCCAGCCATGCAGTCTAAGGTCGCCCTTGGCGAGTCGAGAAGCGACACTGGGATGCGTTTTTAGATGTTGGAGCTGTAAGATGACATTCTGTTCCAACAGTATCTTCATGCGGGTGTCGTCATCAGCACCTTCGGGTGCAATTGCTTCCATAACATCAACAGCAGCTTTGGAGTAACCCAGCCATTCTTTTACGTGGGGCAGGGATGTTAACCCTTCAGGAAACATTGCCCCTTTCATTGCGCCACACTCGGTATGACCGCAAATAACAATATGCGGTATTTTTAATGCTGCTACTGCAAACTCAATTGATGCAGTCATAGCACCGGTGTTATTTGTATGGGGTGGAATAATATTTCCCGCATTACGACAGATGAAAAGCTCGCCGGGATCGGTTTGCGTAATCATTGCTGGCTCAATTCGAGAATCCGAGCAAGTGATGAAAAGTGCTTCTGGTTCTTGGCCTTTGCTTAGTCGCTCGAACAGTTCCTTTTTCGCTGGATACACTTCATTTTGAAACTTAATAACTCCAGTTGCAAATTTTGGCATTGTAATAACCTCTATCTCGGGTAGTTGGTGCTTATTAGTCGTTGTTAGTCGTTAGTAGGCTTGGTGGTTTCTTTACTCTTTTCTGCAGACCATAATTCTCGGGCTTTTGTAATGTTTACCTTGCTGACACCTTTGATACGTCCCTCGACAAAATCGAGGCCTTCTATGATCCAATCTGCCATGTCTGGTTGAGTTAAATGGTAATAGTGACGTCTTCCATCTCGGCGTTCCTCAACGATTCGATGGGCTCGCATTAGGCTCAGATGCTGAGAGACTCTGGGTCCAGGTAGATCAAGGCTATCAATCAGTGTGTTGACATCTTTTTCTCCTGAGCGGAGTTCTTCAATAATCCGTATGCGATCCGGATTGGCAACGACCTTAAAAATATCAGCTAGCTCTTTTGCGACCACTTTTCTGTCGGGCATAGGAATGGCTCTTTATTTTTGATATCTACAGGCAGTTAGACCTGGTCATCGGTATGGGTTGATTGCATTTAATCATGTCTTCAAATATATGCAGATAATAAGCTATGAATTTAATCATACGAAAGAGAATAGTTCAAGCGTAGAAACTAAGGGTCACCTATTTGTCTATTTGTCGATAGATGTTGTTTTTCAGGTTTGTGAGGCGGAAAAATGCACGCTTCCTGCTATAAGATTTTTCATCAAGCTTACGTAGCCGTGAGAATTTAGAAGGTCGACTAAAAGGTGGGCTGAGACCTGTTCTGGAAAATATCGAGGCCATCTGCGGCGCGCTTAAGTGCAGATGGGTGATCGGTCTCAAGCACCGGCGACCATTCAAAAATGAGCTTGATCAGTCTTGTTCCGTTACTCGTTTGATACCTGAGCCAGAATTCTTTCAGCAATACGTTATTATTCGCAAACCTGCTTCGGCGGCGCAGAGCCAGTATTTTGAAATTTCACCATTTGCTTCTATGCGAGCACGGCGGAGTTCAAGACCATGATTAACACCAACGCCATTTAAAAGATCAACTGTGTGTCTAATCTTCAGCGTGCAGCGGATGCCAATATTGATGGCGTAGACGCCATCGCTCGGCGCGGAACCCTTTTCCTTCGAGATTTAGTCTAGGTTGATTATTCTTTAGCTGTAACTTTCGTGTACTAGACTCGGTCGCTTTGAATTGGCCGATTGTCGTGCCGACCCGGGGTGCACCGCGTAACACGGCATGCTCTCCCCCAAATTGTAGGACACTTTCCTGCAGGTTCTGTCGTAAAGGTTTTAGTACTATAAATTAAGCTTCTGATACTTCGGCGAGTTACCTTTACGGGAGCTTTAGGAAATGGACAATGGTCCGTGGTAATGACGGCGAGACAATTATCAGGCATTTGAAATTATAGATTTGATGATAACAACGCTTTGATTTAGATAACTATGTGCTAGAACTGTTTGGTCAGCCAAAAACGGAAGCTGTTATTGGGTGAGCTGCTGGTGACACCACTGAGCACGCCTGCAAACAGTTGCCATTTACCAAGGTTGCCAATGATGGCGGGACCAACTTGTTGAGTTTGATTGCTTAAACCATTGAATTTTCCTGTTGTGCCGAGATTGCTAAACACTTCGAAGCTAAGGATCCAAGCGTCGGTCAACTGATAATTTAGACTACTGCGAGCCTGAAACGTGACACCTGATTGAGCATGGCTGCCAAGCTGTTTTGAGCCCAACACTAGGACTCGGGCTAACAAAGTGGGTGATAAAGTAACATCATGCATCCAGTTAATACCGATCTGATGTGGTCGATTTTCTACTCCAACACGCGCATCAAAGCGAAACCCCTGTTGCCATCTGGGCGTCACATCCTCTAATTGCCAGAATAGTTCTGCCTGAAAAAAGTCTAAATCGTTGGTGGACTGAAGTGTCTTTTTAGTCTGGACCAGGCCTCTCACCATGACGTCGTCACTCGTCGCACGCTGGTAGTGTAAACGTTGATTGAAGTTATGATTATCAGGGTCATAGGCGTTGCGATATTGGATCGACTGATGGCCCCCATTCACGACGGGGCCAAAAATGCCACCGGTGTTACCAGCGGCGGCGAATTCAGCAAAGGTTAGTGCAAGAAAAGCTATTTTCGCGAGTGATTGTCTCATTCCCTTTATTCTTACTCCCCTGTTATTCAAAGCTTGTTATTAATAGCTTGCTCGACCCATTAATTTTCTGAGGTTGTTTCATTGAGTCGGGCTAATTTATTTATTTGGGGCGAGATTGTACAGGGTTCTTGTTTATAATCTTGAAACCCCTCTCACTTTTTAATGAGATATGTTGTTGAGGGATCGATACTATATTTCTATTGGAAATAGATTAGGAGCAGCTAGCTGATGCGTCATCTCTTAGACGCTTAGAGGGTTGTACACAGAGTTTTGGGTTTTCAGCAGCGTAACCTCTTTTTATTCTTCGAGAGGTACTTAAAATGTTGGCGCTAAAATTCATTGGTTTTGGCTGAACCGCTACTTATGTGTGCGGGCAAGTAAGCAAACGGTTGCTAACTCATCGCGCTGTAAACGCCTGCAGTGATATAGAGTATGAAAAACCCGATTGCAGCCACGCTGGCTATATCGATTTTCAATGTTGCTCTTCTCTTTGTTTGAATGTCCATGGAGCGAGAGGTTAGCGAATCTTTAGATTTCCGGGAAAGAATTGTTTTTCCTAACCTTATTCCGGAACGTGCTATCCACCTGCTTTTTAACGTTTAGCTCACGAATTGAAGAACTAAAAATAAAGTTGTTGGTACCACAATTGCCCATAGAGTCAGCGCTTGGGCTAATATTTTGCCTTTTAAATTCCCAAGTGTGCTCCTTGATATCTCCGTACCGACAAAAAACAGTGCGATGACAAGCAGCGCTTTTGATATCAATCCCGCCATAGTGGGGACCAGTTCGGGAAGCGGAATGGTTGACCCCAATATCGAAGCGAGAAGGAATAAAAGAATAAAACCTGGCAGGCGTACTTTTGCCCCATCGCTGCGTTCACGAAAGCTCACGATGAGTACCAGCGGTATTAGCCAAAGAGTTCGGCCTAGTTTTAGGGTCGTAGCAACGGCTGCTGCTTCTTCGCCGTAAATTTGTGCGGTGGCCACGACAGAACTGGTATCGTGAATTGCAAGTGCAACCCAAACACCAAACTGTTCCTGACTCATTCCTAATAAATGGCCAATGTATGGAAAGGAGAACAGAGCTGCAGCGTTTAGCAAAAATACTATGGCAAGCGCTACGCCCGTCTGATCAGCTCTAGCTTTGATGATCGGTGAAATTGTTGCGATAGTTGTGCCACCACAAATCGCTGTGCCAGAGGCCATCAGCAGGCTGCTGTTTCGCTCAACCTTCATTAGCCTGCCAAGCAGCAGGCCGACTCCGATAGCCGCAACGACATAAATTAGAATCGCGACGGTATAATTGGCACTAATACGCCATAAATCAGAGATGTTGAGTTTAAGCCCCAACAAGACTATCGCCGCCTGCAAGCTATACTTTCCCAGCATAGGCGCATTGCTAATGATGGTCTTATTGAAGACGAGGGTTATGCCCATCCCCACGAGCAAAGCAATCGCGGGGTTACCCAGATAAATCAGGGGCGCGAGTATAGCTGCGCAAATAGCAAAACCTATGGCCGGTTTCATTGTGAGGTTTGTCTTAATTACCGATATCCCTCTGCCACAGGTCGTCTTGGCAGTGACCACCATGCAGCTTCGCAAGCTTGCTCGAGTTCTGCATCGAAATTAACCTCGAGGGCTGCAACGTTTGCGTCCAATTGATCAGCTCGACTTGCGCCAATTATTGCTGAAGATACCGCCGGGTTCTTGAGAACCCAGGCGACGGAAACAGATACCATGTTAAGGCCTTTTGATTCGACCACGGACTTCAGTTGCTCAACCGCTTTGAATTGTGAATCATGCCAATATCGTGCCTGGTATCTTTCAGCGGCACTACCGAGTGTGAATCTTGTGCCTTCCTCAGGTTCCTGGCCGGTCTTGTATTTTCCTGAGAGGAAGCCGCCGGCGAGAGGGTTATAAACAAGCACGCCCAGTCCTTCTGCTTTGGCAAGAGGGAGCAACTCGGTTTCAATTTCCCGATAGAGCAGATTATAGCGTGGCTGTACCGAGGCGTATCCACTCAGGCCTAGTCGTTCTGCTGCCCCGATTGCTTGGCCTAATCGCCAGGCTGGATAATTTGAGCAACCTGTATACCGGACTTTCCCCGCCGTGACTAGATCCTCGAAAGCTCGCAGTGACTCTTCAATAGGGGTGTTGGGGTCAAATCCGTGGGATTGATACAGATCGACATAGTCTGTTTGCAACCTCGTCAGGCTGGCATCAATGGAATCCATTATGTGTTTCCGCGATAGCCCTCTATTATTGGGTCTTCGTCGTGTTGGTGCGAAGCACTTGGTTGCAATGATGAGGTTATCTCGATTGCCTCTATTTTTTATCCAGCGGCCAATGATAGCTTCTGTCTCGCCAATGGTGCCTTGATTACCGCCGAGAGGGTAAGCGTCAGCCGTATCCAGAAAAGTGAGTTTCAGTTCCGCAGCCCTATCCAATATCTCGTGAGATAGCTTCTCTGCTACCTGGAGTCCAAAGGTCATCGTGCCTAAACATAGGGCAGGTACTTCCAGTCCATGTTTACCTAGGTTGCGATATTCCATTACTATTTCCTTTTTTTCCGTCAATTTCTTGTGATGACTCAATGCTAGGGTTTACAACCCATACTTATTCGGTCCTCTACTTGAAAACCTAACTTTTTATAGAACCCTGCCGCATCTGGGTTGGAGCCACGGATCTGCAGATTCACTTTTTGACAGCCGAGCGATGCCAGAGATGTCACAGCGAAGTCTACCAAAGAGCGACCCGTTCCGGCCAACCTTTGAGCTGGAGATACTGCAATAGAATAAAGCCAGCCTCTGTGGCCATCGTATCCGGCAATACAGGCACCGGTGATTTGATTGTTGTTTTCCGCGACGAATACGAGATCGTCGACGGCGAGCTTTTCATTCAACATAGAGTTGGGTTGACTGTACGCTGCAGACTCGTTAAATACTTCAGTCCAAAGTTGGGTGACTTGATCTCGGTCTCTTTCCTGATATTTTCGAACTGGCATCGGTAAATTATCACCCCTTCACATTTGCTTAACTATCTCGTAGTTATGTCGCTTTGCCTCAAATTTCCTCATTTTTTGTCTGCATGGCATAAAGTCCACAAAAATATTACAACCAAATTTGGCCTTTTGGCGTCTTACAATTGAATCCGACGACTTATAGTTATATCAACAAGGAATAATATTGAATAATGCCATAAAAGTAATCGCACCGGTTATTGTCCTCGCTTTAGGTATCGGAACATACTTAATATTGGGCTGGGCCAAGCCAGAGCCAGAAAAAAAAGTTGAGGAGCCCAGAGCGCTCAGTGTCTTTGTAGAGAACGTCCAAAGAGCAGATACCGATCTACAGGTAAATACCGAAGGTGAAGTTCGGGCAAGAACTGAAGTTGATATAGTTTCTCAGGTGGCCGGGCGTATTGTGTCTGTGACCTCCGAATTTACAGAAGGCGGAATGGTTGAGCCTGGTGTCACACTGGTTGAAATAGAGGATCTTGATTACAAACTCGATTTGGCACAAGCACAGGCTAAAATGGCCGAGGCTGAGGTAGGTGTTCAAACAGCTGTTGCGACAGCAGACGTGGCAAAGAAGCAATTGCGTAATGCAAAGGGCGCGTCACCTTTAGCGCTAAAGCAACCACAAGTAGCAGAAGCGCGCGCAATGCTCGCCGCAGCAGAAGCTAGTTTTCAAAAAGCGCGGCTTAATCTATCTCGGACTAAAATTTCATTACCTTTCCAGGGACGACTGGTACGGATTGATGTCAATGTAGGACAGTACGTTTCACTCGGTACGCGTCTGGCGCGGGCTTTCTCAACTGATACCGTTGAGGTGCGACTGCCTCTCAATGATGGCCAACTAGCGCTGTTGAATTTGCCTATTGGATATGTCGCCGAGTCCGGCGCGGAGTTACCGGTTGTCTTCAAGGCGCGTGTCGCAGGTAAAGACCAACGCTGGCAAGGAAAATTAACGCGTCTTGATGCCTCTATCGATAAAAATACTAGGATGTTATTCGGTCTTGCCGTTGTTGAATCACCTTACCTTCTTAACGTTTCTCAGCATCAAATGCCACTGGCTGTTGGTTTGTACGTAGAAGCTGAAATCTCCGGCCGTAGGATCAATGACGGCTATGCTATTCCGCGTGAAGGTCTTAGAGCTGGCAATAAGGTTTACGTTGTTAATGCGAAGGGGTTGCTTGAAATTCGCGATGTCGTAGTTACTTTTAGTTCAGAGCGAGAAGCGATCATTTCAAGTGGACTTGGGATAAATGAAAAAGTCGTCATCTCACCTGTTCGCAATGCAATTCAGGGTATGTCACTTCAAGCACTAGACGAATCTTTAGATGAACCAGCGATGGCCGAAAGTAGTTAATTGAACGATAAAATAGACCAGGACGGGCTATCAAAATGCAAAAGTTAATTGCCTGGTGGGCTACTAACACCGTCGCTGCGAATTTGCTGATGGTTGGTATCATTCTCGCAGGTGCGCTTGGTTTCATTGCGATGGAACGTGAAGCGTTTCCAAATTTTAAGCCGAATCAAATTTCCATTGAAGTGACTTGGCCTGGTGCTGCGCCACAGGAAGTTGAAGAACAAGTTGTTGCCAGAATCGAAAATGCGATTGATAACATCGATAGTGTTTATCGATATTATTCTTTCGCCCAAGAAAGCTTTGCCCGTATCGATGTTTACACACTGCCTACAGATGATATGGAAGGTTTCCTCAATGAAGTTAAAAATGCCGTTGACTCGGTAAACTCATTACCCAGGGACATCGAAAAACCTCAGGTCCGCAGAGTCGAATATCGAAACGAGATGATCAGAGTTGCGATCCACGGAGAGGTGGGTGAGCGTGCGCTGACGCGACTGGCAGAGGAGCTTCGTGATGAAGTTGCTGCATTGCCGTATATCTCAATTGTTGAATTGTTTGGAACGCGGCGAGAAGAAGTCACCATAGAACTTTCGGAACAAGCGCTAAGGCGTTACGGTTTAAGCTTTACTGAGGTTTCTGCTGCGATTCGTAACAGTTCGATTAATCTTTCATCGGGCAGTATTCGAACGGAAACCGGCGATGTATTGCTCCGCGCACGAAACATGGCGGACAACGAAGACGATTTCAACAAAATTGTTATCCGCCAATCGCCCGAATCAGGGATTGTTCACTTAGGCGATATCGCAAAAGTTATTGACGGTTTTGAAGACAACGAAATTTTGGCGACGATGAATGGGGAGCCTGCTGTTCTTCTCCAAATCATGTCTTCGGACAATATGCAGGTCGTCAAATCGAGTGATTCAATTAAGTCATGGATGGAACAACGAAAAAAAACGTTGCCAAAGGGCGTCACTTTATCGCTTTGGTTTGATACCGCAGATATCTATAACTCGAGAATGGACACCATTGGAACCTCTGCCTATATGGGCTTGATTTTGGTGTTCCTGGTGCTGATACTTTCCTTAAGACCTAAGGTTGCACTCTGGGTGACTGCGGGTATCGGTGTCTCGTTTTTGGGTGCTTTCGCGATGCTGCCAACGATGGATGTGTCCCTTAATATTCTTTCGACTTTTGCTTTTCTATTAGTCCTCGGGATTGTTGTTGATGATGCGATTGTCGTTGGTGAAAGTATTCATCAACATCATCACGAAATAGATGATCCACTACAGGCAGCCATTCAAGGTGCCACAGCAGTATCCAAACCTGTCGTATTTGCTGTTTTAACAACGATAGTTGCCTTCGCACCATTCTTTTTTCTCACAACAGAAGACGCACAGATAACAAGGCAGTTCTCGATTGTTATCACGCTTGCACTGGTAGTTTCCTTGATAGAAGCGTTTTTGATTCTACCGGCTCACCTTTCCCACCTTAAGCCGCGTAAAGAGTTAGGTAAAATCGGACGCTTTCAGAAGCGCTTTGAAGATAAAGTTGTTGGTTTCTCTCGTACTGTTTATCGCGGCTGGGTTGATGCTTGTGTTAGAAACCGCTATTTGACTGCTAGTGTTTTTATCACGGCATTGACGATTAGCCTCGGTGTTTTCAACAGTGGTTGGGTGAAGTTCTCATTCATGCCTGAAGTAGAGAATGAGCTGATTTACATCAATGTTGAATTGCCAACAGGCACACCCTACGCTCGAGCTTTAAAGGTACTCGATCAACTACAGGAAGCAGAACGGAAACTCATCGCTGAAGTTGAGGCTGAAGCTCAAATTGAGGGGGGTTCAGGTCAGCTTATTGAAGGTTGGTATACAAGATCGCGTAGAGATAGTGTCATTGCAATCGTCAAGCTAGCGCCGCCCGAAATACGAGACATGTCGGCGAAGGAGGCTGCTCTTAGACTCAGAGAGTTAGTGGGTGAGGTACCTGATGCCGACGAGATTGAAGTTAACTACACCATGAATGATTCAACACCAAGGGTGAGTTATGTGATGCGTCATAAGGATCTGTCAAAACTCAAAGAAGCCGCCAAAGACGTTAAGGGGCATTTGTACGGCTACGACGGAACCTTTTACGTTCGGGACAGTATGCGCGGAGAATCTGATGAGCTTCATATGCAATTGTTGCCCGGTGCAGAAAAGCTGGGATTAACGCTCGCACAAGTTTCTATGCAAGTGCGGCAGGCTTATTTTGGTGAAGAAGTTCAGCGTCTGCCACGGGAAACCGGTGACGTTAGGGTGATGGTGCGCTATCCAAGAGAGCTGAGATATAGCTTAGAAAGCTTGAATGATTTCAGAGTGAGAACGACTGATGGTCGAGAATTACCGCTCATGTCTGTCGTTGATGTTGAAGTTGTCACCGGAGTTCAACATATTCGTCGCCGAGATGGAGAACGGATGGTTAGGGTTACCGCTGAAGTGGTAAGTGAGTTGATGAGCGATATCAACACTGATATGAAAGACACGTTCCTACCTCTGATCGAACAGAAATATCCTGGGTTAAAAATTGGCGTCGGTGGTGATGCTGAAAGCGAAGCGCTGTTTTTGTCAGAATTGACTTCTTTATTTGCGATTGCGCTATTTGTCATGTACGCATTGATAGCGATAGCGTTTAGATCTTATTGGCTGCCCTTACTCGTGATGACAGCGATACCATTTGGTTTTATGGGGGCGGTTTATGGTCATCTGATGTTCGGTGTGTCGATGGCGATGTTCTCCTATTTTGGCATCGGTGCTGCAGCTGGTGTTGTTGTAAACGATAACCTTGTACTTGTCGACTACATAGAGAGATTGCAAAAACAGGGATTGTCTGCGATCGACGCAGTTATTGAGGCTGGCGTTGCGCGTTTTAGGCCGATACTTTTAACATCGGTCACTACCTTTGTCGGTTTGATGCCAATTATGGCGGAACGTTCTACGGACGCCCAATTCCTCAAGCCTGCTGTGTTATCGTTAGCCTTTGGAGTCTTATTTGCACTCTTCGTGAGCTTGTTCATGGTGCCAGCACTTTATTGTATTGGTGATGACCTTTCCCGATTAAGAAGCCGCTTCAAGGCCTGGTTTTTGATTAGAGTGGGTTTAACTTCAACCGCTCACTCTTGATGTTTTGGCGCTATACCGACTATTCTTTAAAGTTCTTCTCTCTATGGAGCGAATCCTCTAATCTGCAACTCTAATGCAAACTATAATTAAGTTTGTTAAGAATGACATCTGTTGTTCTTTTAGCCAGCTCAAAGTAGCTACAAAGGTTAGATTGTGGAAATTAAAAAAGAGTATTTCATCCCATTTCCCCTGGATAGAGTTTATAGCGCCTGGGTTGCGTCTGAAACTGTTGTTGAACCTGCCACAGCGATGGATATCAATCCCGTGGTTGGTGGTCATTATCGGCTGATCATCGAAATGCCTGGCTTTTCATCAGCTAATGAAGGGGAATTCGAGCTTGTCGAACCAAGGCAACATATTCGATATAGCTGGGAATGGAATCATGATGGTGAAGTGACCGATATTGATGTTTTGTTCTTCGCTATCGATGGCGCAACAAAAATTGAAATTTTGCATAAAGGGTTCACCAAACAAGAAAGCGTGACCAGTCATGATAGTGGTTGGGACAGCTATGTGGTCGGGTTCATTAAACATCTGACGTCAAATTGAGTATTCTTCCGCTGCAAAATAAAGCGTTAGGTTTTTGGCGTGGTTGGGCTCTGGTTGTGGGCGGTACGATTGGCTCGGGTATTTTCACCTTACCGGCTCTGTTAGCGCCCTATGGTTTGTTAGGGTTGCTGGGTTGGTTTATTGCGGGTTCAGGCGCGTTGCTGCTTGCAGTCATGCTAGCGAAACTATCTGTGAGAATACCGGCGTTGGGCGGACCTTATGCTTATGCGCGTGCTGGGTTTGGTGATTTTGTTGGATTTTGGGTCGGTTGGGGATATTGGATCGCGATCTGGTCTGCGACCGCGGCTATATCAGTTGCCTGTGTAGGATATATTAGTTTTTTCCTGCCTATCCTGCGAGAGAGTTCGATACTAGCCGGCGTCGCTACTCTGACACTTATATGGTCATTGACCGCGATGAACGTTCGCTCGATGGGCTCCTCTGGCGGTTTTCAACTTGTCACAACTTTTTTGAAGATTCTGCCATTACTTTTTGTCGGCGTGTTGGGACTCAGTTCGGGCTCAACAGACAACCTACCTCCATTTAACCCAAGTGGCGGCAATTTTTTAGCTGTAATAGCGACCAGCGTCACATTAGTGATGTGGGCTTTTGTCGGCCTCGAAGGTGGCACAGTGCCGGCAGGGGACATGGTGGAACCAGAAAAAACCATTCCAAAAATTCTGATTTTCGGCACCTTGTCGGTCCTTGTCGTATATCTCATTGCCTTTACGGGTGTCATGTTACTCCTGCCGGCTAGTGAACTTAGCAATTCTCCAGCGCCTTTTGCTGATGCCACCGTGAAAGTGATCGGTAACGTCGGCGCTTCGTTAATTGCGCTCGGCGCTGTTATTTCAACGCTTGGAGCGTTAAATGCTCAGGTGTTGCTGTCCGGCCAAGTAGTGAGGGCAGTGGCCCTTGATGGTCTATTTCCAGCGAAGTTGGGCTTGCTTGGGCCAAGGGGAACGCCGGTTTTCGCCATTGTCGCATCATCTATTTTGGCGAGTATTCTTGTCATGATGAACTACACCAAAGGGTTGGTGGAGGCTTTCAATATGATGATTTTGTTGTCTACGCTGACAACCCTGATACCCCTGTCGTTTGCCGCTATTGCTGCATTAATATTTCTGAAGCAGGATGAGCCAGGCGCGTCTCGTACTAGAAGTATGCTAGTTGCGGTTTTAGCTTTTCTTTATTCATTGCTTGTTATAATAGGCGCGGGTGCAGAAACAGTGTTTTACGGTTTTATTTTGCTCACTGCAGCGATGCCGTTTTATGTGCTGGTTCCTAGAAACCGAACAATAAGGCACGAAGCTACAAATAAGCGCAAAAATTAGTGCTACCCCCAATTAAACCTAAGATGTCAAATCTAAGAAGTCGCACATGAATAGCAACGAAAAGAATGAAATGAAGAGTGTTAGCCTCAGTGGTGCCTGCAACGAGTGGGGAGCCATTGAAAAAGTTGCAATTCGCGGCGTTGAAGCAGCGTTTGAAAGCGAAAATAGAATTGAACGTGATTGGCAAGCGCTCCGTTTTCATGCCAAGCCTGATTTTGAAATTGCAAAATCGGAATATCAAGAGTTTAAAAATTTAGTCTGTTCTAATGGCGCCGAAGCCATATTGTTGGGGCCGAACGAGGCACTGACCTTAGACAGTATTTACCCCAGAGATGCAATGGTGCTGTCACCTCAAGGTTTGATCCTCTGTCGCATGGGCCGAGTAAGCCGTGAGAAAGAACCAAAATTAAACTCAGAAACACTTAAAACCGAGGGATATAGTGTCCTAGGCACAATACAGAATCCAGGTACACTGGAAGGTGGCGACTTCATTTGGCTGGATGAGCATCATGCTGCTGTTGGACTTGGTCCGAGAACCAATGAGGCGGGGATTGCTCAATTGAAAGCTTTGCTAGGAGAGCAGGTCGACCTGCATGTTGTGCCTTTGCCAGCTCCAGAACATCCCGAAGATGTGTTTCACCTTATGAGTATGATTTCGCCTTTGGATCAAGACTTAGCACTTATTTATCGACCACTGATGCCTGAGTCTTTTTTAAGCTGGCTCGAATCCCTTGGCATTAAATTTGTAGAGGTTAGCGAGGCAGAGTTTATGCCAATGGGATGCAATGTTCTGGCAATCGCACCAAGACAAGTGATCATGCTAGCGGGTTTGCCAGAAACAAAACAGCGATTGCAGAAAGCAGGTTGTAAAGTGTTGGCCTACAAAGGTGATGAGATTAGCCGAAAGGGTGAGGGCGGCCCGACCTGCTTGACTCGGCCCTTGGTTAGGAGCCGATTGTCTTAACGAGCCTGTTGTGACGGGCTTATCGGTGGTCTGCACATAATGTGCTGAGATGTTCTTAAATTGCGCCAATGTCACATCTTCCAGAGGAAAAACAAAGCCATTGGATGTATTATCCGATGTGGCTAAGACCAGCCTTTGATATGAATCTGGAACAAATCGATTATATGCAATTTATCCCCATTACTACCAACAAAGCTTCAACCCGAGAGATACTCTACGGCTACTCTGACCCTCGACACAAGGTAGAGGCTGATTGCTATTTGAACGACTCTCGCTTTGCAGAACCAAAGATTTCTGAATGATTGATCCGCAACAGATTCTTCAAAATATATTCGGCTTCCCTGAATTCAGAGCACCACAGGGTGAAATAATCGAGACGCTGGTCGGGGGTGGTGATGCGCTTGTGCTTATGCCCACGGGTGGTGGCAAATCGCTCTGTTATCAAATTCCCGCAATCGCGAGGCCAGGGGTTGGCATCGTTATTTCGCCTTTGATCGCGTTGATGCAAAACCAGGTTGATGCACTAAGAGAGTTGGGTGTCAAAGCCAGCTTCCTAAATTCTACTCTTGATGCCGGAACTGTCTACGAGATTGAGCAGGCGCTGCGTCATGGAGAACTTGATCTACTTTACTTGGCGCCAGAACGTCTCGTTCAACCAAGCACTCAGGCATTGCTGCATGAGCTGGAAATCAGTTTGTTTGCGATAGACGAAGCGCATTGTGTGTCCCAGTGGGGGCATGATTTCAGATCTGATTACCTGCATTTAGGTATGCTCGCGACAGAGTTCCCAAATGTACCGAGGATAGCGTTAACTGCTACTGCCGACGCGCGCACTCAGGCCGAGATAGTTTCGAGGTTAGCCCTCGAAAATGCACAGCAGTTTATTGTTGGCTTTGACCGGCCCAACATACGCTATCGGATCACACTCAAAAACAATCCAAGACAACAATTACTTCAGTTTCTGAAAAATGAGCACCGCCATGATGCAGGAATTATTTATTGTCTATCGCGACGGAAAACCGAGGAAACTGCGAGCTGGTTGAAACAACAGGGTTATGAAGCGCTGCCTTACCATGCCGGGCTGGATAATAAAGTCAGAGCCAAGAACCAGTCTCGGTTTCTGAGGGAAGAAGGTATCATCATTGTTGCCACAATAGCCTTTGGTATGGGTATTGATAAACCGGATGTTCGATTTGTCGCCCACCTCGATTTGCCCAAAACCATCGAGAGCTACTATCAGGAAACGGGGCGTGCAGGGAGAGATGGCGAAGCTGCGAACGCCTGGATGGTTTATGGTTTGCAGGATGTTATTAAGCTGCGGCAGATGATGGAAAAATCAGAAGGTAGCGAAGAGCATAAGCGAGCTGAACAGCATCGCTTGAATGCGATGCTTGGCCTTTGCGAAATAACCAGTTGTCGGCGTCATGCGCTGTTACGTTATTTTGATGAAGACTCGCCCGAGCGGTGTGGAAATTGTGATACTTGTATTGAACCAGTTGACACTTGGGATGGCACTGAAGCGGCTCAAAAAGCTTTGAGTGCGGCATTCCGTACAGGACAGCGGTTTGGTGTAGGTCATCTAATCGATGTATTGCAAGGTAATGAAACAGATAAGACTCGTCAGTTTGAACACGAAAAGCTCTCAACATTTGGTATTGGTAGTTCTCTTGATGATAACCAGTGGCGATCAGTCTATCGACAATTAGTTGCACGAGGTTACATTAACGTCGATTTGGAACGCTTTGGTGCGCTCCGGTTAGAAGAAAAGTGCAGGCCATTATTAAAAGGTGAAGAGCAAATAGAATTGCGCCGTGATACGGGCAAGAAAGTTGTGGCTCGTCAGACGAAAACCCACTTGCCTGATGATATAGATGTGGGGCTTTGGGAGGCCCTACGAGAGTGCCGTCGCGTGTGTGCAGAGGAGCAGGGTGTGCCACCCTATGTGATATTTCACGATAAAACTCTGCGAGAAATGGCGGAGCAGATGCCGCAAAATCAGAGAGAGTTTGGTTATCTTAGTGGTGTTGGTGAGCGAAAGCAGGAGAAGTATGGTGCAGCCTTTCTGGCTGTCATTCAGGCAGCGCACTGAGTTAAAGTGAACAGAACATGTTGATTTTTACTATTTCATAAGAGGATGTTATGGCAAGCGTAGAAGATGATCTAATAGTGGAACAGATTCAGATAGGACCAATGCAAAATTTTACTTATATTGTAGGGTCAAAAAGTACCAGAGAGGTTGCCGTGATAGATCCTGCTTGGGATATTGCCGCACTCACCGATATGATCAATAAAGCAGGCTATACGCTAACTGCAGCTCTGTTGACACATTACCATCCAGACCATTGCGGTGGCTCTTTTGGTAAGAACACTGTTCAAGGCGTTGCAGATTTACTTGAGACTGATCCAGTCAAGGTTTTTGCTCATAAGCTGGAAGCAGATGGGGTGAAAAAAGTTACCGGAATATCGGAATCTGACATCACCAGGGTAGACTCTGGTGATAAATTGAAGGTTGGAAATATTGAGGTTGAGTTTTTGCATACCCCAGGTCACACGCCGGGCTCTCAATGTTTCAAAATCAAAAACACATTGATCTCTGGCGACACGCTTTTTGTTAACGGATGTGGTCGGGTTGATTTGCCGGGTTCCAATTCTGAGGATATGTATCATAGTATCCAGAAACTGGCTTCCCTGCCTGATGACACAATTTTGCTTCCAGGTCACAACTATAGTGATGTACCTAGCGCGACCATGGCTGATACTAAAAAAGCGAATGTCTATCTGAGAATAGATAACCTTGAAAGCTGGAAGATAATGATGGGGCACTGAATTTCGAAAGGTGCATGCAGCGAGAACATCATGGATGTGAACTGCGATGAATGACCTTGCTCAAAACTGGCTTAATCTGGTTTGTCATATGTTACCTAAGGTGTCTTCTGCGATAGTGGTCCTTCGTGATGAACGAGGCCCTGTGGCGGTCTGGTCCCATGCTTTGCTCGAAGCAAAGCGCTGGTGGTACATCGACTCAGTGTCCTGATCAATTCACTGAACAATCCGAACAACATGAAGCGCTAATGTCAGAGTCGCGCTGGCGAAACAACAATGTGTCCACGTTCTTATTGGCATGAGTGACCAGTAGAAATTGCTGATCGCTCATGCCGCTCTGATCAATCCAGTCGCTAGAAGTGAAGTGGATAAGACCCTCGATAAACTATCGATAAGACCCATGTTAAAAGATTGGAATTCGGTATTCTGACGCTACTAGCGGTCGATGCCGACGCTAATGAACAGTTGGTGAGCAATCGACTACTCGATTGGAGCAGTGCCTAGCTTGAGCTGTTGTATCAAATAACCCAACTTTCCGAAAACGCTGGCTCGGACCTAGAACCGCAGGCTGCTGGTTAGTCGGTTGCCAGAAGTGGATTGATTTAGAGGGTTAAGCAGCAGGCGTTGAATATACTGAGCAGGCAGATTACCGTGAGTCTAAGAGTTGTGAGCTACTGCAGGGTCATCATTTCAGCCGGCCCTTTCCTAGGCTATTGTGAGCTTTTTTCAGCATATTCTAAAGATCAATCGGTCTAGATCAGACTGCTTAGATTTTCGAGCTTAACGGCTACAATTTAGCTAGATTACAAACTTGCAATATTCCTCACTCTTTTCTTGTGTCGCTAATTAGTCTTTTTCATTGCTCGTAGGAATATGGTTATACTTAGCTCTTTGTTTGTCACAGGAGGATTTATGAGAACTATTGCAGAAGGTTATTCATTTACTGAAGGACCTAGGTGGCACGATGGTCGTTTTTATTTTTCCGATTTCTATACTCATCGAGTCATGGCAGTTGATGGCGAAGGCAACACGGAAGTGGTCGCGACAGTGCCGGGACAACCTTCAGGCTTGGGCTGGTTGCCAGACGGGCGGATGTTGGTCGTTTCAATGTTGGACAGAAAATTGCTTCGTCAAGAGATCGATGGCAGCCTGGTTGAACATGCAGATTTAAGTGGCGTTGCAACATTTCATTGTAATGACATGGTTGTAGATACAAAGGGTCGAGCTTATGTTGGGAATTTTGGCTCAGACATCGAAAGCGGAGGCGAATTAACAAAGGCGAAGTTGGCATTTGTCGATATTGATGGTTCTGTATCTGTCGCAGCTGAGGATATCGCGTTTCCAAATGGGGCAGTCATAACACCCGATGGTAAAACCTTCATTATTGGAGAGACATTCGGTCGCTGTCTGACTGCGTTCGATATCGCTTCTGATGGAAGTTTGTCTAATCGCAGAGAGTGGGCGAATTTACATCCGCATTTACCCGATGGGATTTGCCTTGATGCGGAGGGAGCTATTTGGGTTGCAGATCCAGTGAAAAATTGCGTGATACGGGTAGCGGAGGGTGGCGAGGTTCTACAAAAGATTGACATGGGACGCGGCACGTTTGCTTGTATGTTGGGCGGTATTGAAGGAAAAACTTTGTACATTTGTACCGCTGATGGATCGGGCTCAAAAGCTCAGCGTAGTCTTACTGCTAAAATCGAAGCCTGTGAAGTAGATGTGCCAGGCGCTGGCTGCCCGTGATAGAGAATGTTTTTTTTCGTTCAGGAATTGATATAGCTCACGAGCTTGTTCTCTCATTAGATGAATAATAGATTCTAAACTCACTCCGTTGGAGTCCTTTATATTGGCTATAGAATTACGCTTTGGTGATTACATCCAAGAGGCCTTGGTACATCAGAAGCAGGTCAGCTATAACGAACTGGTGCCCCCGGTTGAGCTAGACGAATCGGGTAATGAGCTTCCGCACGTGCCTCCGAAAATCCAACTTCGGGCGTTTGATGCATATCGCCTGATTATGCCTTACACCAGCATAAGGATGATGGAGCAAGTAAAAGCTGTTGTTCCTCTGGCCGTTTACCTTGTGTTGTTTCAGGTGCTCATTCTACGCCAGAATGTCAGTGACAGTGGCGTCATCACGGTCGGTTTGGTTGCTGTTATTATCGGTCTTATGCTGTTCATGGAGGGCCTTAAAGTTGGGTTGATGCCACTCGGTGAAATCCTTGGAAGTAGCCTTCCTGTGAAATCCACACTACCGGTCGTGTTAACGGTGACTTTGTTGTTGGGTATAGGTGTTACCTTTGCAGAACCGGCAATTGGTGCACTCAAGGCAGCAGGACAGATTGTTGATGTGGTGCAGGCGCCCTATCTTTATGCCTTGCTCAATGACTGGGCAGACGTGTTGGTTTTGATGGTCGGAATTGGTGTTGGGTTGGCCGCAGTGCTTGGAACAACCCGATTCTTGTACGGGTGGGGATTAAAAACACTTATCTATATGACGCTAGTACCAACTCTCGGTATGAGCATCTACATCAGCATGGATGAAGATCTTAATAAAATCCTTGGCTTGGCTTGGGATTGCGGTGCAGTGACGACAGGACCAGTGACGGTTCCGCTCGTACTTGCCTTAGGTATTGGAATATCTTCCTCCGCGGGTAAGAACTCTTCTTCGCTATCAGGCTTCGGTATTGTAACCCTGGCTTCATTGTTCCCTATTATGGCGGTTCAGATTCTGGGGCTATACGTGGCAGCCACGACAGCCCCTGCAGAAATTATTCAGGCCGCGGCAATCGCAGCTGGCAACACTGGCGATCCAGGTTGGACAGCACAAACACCCTGGCAGGAGATTATCGGAGGCGTAAGAGCAATTGTGCCCCTCGTCATTTTCTTGCTGTTAGTGCTAATTGTTCTTCTGAAGGAGCGACTTCAAAAACCCGCGGTCATTTTCTATGGTATTGCGCTTTGTGTTATAGGCATGGTTGTCTTTAGTTTAGGTTTGAGTTTTGGGCTGGCGAAATTGGGTGCCCAATCGGGTAGTCTCGTTCCAGCGGCCTTTGCGCTGCATGATCAGGTCGCAGCTTCCCCTCTATATGGTGCGGTTGTCGGAGTTGTCATTGCCCTGTTGTTCGCGTGGTTACTTGGGTTCGGTGCAACCCTAGCAGAACCGGCTTTGAATGCTTTAGGCCACACCGTTCAAAATCTAACAAACGGCGCTTTTCAAAAATCGACCCTGATGTATGCAGTCTCATTTGGTGTTGCCTGTGGTATTGCTGTTGGAGTCGCCAAAATTGTATTTGATATTCCGATTATTTACCTCATCAGCGGCGGATACTCCGTGGCATTTGTGCTTACTTATCTGTCCACAGAAGAATTCGTAAATATTGCCTGGGATAGCGCTGGAGTCACAACGGGACCCGTTACAGTTCCTTTGGTACTCGCGATGGGACTTGGGTTCGGTAATTCAATGGATGCGATTGAAGGTTTTGGTATTTTGTCTATGGCGTCTATTGGTCCGATCATCGCAGTGATGTCAACGGGGCTGTGGGTGAACTGGAGAATCAAACATCGGCATAAAGATGATGACCATAACCTTGAAATAGAACGGCAGACAGGATAGTGAACAGAACACAGGAAGCCAATACATGAGCAAAAGAGAAATAACCGTTCTGACCGACGTCGCGTTGATAACTTGTATTGTTCAACGTGGTATCGCGGACGATGTTGTTGTGGCCGCACAAGAAGCCGGAGCGCAAGGTGCGACCATCTTCTATGCGCGTGGCACCGGTGTAAGAGAGCGGCTTGGAATCGTTGGACTCGCGGTTGAAGTTGAGAAGGAGATTATTACGATAGTTGTTGCAGTTGACCAAGTTGACAGGGTGTTCGAGAAAATCTATCTGGCGGGTAAGTTGGATACGCCTGGCATGGGTATTATGTATGTTACCCCTCTTGAGAAAGCTGCGACTTATATACCGCCCGAAATCCTCGAAAAATTGACGGGTCCTGCCGCCCCAGCGGCGTGAGTGTTGCATTTACAAGGAGACGCTAATGTCTAGATCGCATGAAAAGCCTAGCTCAATTGGAATGTCCGGCGAAATGAAGTTGATAACCTGCATACTTCCCAAGGGAATTGCCGCTGGTGTGAGTGAAAAACTGCTGAACGAAAAAAGCATTGTGACGGGCAATATCAATAATGCCCGAGGTTCGGGGCACATCACTGCAGAAGCGCATCGAAAAGCAGGTTTTCAGACAGAGAAAGAGATTTTTAGAGTTGTAGTTGAAGCAGAAAGGGCAGAAGAAGTGTTTGGGTTTATTTACGATCATGCAGAATTACATCACCCCCATGGTGGCATCATGTTTCAAAACGCCCTTAGGAAGAGTACAGAGTACGTTTTGCCAGAAGTTCATTCCGAAGACTAATCGAAGTTAATGTGAAAAGGGAGTGAGAGTGCACGAGACATCACTGCTTGTTGAGCATGTCGGCGGCATTATTGCGTTGCTACTCGTGGCCGCCGCGGTTATGGCGGTTAGTAAAAAACTTAAGGTTCCCTTCACTGTTCTGCTGGTAGTTGTTGGCGCTAGTATTTCATTCATTTCAGAGACTTTCGCAGACGAAAACATAGCAGTACTGAAGATGCTCGAGGGCTTAAGTCTATCGCCCGATCTTATTCTTTATGTGTTCCTGCCGACACTGATATTCGAGTCAGCCTTTAACCTCAATGCGCGACAGCTCTGGCAAAATATTGTGCCTATACTTACGCTGGCTGTACCCGGGTTGTTACTCTCCACAGGCGTTATTGCTGGTGTTTTGTTGCTGGCTACCTCCATTCCCTTACTTCCCGCGCTTTTATTAGGTGCTATTCTCAGCGCCACTGACCCTGTGGCAGTTATCGCGTTATTCAAACAATTGGGTGCTCCTAAGCGCTTAGCCATTCTGGTTGAAGGCGAAAGTCTTCTCAATGATGCGACCGCTATCGTGTTGGCTAGTATTTTGATTGCTGCAATCAGTCTGGACGCTGGAGCACACAAAACGAGTAGCATATCTGCCGTAGTCGAGTTTCTCGCGGTATTCCTTGGCGGGTTGATTGTCGGTTGGGTGTTGGGGATCGTGACAGCGATCTTGTTGGGAATGGTGCGAGCTGACGTTTATATTGAGACTACTTTAACTACAATCCTGGCTTACACGTCCTTTTTAATAGCGGAACAGGTATTTCATGTTAGTGGCGTTGTAGCGGTAGTGGCCGCAGGCTTAACCCTTGGCAGTTGGGGAAGAATTAAAATATCACCTAGTGTTCGGCAATATATTGATCATTTTTGGGAATACATGTCCTTTGTTGCCACTGCCCTGATTTTCTTGATGGTAGGTATGCGGGTGAATCTTGAGGAGCTGTTAGCATCGTCGAACGTATTGCCATGGGTTGTCTTTGGCATGTTGTTGTCCCGGGCGATCGTGGTATATGGAATGATCCCGTTGAGTAATAAGCTGCCTGGAAGAGAATCCACAAATCGTGCATACCAGACAGTGATGTACTGGGGTGGTCTTCGGGGTGCAATTGCCCTCGCGTTAGTGCTTAGTATTCCAGCGTTTGAGTATTCAGAGTTATTTATCGCACTTGTCATGGGAGCGGTACTCTTCACCCTCATAGTGCAGGGTTTGAGTATCGAGTGGTTAGTTGCCCGCCTCGGCTTGAGTAAGCCGCCTTTGTCTGACCGAATTGCTGAGTCAGAAGGCAATATCTCTGCAACAGAGGAGGCAACTTTTCGATTAAATGAATTACAATCCGGGGGTTTTTTCTCTGCTGCGATAGCCGATCGGTTGCAACAGCAATGCGCGGAATCCCTTAGTGACGAACGTACGGTGCTGAACCAACTCCGGCGTGCAGAATTGAATGAAGGACAGGAAATCGTACTGTTGTATCTGCGTTGTTATGGGACGGAAGAGGCTCAGTATAACGATCTGTACGCCAAAGGGCATTTGAGTGAGACCACCGTTCGAAATTTGATGACAACTTTGACTGCGCAAACTGAAGCAGTGAAATTCCTTGATGAAGCTCAACTGGCTTCCAGCAATAAGTTGCCCGAACCTAATTTGGCCAAATATCAACTTTCCAGAGGCTTGTTGCGCTTGATTGAAAAGGTACCAGGGCTATCGACGTTCACAGAGAGGCTGCGACTGGAGCAAATTGCGGTCGACTATGAGGAGTCGTGGGCGAGATATCACGCTTGTACGACGGTACTGGCAGATATGGAGAAGCTTAAGGCACAAACGGAGCTAGACCCTGTGATATTTGAGGGCGTTAATTCCCAATACAGAAATTGGTTAGGTCAGGCTGAACAGTCAATCGATGGTATGGCAGAGCAGTACCCTGAATTTGTCTCTTCGATGCAGGAAAGATTAGGGAAACGTTTGATATTGTTGTCTGAATCAGAGGCAATTCAACTAGAAGATCGTCAGGGCAATATTCCTCGAAGTCTAGCGCAGAAGATGACGGAGCTGCGAGCAAAGCGATTATGGGACCTTCGCGGACACGAGATCGCCCGGCTTAGGGTTGCGCCAGAAGAGCTTTTACGCAAGGTGCCTTTCTTTGCGGAAATACCAGCGGAGGAGTTCGAGGCGTTAACCAGAAAAATGAAACGACACAGTGTTGCCACAAACGAAAAGGTGATTCAGCAGGGAAATTCTGGCAAACGCTTATATATGATTGCTCGCGGTGTTGTGCGGATCTCTCAGGGAATTGATGGTGAAGAGGTTAATTTGGCGACCTTAATAGCTGGAGACTTCTTCGGCGAAATGGCGCTGCTTCACGACGGGGATAGAACGGCCACAGTAACGAGTATAAGCCCATGTACTTTTTACATATTAGAGAGAGACGACCTCCAGCATGCGATGTTAGACAATCCGTCCATAAGGAAAGCGCTTGAAGTCGCAGACAAGCAGCGGCATAAACACCAGGACACTCTACCGTAATCCGCAAAGGGTTCTTGTTGGCTTTTTAGCCGATTTATTTTTTTGGACTTCCTCATTACTAGACCCAGATCAACGTTGATCTTACTCAAACGACCCATAGTGTGCTTGCAAGAAAAGCCCACCAGTTATTGGTGTTAGCTGATTCATTGCACCAGACAATGATGATACTAAAGAGGAAAATCTAATGAGAAAACACGACCCAATTAGCAAAATAATGTCTACAGAGATTGAATATATTCAGGTTGGTCAGAAGCTAAGTGAAGTACATCATCTGATGGCCAATATGGGTATCCACCATGTCCCGATTGTTGATGGCAAAAAACTGGTTGGTCTAATTAGTTTCGTCGACATCATGAAGCTCAATCTCGTACTTCAAGGTGCTTCTGAGTACACGATAGGTGCGATCATTGATCAACAGTTTGCGATAAGAGAGGTAATGATAACTGAACTGGTTACGATAGGTAGTGGAGATACGGTAAGGGAAGCTGCTGAGAAATTGTCCGGTGGTGATTTTCACTCCTTACCTGTTGTTGAAGCCGGAGGTGATCTTACGGGTATCGTCACCAGTACTGATCTTATCCGTTACTTGAGTGATCAATATTAAAGTCGAATAAGAGAGTTAGACGCAGCCTAGCTGCGTCAGCGATTCTCTACACTGTTTTGCATCTTGAAACTTGATGGTCTTAATACCTAGCGTTGCAGCAGCACTGAGATTTGCCTCTGTATCATCGATAAACACTGTGTGTTCCGGCACTAGGTCAAAACTGTCTAACAAGTGATGGTAGATGTCGAGGTCGGGTTTAATCTTCTTTATACGACAAGAAATTACCTTGCCAATAAATTGCCCCCAAATATCATGTTTGCTTTCTAGGTGAGCGATAGAGGCAAAATGCATGTTGGATAGCACGTATAGCGGCAGTTTCTTCTCAGCTAGCTCTGCAATCAAATCGAAAGATCCATCAATTGGGGTGAGGTGATTAGGTACTTGCTCTAGTAGGTGACGAATCGTCTGAGTCGAAAAACCTGTTCTATCAGCACCGCGGGTTATCGCGCGCTCATAGTCCAAGGTACCCCGATCTAGTTCTAACCAATCGGGGTGTTGGAAGATTTCTTTTCTCACGATGCTTTTTGCTTGATCATCATCAAATGCACTTTTGATAATATTTTCGGGTTGCCATTTGAAGACGACACCACCGAGATCAAACACAATATTCAAAATTCACATACTCCTTCAGCTGCAGGGGTTACCACTTAGATTGTCATATGGATTGTCATATGGATTGCTAATTGACCCTGGGTGGTACAAATGGATGTGAACTAGAGAGTCCGCCATCTACTGGAAATGCCTGGCCGTTGACATAACTGGCTTCATCGCTCGCAAGAAACAGCGCCATGTTCGCAATCTCCTGAGGTATGCCATAGCGTCTCGTTGGGTTTAGTTGACCTATGCGATCCTCGTTGCCACGTGCCCGCGCGCCATCGAATATTGGTTTAGTCATACCTGTTTCAATGAGACCTGGGCAGATCGCATTAATTCTAACGCCGGTGCCAGAGAGTTGATTACTGACTGTCTGCACTAGACTGATAACGCCTGCTTTACTTGCAGAATAAGGTGATCCACCAGCATTAGCGCGAAGACCTGCCACAGATGCTGTGCAAATAATGCTACCCGAACCCTGCGATGCCATGTGCTTACCCGCGTATTTAACTGCGAGAAAGGGACCAATTAAATTGATACGTAGAATTTCTTGCCACTGTTCTGGTGTCTGTTCGAATAAGGGTACGGCGCCGCCAGAGATACCTGCATTTGCATAAATAACATCAAGGCCGCCGAATAATTCAATACACCGATTCACAAAGCCTTCGACCTGAGTTTCGTCGCCAACATCAGCGGTATGGGTTTTAACAACGCCTTCTGCGTCGCTATCCAGTCCCGCTAGGGTTTCCGCTAAACCTGCTTCGTTAAGGTCGACTGCCAATACGCTGGCGCCCTCGTTTGCAAATAACTTTGTGGTTGCTCTACCAATGCCGCTACCTGCGCCTGTAACGATTGCTTTTTTTCCGTTGAGCCTTCCCATACTTACTACTCCTGTCTGATTGATTTTTTGGATATAAAATATCTGACTAAATTACTTGATTGAATTCGCTATTATCGTCGCGTTTTAAGCTCTCTTAACGGGTAGGTCGACAAAATCTCCAGTTCTCTTCTCTGTATTGGCTGTGATAGCTTCTATCATTTCTTCAGGTTGCAACATGCTTGCATTCCAAATACTGATGTAATCCAGTCCGTCTGCGGTTGAGTGATTTCGGGCGTAGTTAATCATGCGCTTGCAACCATATACTGCAAGGGGTGCTTTACTTGCTATTTCAACTGCTATTTTCATTACTTCAGTAATCATGGTTTCGTGGTCAGGGTAAACGTTGTTCACAAGTCCCGCGCTTTTTGCTTCTTCTGCAGGCATCCTTCGTCCGGTATAACAGAGTTCTCGAACGACGCCCTCTGGAATAAGTACCAGGCGTGGAAAGGTACCCACATTCGCGGTCATGCCTATATTGACTTCATATACCGTGAAAGATTCCTCAGCAGTCGCATAGCGCATATCGCAGGCAGTCGTTAGATCATCCCGCCGCCGATACAACCACCCTGAATGGCTGCTAGAACGGGTACTCGGCACTCTTCCAATACTGAGAAGCTTTTTTGCATTCGTTTGTTATTTTGGTATAGCTTCTCACCTTTGACTCGGCGTGCTTTAGGGTCAGGTTTTGTTCCGGCCGGAATAGATACGCCATCCATCAAAAATGCGTTGAGATCGAGCCCCGATGAGAAATGGGGTCCCGTAGAGGAGATGACTCTGGCGCGACTTTCGTTGTCGATATCGTTAACTATTGCAGGAAGTTCCTCCCAGAATTCGGCGTTCATGCTGGTGCGCTTTTCAGGTCTGTTGAGGACGATGTGAGCGATGTTGTTTTCTATGGTGACGTCAAAGCAGGTGTGGGACATATTTTCTCTTATGTTGTTTCGGCATTGCGTGATAAATTTAGATGCTACCATTGTAGCGTTAGTGGCTTAACTGCTCGTGTTAAGATCGTTTCAAACATGTATTCCTTTAACCAGCCATAGTGGGTCTCCAATCGGAGGGGATCTGTCGAGACTCTCGGTCTCGATGAATTGATCAGTGTTTTTCATGTACGCCGCGACCATACGACATTTATCTTCCGTTGGCAGAGTTTGGAAGGCGTAAATGGCTTTGGTTGGAAACAGTCGATGAGACATGGCAACGATGCAACTGCCTCCAGGTGCAAGCACTCGGGCAATTTCCTCAAAAACTTCAAACGGATGAATAAGATACTGAACTGAGACCACGATGGTGACGATATCGAAGCTGTCATTTTCATAGGGAAGTGTCGGGGTGGCATTTAGGTTATGCACAACATAGTCATCTAGACGTTCATTCCTGGCTAGCTCAGCTTCATTCATTCCCAGTCCTGAAACCTGTTGGTAGCGACATTCATTGGGTAAATGAGATATCCAGGATGACATTAAGTCCAGAATCCGATCTTCGGGCTTGAGTGTCTCACGGTAATACGCTGTTAGGTTTTCTATCGTCGAATCATCGATGTGGGTGGTAAATCTGGGTTCAACATAGAAAAGCGCGTCGTTAGACTCGTCTTGACGTTGAAAAAATTCGGCAGGTAACGCTGGTGGTAATTTGTTAGTCACTTGTTTTTCAGCCATGCGTTAAATTCAGGTGTTCGTTTTTCATGGAATGCGCTTACGCCTTCTTTAGTATCAGGATGGTGATCGGTGACAGCCGTTTTTGCTGCGATTTCATCACAGGCTTGATCGAATGTGAGTTCTGCGGCTTGATATACTGAGCGCTTCATCATGCGCATGGCAACTTGGGGGCCGTTTGCGAATTCTTCAGCGAGTGCAGCAACTTCTGTTCTTAGTTCACTATCAGGCACAACTGAATTTACGAGTCCGAGAGCCATGGCTTCCTGAGCGTCGACGATACGTTTGCGCATAATAAAATCCATCGTTTTTGCGAGGCCTAGATGTTGCATCAATAGATACTGTCCACCTTCATCGGGCAGTAGGCCGAATCGGAGGGTTGCACTGCCGAGCTTTGCCGATTCCGCTGCGATTTTGAAATCACAAGCCAGCGCGAGTGACAATCCCGTTTGGATGGTGACGCCATTAATCGCTGCGATAGTCAACTTGTCGAGACTTCTGATTTTTTGGTTGAGCGCTTGGGATATATGACGCAAGCCGTTATAGGTGCCGATCGGGTTGTCGTGACCGGCTGGAATGGGTGCCATGAGGGCATCGGGGCTGACGTTGCCTTTTGAATAGGCTTTGAGATCATCGCCAGCGCAGAACGCTCGGCCCTGTCCGATAAAAACGATGACTCTTATTGCATTGTCCATTTGGGCTTGGGTCAATGTTTCTATGAGGTCTCGTTTTTTGCCGGTGCTCATGCCGTTTAGCTTTTCTGGTTCGTTAAACTCTATCCAGGCAATACCGGGTTCAGTGACTGAAACTTCAAAACCTGTAAAATTTCCCGTTTTCATTTTTATTCCCTTATCTGAACAGTGATTTGATTAAGTTCGTTGCTTTACTGAGAGGACATAATTGGGAAATTTATGGCTGGTGTCAAACCATAGGACGGATATTGAGAACTTGGGTCCTTTGCGAGCAATTGTGGATCTATGATAAGTGAAGTCCCGTTTCCTGACCCGAGAATCATAGCAACCACTGTAAACAAAGGGTTTAGTGCTAATTTCACTGTCATTTCAACCAGAACAAATAATTCTAAGCATCCGCTAATCATGATAGATTTATCAGTGTTAAGAAATAGCGGAGGACATCCTACTTGGAAAAATTGGAAATCGCAGATAAGTGGTATGAGCGCACCATCGTCTCACCTGAACTTACACGCTTGTTTGAACTCCATGTTCATCCCTTCCTGCGTTGTAACATCTGGCATATCAAAGGACGTGACCGGGATTTACTGATTGATACAGGGCTTGGTGTTGCCTCCCTGAAAGATGAAATAGCTGACCTGATTGACAAGCCCATTGCCGCAGTCGCGACCCACGTACACTATGACCACGTCGGATGTTTACACGAGTTTGATCACAGAATTATGCACAGTATCGAAAGTGATCAGATGGCGGATTACCAAGAGTTTGGCCAGATAGAAACAGCCTCTTTGCCCCAGGACTATCTGGATTACTTTGCTCAGGTAGCGCCGGTAGGGGACTACTTCATTACCGCCCTGCCTCATGAGGGCTACGACCCCAATGCCTATGCGGTGACTTCTACCACACCTACGCAACGGGTAGAGCAAGGTACAATCATTGACCTTGGTAACAAGACCTTTGAGGTGATGCATTTACTGGGTCACTCTCCCGGTAGCATTGGCTTATGGGACAAACAGACTGCTACTTTATTCTCGGGTGACGCGGTTTATGACGGGCTGCTTTTGGATGACCTGCCTGACAGCAATATCGCAGAGTATATTGAGACTATGAAACGGCTCAGAGAGTTGCCTGTGGATGTTGTGCACGGCGGCCACGAACCGAGCTTTGGCCGCCAGCGATTGCATGAAATTATCGATGGTTATCTTGCTACGCGGGATGTTTGTTGAGCCTAAGAACTATAAACCTGATAATCGATAGGCCTGTGTCGCGGTGTCATGGAACAATGCTTGTCTTTCCTCATTACTGTACCCCTTGCTCATCTTCTTAAATGCGTTCCAGAGCACATGGTATGAACAGGAGTCCTTATCGACGGGGAAGTTGCTTTCAAACATGCAGCGCTCCGCACCAAAACGATCAATGCAGAATTGATAGTAGCGGGCAGTCGCGTCAACTAGTTGATCGGACGACGGTGGTTGTGGGAGTTTGTGCCAGTCGAATCCATTTACCTTCATGTTGATGCCGCCTAGTTTGAACAATACGTTGGGATTGTTTTCAAGCGGTGCGACGAGTTCGCACCAATCATCAAACACGGCGTCCAGTTTGCCCTCGTAGGGTCCGATGCCGAGTGGGCCGCCGAAGTGGTCGAGGATAATTGTTGTTTTAGGAAAATTGTTGGCCAATTCGATGAATTCCGGTAGTTGCTCATGGTAAAACCAAGCATCGAAGCTTAAACCCATATCTGATAAGACTTGAAAACCTTCTTGAAACTTTTCATCTCGCATCAGATGTTCAGTAGGTCGCGAGTGAGAATTTCTAACGGATTTTTCGGGGTGCCAGCCTGCTGCATGTCTAATGCCTTTAAAGCGATTGTTGCTAGCCGCGACATGTGCCTCAAGCACTGGCCTTACATCTTTGCCTAGTGATAGGTTTGCGTGACTAACGATACCTTCCGCGACCCGCGTTTTCCCGTACTGGCCGCTTGCACTCATAGCTGCAATACCCTGCACGAACTCAGTTTCGCCGACGGGCTTAAGTTCCTCTGGTCCATTCGCTCGAAACATAGAGCTGCATTCAACGAAAACGGTGCTGACAATGTTATGGCCTTCGCCGGTATCTTTTAGAATCTCATCAAGCATATAGCGATGGCTGGGGTGGTCCCATAGGTGGTGATGGGGATCACATATGGGTAATTCTGGTTCGATGATTTCTTCTTTGACCTGCGCCAACCATTCTTCTTGTGACATTTTTTCCTCGATGTTTATTTCGATGGGTTAGAGAATGCTTTTTTTAGCTTGGAATTACAATGTTCTCAATTCGCCAAACGATTATAAGCTGACGTATGATCAAATTTATTAAAAAATAGTGGAGAGCGCAGGAATGGAAATATCTGTTGGAGTTCCGAACAGGATCTTGGTGGGCTTCTTCGCGACAGTTTTGCTGTGTACCTTTGCGCCTGCTTATGCGACCGGGTTGAAACTGCTTCGATATGGTCCACTGGGAGCTGAAAAACCTGGAGTGTTGGATAATGCTGGGAGAATTAGGGACTTATCTGGTCATGTGAAAGACCTTGATCCTGAGCATCTGGGCATGATTCCAAAACTTGCAGCACTCGATATCGAATCGCTGCCGCTAGTGAAGGGTGAGCCCAGGATTGGTTTACCTGTGACTGGCACAAGCAAAATTATCGCCATTGGTTTTAATTACAAAGCCCATGCCTCCGAGATGACGACAGATCTACCGTAAGAACCCTTGATCTTTATGAAAGCGGTATCGGCGTTGCATGGCCCGTTTGATGCCATTAGAACTCCTCGGGCCTCTAAAAAACTCGACTATGAGGCTGAGCTAGTCATTGTTATCGGTCGTAAAGCGCAATACGTTTCTGAGGCAGAAGCGTTGGATTATGTTGCAGGGTTCGCGGTTGGTCATGATGTTTCGGAACGTGAGTTTCAACGCGAGCGAGTCGGTCAGTTCGTGAAAGGAAAAAGTGCCGATACGTTCGCACCCATTGGCCCATGGCTTGTTACTCTCGATGCTGTAGCGGATATTCAGAAGCTTAAGATCTGGTCAAAGGTAAACGGTGAGATTCGGCAGAATTCTAATACTGAGAATATGATATTTGGAGCGGCCAAGATTGTAAGTTATGTCAGTCAGTTTATGACGCTTGAACCGGGTGACGCTATCTTCACCGGTACCCCGGCTGGCGTCGGTGCTGGTATGACGCCACCAACTTACCTGAGAGCTGAGGGTGTTGTTGAAATCGGCATAGAAGGTCTAGGTGTTCAGCAACAGATTGTTTTGCCTGCGTTTGATCATAAATAGTTTTGCTTGCGCTGTAAGCAAAAAACCTCCGAAGCGATTAACACAACGGAGGTTTTCGTTTTACGAGAAAGATCAAGGCAAATAACTAGGTAGATAACTGTCTGATTTTCCTTTTCACAGTGGGCTTAAGAAAGCTTGTCAGAGGTTATGAGAATAATCCATTCAAAGTCGCGCTAGGTCTCATTGCCTTTTCTGCCTTCTCAGCATCCGGGTAGAAGTAACCACCGAGATCAACCTTGTCGCCCTGAATCTCAATAAGCTCCTTGACGATTTGATCTTCGTTATCCGTGAGTGCTTTCGCAAGCTCCTTAAAAGCCGCTTTAAGTTCAGCATCCTCATCCTGTGCGACTAGCGCATCGGCCCAGTAACTGGCGAGATAGTAATGACTACCACGGTTGTCCAGTTCTCCGGTTTTACGAGAAGGTGACTTGTTCAGATCCAACAACTTACCTGTAGCTTTATCGAGTGCTTGCCCAAGGACCTTTGCGCGATTGTTGTTGGTCTTCTCTGCAACATCTTCAAGAGATACAGCTAAGGCTAGGAACTCGCCCAGCGAATCCCAACGCAAATGGTTCTCAGCGACAAACTGTTGTACGTGCTTAGGAGCAGACCCACCAGCACCAGTCTCAAACAGACCACCGCCCGCCATGAGAGGTACGATGGAAAGCATTTTTGCACTGGTACCCAATTCTAGTATCGGAAACAAATCAGTCAGGTAGTCACGAAGTACATTTCCGGTAACGGAAATCGTGTCTTCACCGTGTCGACAACGATCCATGGTGTATCGAATCGCAAGATCTGGAGACATAATTTGAATGTTTAGCCCGGTTGTATCATGGTCCTTCAAGTAGGTCTCTACCTTCTCGATTATTTGAGCGTCATGTCCGCGATACTTATCAAGCCAGAAAATTGCTGGCATACCAGAAGCTCTGGATCGGTTGACGGCAAGTTTCACCCAGTCTTGAATAGGTGCGTCTTTGGTTTGACACATTCGCCAGATATCACCAGTTTCCAGTCCTTCATGCTCAATCAATACATGACCGTCTGCATCAACGATGCGAACAGTGCCGTTTGAAGGCAGCTCGAAAGTTTTGTCATGTGAGCCGTACTCTTCAGCTTTCTGCGCCATTAAACCAACGTTTTGAACTGTACCCATTGTTGTTGGGTCGAAAGCATCATGATGCTTACAGTAATTGATTACTTCTTGATAAATCGTTGCATAACAGCTATCCGGGATGATGGCTTTGGTGTCTTTTAACTTGCCGTCTGTGCCCCACATTTGGCCGCCAAGCCGAATCATAGCCGGCATTGATGCATCTACAATAACGTCACTTGGGACATGCAAATTTGTAATACCGTGGTCAGAGTCAACCATTGCTGTTTCAGGACGGTTTTCATAACAAGCACGAAGATCAGCTTCGATTTCGTTGCGAAGTGAAAAAGTGACGTCTTTTATTTTCTCGTAAACACTGGCGAGTCCGTTTGTTGGGTTAACGCCCAGTTCTTCAAAAGTCTTCGCGTGTTTTTCAAATGCATCTTTGAAATAAACAGTCACAGCGTGCCCGAAGATGATGGGATCAGAAATTTTCATCATGGTCGCTTTCAGGTGTAACGAGAACAAAAGTCCTGAGTTCTTAGCGCCTTCTATCTCCTCTTCGAGGAACTCGCGAAGTTTTGTTACGCTCATGAACATGCCATCAATAACTTCTCGCTCGATGACGGGTACTGCCGCTTTTAATACAGTGACTTCGCCGTTTTCACCAACCAGTTCAATGCTGACATCTCCTGCTTTTTCAACGACAACTGATTTGTCGCTATGGTAGAAATCCCCGTCGCGCATATGCGCTACGTGAGTTCTTGAAGACTGGCTCCACTTCGCCATTGAATGTGGATGTTTGCGGGCAAATTGTTTGACTGACTCAGGCGCTCGGCGGTCGGAATTGCCTTCTCGTAAAACCGGGTTGACAGAGCTACCGAGTGCTTTCGCATAGGTTTCTCTGGTTGCTTGCTCTTCGTCCGTTTTGGGATCTTCAGGGAAGTCTGGGATATCAAAGCCCTGAGCCTGAAGCTCTGCTATTGCGCTAATCAATTGCGGTATAGAAGCGCTCACGTTGGGCAATTTAATGATATTTGCGCCAGGTTCTTTAGTGAGATCTCCTAGCTCCTTGAGTGCATCGGGCACGCGCTGCTCTTCAGTTAATCTCTCAGGAAATCCGCAGAGGATTCTTGCGGCAAGTGAGATATCACTGAGTTCAACTTCGACGCCTGCGGCGCGGGTGAATCGATTGATGATAGGTAGAAAAGAATAGGTCGCCAGAGCTGGCGCTTCGTCTGTGTGGGTATAAACAATCTTAGATTTTTGTTCCGTCATATCTGTCTCAAATAATTATTCAGGTGGATAACCAAATACTGACTCTGATGCGGTTTTTGACCGCCCATTGTCAAGAGCACGGTGATTTTTGAGGCGTTAGTATACAAAAAAAGACAGCCAATTGTAGCGGTGTGCCCGTTGAAGCCCTAAATGCCCACAATCCCTTGCCTAATTAATTCGGGTAGTTGTTCCTCTAGCCCAATAATTCGAGGTATTTCAGCAGTGTGCTGGCCGATGGTAGGTGCCGGACCACCACCTTCTTCGGGTGTTTCGGACAATCTTGGGGTAGGACAGGTTTCTCGCAATTCGTCCGTTATCCGATGTTCAATTGTCCTAAAGACCTTCTTGTGTATGAACTTGGGTATTTCATCTGATTGTCTCAATTTTGTGAATGGCGCGCTATTTTTGTTCAATAAATGCTCTGTTTCCACGATGCTCAATGCGCAAGCCATTAATCTAAATGCTGCGGCAGTATCTAGCATCGATAATTTGGTGTGTGGCACAAATTATCAGGTGGTCAAACAAGACTGCCGGTTTCGACTTATTGTTCAGGGAAGCCCTCTTTAAAGCTATTGGAATTAATGTTGTCGAGAGGATAGATAGGTCGCCTGACATTCTTGAAAGTTAACTGGTTATAGTCAGAGGTGCAGACTCCGATACCTGCACATTCGATAATTTTTTTTGCGATAGGCATGAATGTCGCGCGGTAGTGGATTCGGCTTTTTAGCATCAGATATTTCTTTGCTAATGGGTCGATCCCTAGACTTGAAAAGCAGCCGAGGTCATAGGGTTCAATATGGCGTGATATCACAGCGATGAGCACGTTACCAGTATCTAGCAACACGGTATGTCCCATATTCATCTTGGAACCCGTTCCCATAGGACCCGTGACGGTATAGCGTCCATCGGAGATGATTTTTACTTTTCCAGTGACTGTCAATGGTTTGCTTTGTTGCTCGAGTGCATCGAGATGCATTTTACCGCCAAGAGACACTGTCACTTCATTGCCAATGCCTGCATCTATCATCTGTTGCACAGCCTCAGGATCATAGATGCCATAGGCCGCGACATCTTCAAGTCCCTGTGTGAGTATTTCTCTTAGCACCTCGGTGGTATCCATGGTGCCGCCAGAGGCTGTATTGTCGTAGTGGTCTAGCAGAATGATAGGGCCTTCGCCAGGTTGTTCAGCAGCATCAAAAGCACTACCAACAGATTCTGCAAGTGGTGTTATCTGGTAAACAAATTTTTCGCGCTCTTGCCAGGCCAGTTCAAGCAACTCGTCTCGAATTCGGTTTGCTTCGGTTGGGTCATTGTCTGTGGTAACCACCACACTTAAGCCGGCATTCAGGATGTCAGCATGGGGAAAGCCTGTAAATAGGGCAACACAAAGCGCGCCATTCTGCTCGTACTCGGCAACCTTTTCTTGCAACATCTTGTTTGGTTGATCGTCAGTACCCTGACGCATAATATGAGGTAGCATTGGGCAGTTTCCCCAAGCCATAGTAGGCTTTACCTTGTCGTTCATTGCGTCTATCAGCACTCGGCCGGCCCTGACGCCGGTCTCATACATGTCGATATGTGGGTAGGTGCGGAATCCAGCGATCACCGTTGAGTTTGCGACTATGTCAGGGTAGAGATTTGCGTGCATATCAAGACCCACAGCAATGGGTATACCTGGGTTCTCTTCTCTTAAGCGTTTTAGCAGGGTGCCTTCACCGTCTTCCCTGGTTTCGGTTACCATCGCGCCATGTAGTTCCAACATAATGCCATCACAATCTTTCACTGCTTCGCAGATACAGTTGCTGATGTAGTCGTAGGCTTCATCGGAAACCGGACCAGAAGGCGGGGCGCCTGCTGCGATTGGCGTGACAATCTCTACATCATTTTCCTCAGCAACACTTATCATGCCTGCCATTGTGAGGCCAAGACCTTTAATTGCACTATAGGCGTCGTCTCCTTCCGGGGGATTCGAGCCGCTACCAAAGCGTTCAAGCAGCGTTGGTACTGGCGAGAAGGTGTTTGTCTCATGACTCATCATTGCGATTAGTAGTTTCAATTTTTTGCTCCTGCTAGCTAGTTCGCGTCCGATAATACCCATTTTAGGCTAAATCATCGAGACGTTTCAGGTCTGTTGGTTTGAAAATGAACAGGTTGTCGGTAAGTCGTCATGAAAATTTTCAGGTCTTGTACAAGTACTGTTTAAAAATGTGCACTGCCGGGTGATCTTGGGAATGGAATAACATCTCGAATGTTTTCCATTCCTGTGGCGTAATTCAATATTCTTTCAAAACCCATACCAAATCCTGCGTGGGGTACCGTGCCATATTTTCTTAGATCACGATACCACCATAACTCTTCGCCGATGTCTTGGGGTGCCATTCTCGCATCTAACACATCGAGTCTTTCTTCTCGTTGGCTGCCGCCGATGATTTCTCCGATGCCTGGCGCTAACACATCCATTGCAGCGACAGTTTTATCATCGTCGTTCACGCGCATGTAAAAGGCTTTAATATCCTTTGGGTAGTTCATGAGGATAACAGGACGGCCTACATGCTCTTCAGTGAGAAAACGTTCGTGTTCGGATTTTAAATCAAGTCCCCATTCAACCGGGAATTCGAATTTTTTACCGCTATTCTGTAGTATCTTTATGGCTTCGGTGTAATCCATACGTTCAAATTCAGATTCAACAACAGTGGTCAGTCTATCGATCACGGTTTTGTCTATTCGCTGTTGGAAGAAAGCCATGTCATCTTCACGGGTTTCTAGTAGCGCTTTGAATATATGTTTCAGTAGGTCTTCAGCTAAATCAGCATTGTCGTTTAAATCGGCAAATGCGATTTCGGGTTCAACCATCCAAAATTCTGCTAAGTGTCGGCTAGTGTGAGAATTTTCTGCACGGAATGTCGGACCGAATGTGTAGACCTTGGACATGGCAAGGCAGTAGGACTCAACATTTAGCTGGCCGGAGACAGTGAGGAATGCTTCGCTGCCAAAAAAGTCTTGGCTGTAGTCAACTGCGTTGTTTTCGGTCAGTGGGAGGTTGGTCATATCGAGTGTGCTAACGCGAAACAATTCACCAGCTCCTTCACAATCACTGGCAGTGATGAGGGGCGTGTTAATCCAGTGGAAGTCACGTTGAAAAAAGTAATTGTGGATGGCATTAGCGAGTGTTGTTCTGACGCGGGTGATTGCGCCGAAGGTGTTAGTGCGCGGGCGTAGATGAGCGACTGTGCGCAGGTATTCGAACGTGTGTCGTTTCTTTGCTATTGGGTAGGACTCGGGGTCATCTACCCAACCAAGTACTTCGATTTCGGTAGCTTGTATTTCGACGGTCTGTCCTTTGCCTTGTGATTCTACCAGGGTACCTGTGATGACGACGCC
This sequence comes from Candidatus Azotimanducaceae bacterium, assembly GCA_047629195.1. Taxonomy (GTDB): domain Bacteria; phylum Pseudomonadota; class Gammaproteobacteria; order Pseudomonadales; family Azotimanducaceae; genus UBA4582. Next base: position 71,138 of record JBLHWY010000005.1, read on the forward strand.
ACAGCCTGTGGATATAGGGAGTACGGTTGATTCGTAGTTGGACAAATCATTAGGTACGACCGCTTGGATGGTGTCGAAGCAGGTGCCGTCGTGCATTGCGATGAATGATATTCCGGCTTTAGAATCACGTTTGGAGCGAACCCAGCCTTTTACGGTGACGGTTTTGCCGGTTGATATTTTTCCGGCTAGTAGTGATGTGATAGTGTCGTGGCTCATGGATTATTCTCTGGTAAATCGGTGTGTTTGTATGCCTCACATCATAGCAAATATCCTTATTGGAAGTCCTCGTTAAGCGTATTTGCGCTACTGAAAAAGCGTGGTGTTTTTCTTGGTCTGTGTCGCAGTAGTAAATGGGGGCTTCCTTTCCACCCGCTAGCTGCACGGTCCTCCGGACCCAGCCTCATCTAGTCGGAAGCCCCCGCGGGGCATCCTCTTGGCGCTCGACGCTTCGCTGATACGTTCCTTGAGAACGGGCCGCGTTCGGGTGAATCACTTGTTTCCTGTCGTTAGCAGCTAAAGTTCGTGTTCTGCGTGCCCTAATAGTTGAAAAAAAATCCCATAGGTATATGATGCCCAGCAATAAGCAAATAGAGAATCAACTTTAATGCGCTACCTTTTACCGACAGTCATCACATTTACTTCTGCATATGCAGGAGACGTACGCCTGTCGTTTGCGCATCAAATGAATGCAAAATCACAGGACACTCGCTCCATAACCTGACGAACAACACATATTCGGAAGGTTTTTAAAAAGCCTTCCGGACACATCTAAAACCCCGGTTGGCACACGTCAATTGGGGTTTTTTTATGCCCCGTGACAAATCAAAAAACGGTTTGTCGAGAGGGTACAGAGATGTTTGATCTAGCTTTTTTTGCCAACCCCGCGCGCCTCAAGCGGGAATTTCTGGCTTTGGACAACGTTGCACCGGAAAAAAAGAATCCGGAACTAGCAGCTGAATTTGCCAAGCTCAGGGAACAATCCCCTGACCTCCTTATGGGGGGGAACTTCTGGTGGGATTTTGTTCGCACATTCAAAAATCACCTGAGTCGACTTGTGATTGGTCGTATCGCAATGGTCCTGTTAGTACTAGTTTCAGTCCTTGCCAGCCAAAGAATTCTTGATGACGGGAACACCATGACGGCTGCGATTTGGTTACTGGTATTTTATACGGTAGTTCAGGTGGTGCTGAAAATTGTTAATGCTTTTACAGCGATCTTGCAAAGTCAGCTTTATGTTTCGAGCCGGACTTTTGTCACGCTAAGGCTTAACGTTAAATTGTTGCGCATGGGCGAGCTCTCCTCTGACGAGTTTTCTACCGGGAACCTTAAAACCCTGCTGTCCTCTGATGTTTACCGTATAGGTGATTTCCTGCATGGGGTATCCAGAAATGGCTTGCCCTGCATTCTCTCATTGCTACTGCTTGGTCCCGTGATTGTTTACTACATGGGCTGGCCAGGTGTCATTGCGATGGTAGTAGGTTTTGGCTCTATGCCTCTTGCGTTCTATCTCGGCGGCTACGTGCATCGCAAAGAAAAATTGATCAAGCAGCAGGAAGATAAATTATCGACGATCGTCGGTGAGTGGGTGATCAATGTGAGGTTATTGCGGTTCCTTGGTTGGGAGCGGCTAATGCAAGCCAAGGTTGCAGGTCACGTGAGGAGGCTCGTTATCGAGTCGACGCGCCAACATGCTGCAAATTTGGTGAACTTCGGTGTCAGTGTCACATGGTGGCTTATGCCTATCATAGCGCTGATCGGCAGCAATGAGGTGTTAGGAGGTGAGCAGGATGTGGTGACCCTTTTCGCTAGCATCTGGATGCTAAACCACATCACATTGTACATTAGATGGTTGCCAGGCATTTTTATCGATTATGCATCAGCGGCAGCTTCTGTAGACCGTCTTAATAAGTTATTCCTTCACAAGGATATCTTTGATGACCTAATGCCAGATTATTATCAATCTGTTCAAGCAGCTGAGCCAACTAGAGTTCATTTGTCGAATGTGAGCTTCAGCTATAAAATAGTCGTTGGTGAAGTTGATGCTAATGCAATAACAGATCTGTTTTTAACCCTTGACCTTGATAAGCATACGAGTCTGATCGGCAAAGTAGGAGCGGGTAAGTCAACCTTGCTAAAATTGATTTGTGGTGAGTTGAAGCCAACTGCTGGAACCGTGCAGGTTGAGTTCGACAACGGTGCTGTGGCAGATCTCTGGCATAACAACATTTATCACAAATATCGGGAACATATCGGCTATATGCCACAGGAGGCATATCTCTCAAACACAACTCTTGCTGTCAATATATCGTTGGATGATCAGTATGATGATGAAGACGTGATGCGAGCAGTGCAAATGGCAGAGCTTGTCGCGGATATAGACCACTGGCAATCTGGCTTAGGGGAAGAGGTTGGTGAAACGGGCGTGAATTTGTCTGGTGGTCAGCGGCAGCGCGTGAACCTTGCAAGAGCGCTTTATTCTCAGCGCCCTTATCTTGTGCTCGATGACCCTTTAAGTGCGGTTGATGCGAATACCGAAGAGCGCTTGATGGCTAATATTATGTCCGGACCGCGTGGGTTCTTGCTGTGTAGTCATCGATTGCAGGAGTTGAAACAAACGGATCGGCTTTTGGTTTTGGATGACGGTGAAATTATCGAAGACGGACCACCATTGGCGCTGATGAATAACCCTAATTCAGAATTTAGTCAGCATCTGCTTGCCGGTCAGCTTAACAGCGACAGCGCTGCAACAAGTGCCGAGAGTAAAGCCGGCGAACAAGCTGTTGTAGAGGAGAAAGGTAATGTCTGAACAAGTAGCGTTTGTCAGTGAAGAAGAGCTGAGCGCAGAACAGAATAATATTAAAACACTTGCAAGATTTGTAAGTTCTTTAGGGCTGCTTAGAAAAGTATTCTTTCCTACTCTTGTGATAATTCTGTTCGCAGCTGCGTCGCCGCCCTATTTTTTGTGGTTCGTGGGTGAAATATTATCCTGCGCTGGGTCAGAGGTATGCGTAATTTCCCATGAACTATTTGGTTGGGAAGTTTTATTGCCGGGCACGCTCTGGACGTTGGTGCAGATCGTGTTATTTGCGATGTTCTGCCGAGTATCTGCCTGGATGATGTTTGAATTATCCGGTCAGTGGTCAACTCAGCAAATACAGGCGGATATGATGAAGTCTATTTCTGGTGTACGTACAACCTTCTTTGATGAAAATCCATCAGGCAGGCTGCTAAACCGATTGATTGGCGATTACAACGTGCTCCGACTTGACGGCGTGATGTCAGTTGGCGATACGGTCAACGGACTTGCAGAGGTGCTTTGTGTTGGTTTGCTGATAATGGTTGCGCATCCGGTTGCCGGTATGCTGATTATACCTGTTGTATTGATGTATGTTGTATTGCAAATGCAGCTTGCACCGATGATGAGTCATGCCAGAGAAATTCGTGCAGTTAAAATTGGCGAGGCACTGCATCGAGAGACAGACCTGATTGAGGGGCGAACCATTTTTACGTTGTATGGAAAGCAGGACAACCTGTTGAAAAGAATTCAAACAGCTGTCGGCGGTTCGATGGACATTCAATTATTCTATTGCAGGCTGCTGGGCTGGGGCATGCTTTGGATGGGACTGATATCAGCTCTTTATGCCTCCGTTGTCTATGGTTTTTTAGTCTACGGTATGCAGGCGGGCTTAATTACAACGACACTGGCAGCGGTGGTGATTACTGCGGTGTTTAACTTGAACAACGTCTTCTTTGGTCTTGCCTGGGATATGTCTTTTTTAGGTGAAACTGCGTCACACGCGCGCCGCGCATTTTTCATGATTGATCTGCCGAATCAAACGAAGGAGGAGTCAGCGCAGTCTGGGTTTGTCCGTGAAGAAGAGACGGAAAGAGCAGGCTCACTGGAAATAGATAAAAGGGATATCGTACTTCGTGGTGACATCTGTTTTGAGGAATATGCTATGTCTTATCGGAAAGGTTTGCCTCGTATTCTTGACGGCTTATCACTTACGATTCCGGAAGGAATGAAGGTTGGCATCATTGGTCGTACAGGGGCAGGTAAGTCCAGTCTGATGCAGTCGCTATTTCGAATGGTTTATCACGAGGCTGGTGATATAAAAATAGGCGGTCAGTCAATCTATGGTGTCAATGTGAATACTGTGAGACGGCAATTTGGCGTCGTGCCGCAGGATCCTTATCTGTTTGCAGGCACTATTCGGTTTAATTTAGTGGGAGAGTTAGGCGGTATAAGTGATATTGCATGCGATAAAGTGCTGAATACTGTTGGCTTACTTGTGGATCTTGATGCAACGGTACTTGAAGGTGGTAAAGATTACAGTGTTGGAGAGCGGCAATTACTGTGTCTTGCCCGACTGATTTTATTGGATAAGCAATATATCTTGATGGATGAGCCTACCAGCTCCCTTGATAGGAAGACCGACGAGAAAATTCAGCGATTGCTCGAAACAGAGCTAAGCGACAAAACAGTGATTACCATTGCGCATCGATTAGAGAGCCTGGAACACTATGACATCATTCTAGAAATGGCAGATGGAAAGCTGGCAGGTGAAGATCGGAAAGCTATGCAGAAAACTGGGTAAGCGCCAGATAACTATTCTAAAGTCAGTTATTCTCAGGCCGCGAGTCTGGGGATAACTCGGTTAATCTTATTGACAATCATTACCATTCGCGTTAATTTTCAATTACGTTAAATGGGATCGCAAAGATGATTGTTTGTATTTGCAATAATATTTCAGCAGCAAGAATTAGGGCTGAAGCTGAGAATGGCTGTTGTTCCTTGGCCGATTTGAAAATTAGCCTCGGTGTTGCTACAAATTGTGGCACTTGCAGTGAATTTGCCGAGAAAATAATTTTTGAAGCATTGCATGAGCATCAACAAGCACCGATGTATGAAAGGGTCGGTCGCTAAATTCCCTAACGGCGAAAATGCAGCCCCGGAAACACGATGTCTAATTTACAGCACAAATCATTTCGTCGAAATTGACAGCCACAACCGTCTTGTCTTCGCAACACAATATATTGCTTTAGTAGCACGTAATATTATTTCAATAGCGCAAAATCAATTCGTAACATATTGTCTAGAAAATGCGAGCAAGCGATTTGTTCGAATCTTGTTTGCAAGGATGGCTATGCGTGCGTTTTATGGCTTTTTTAATAAGTGATCTCGTTATATTTCTAACATCAAAATTGAGCCAGTGGTAAAGTTCACGCTTATTGTATTAGGTGAAAATCTAATCCACCAAACGATCAAATCAGAGGATATAAAGTGAAAGGTGAAGTGAAAGTTATCGAGTTACTGAACACTGCGCTTGGAAACGAACTTGTGGCAATCAATCAGTATTTTTTACATTCACGAATGTACAAAGATTGGGGCCTCGAGGTGTTAGCAGACCAAGAATATGAAGAATCGATTGATGAAATGAAACATGCGGATGAGCTGATACAACGGATCCTTTTTTTAGAGGGTCTTCCAAACCTCCAGAGTTTGGGCAGATTGAACATTGGCGAAAACACCAGCGAGATGCTCCAGTCTGACTTAGATCTCGAGTTGGAAGCGATCCCACTCCTCAAGGAAGCAATAAAACATTGTGAATCGGTTAACGACTACGTCAGTCGAGACTTGTTTGACCGTATTCTGGGTTCAGAAGAAGAGCACGTCGATTGGCTTGAGACCCAGATAGGTTTGGTCAAGCGAGTTGGCATTCAAAACTACGAGCAGAGTATGATCTCGAAATAGACACAGAGAGATTAGAGTGACATTGAAATGACATATCTTTCGACAGCTACTTCAATCGCTTTGGCAGCAATGGATACTTCCTCGGCACTGAAGCCTCGGAGAGGTGGTCGGTTTCTGAGTTTAAGGAGTACGAAACCTCATTCCGATGCATAGCTAGGTGATATCGCTTGGTTTGATGAGCATTTGGATAACGAGAAGTTAGAAAGTATTGCATTACAGTCTCACTCTGCTAACTCCGAATAACATCGGGACAGAAAACGGTCTGCAAGCTTTTGCTTAAGCATATGCTCCGCTACCTCAGCCCTATTATCGCTAGTAAAGGATCGCTAGTAGATGATCAGCATGGGGAACGCACCTATGCCATTTGATGCCACTATATTCTGTTTCGTGATTTCTGCTATCCCCGGAGTTGAAGCGGCTAGGGCACATAATTCTGAGCTACTGCAATTCGTTGAAGCCATTAACATTAGGCATGATGACCTTTGGCAACGAATTTTTATCCATTACATCGTCTTTTTTGACTATATAGTTCAGCTTAAGAATATAAGCTGTAATGGAATAGACCTCATCAGGCGTTAAGGACTTTTGTTTGTCATAGGGCATAGCCCGCGCAATGTAATCATATAGCGTTGTAGCGTGAGGCCAGTAGCTCCCAACAGTTTTCAAAGGCTTTTGCGTGCTTATGCTACCGGTGCCTCCGACAATAGCATTGCCAGTTTGCTTGCCACCCATTCCGTGGCAAGCAGCACACTCTGTCATAAAAAGCGTTTCTCCATCAGCGGCAGTTCCGCTTCCCAGGGGTAGCGCTGCACCGTCAGGAGATATGATTGAATCGATATGCATTTCTGGCGCTGTGCCTCGTGCTGGCTTCAGATGGAATCCCAGGTTAGCTGAGTTATCTGAGGCCTTGGCAGTATTAAGTAAAGTTGGTAGCAGAAGTAAGCAACAGCTGATGGACAGATGTCTTTTTAGAAGGGACAGGCTGTTATGCGTAAACATTTTTTACTCTCCCCTCGTTGGATACTTGCCAACTTTGTGTGCCATTAAAGTGATAGATGTTCGATTTTGCGTATTTGGATAGCGCGGTTGAGCGAGAAGGTTGAACATGGCCGCTGTCATCAGTCGCTCGACTTTGTAGTACGGCGCTCTGGCCCTCCCAGCGCCATGGAATTCTGAATCGCATAAGAGATAATGCTCTGTTTTCAGACTGAAGAGCAGCAATCGCCCAAGACTTACCGCCGTCGGCACTCACTTCCACCTGTTTGATACCGCCCGCGCCTGACCATGCAATACCGGAAATCTCATACACGCCTTTGCGGTTGAGTGCCATTTTCCCTGAAGGCGAAGTAATAAGAGATTTCACGCCCATTTCAAAGGAGAAGAGGTCTGCCTTTCCATCTTCGTGTAAATCAGAATATTTGCTGGTTTCGTCTCTAGTGTAGGCAGCGGTTTTTTGTACTTTTAAATTGCGCAGCCACTTAACGCTAATGTTACCTTCTGACCCAGGCACAAACAGTCGCATAGGATAGCCCTGTGCAGGCCGGAGCGGTTCACCATTTTGATAAAGGGCGACCATGACGTTCTTTGTTGCAAGCTTCATTGGAATACTTCGGGTGAGGCTTGCTGCGTCTGCGCCTTCGCCAACGACCCAGTTAGCGCCCTGTTTTACGCCGGCTTCATCTAATAGATAATGTAATGGCACGCCGGTCCATTCAGAGCAGGAAACCAATCCATTTAATTCACTGACGGTTTTATCCGCGGCATCAGGGAAAATCGCATTGGTGTAACTGTTGCCTGAGCATTCCAGAAAATAGGTATGCGTTTCCATCGGGTACGCCAACAGGTCTTCATAGCTGAACTGTAGTTTTTTGTTCACATCGCCATAGATAGTTAGCGTATGTTGAGCCGGGTCTATGTCTGGGATACCGCTATGATGTCGTTCGAAGTGCAGGCTATTCGGCGTGATAGTCCCATTCAAACTTTCGAGTGGTGTTGAAGAGGATCCAGCGCCTGGTGCATACGGATGACCGCCAATCTTGACTCTTTTTAACTGCGCAAACCTTGAAGGAGCGCCGTACTCATCCATCGGTACGCCCGATTTTGTGAGCCATTCTTGAGCCGCCTGAACGGGAGACATGATTGGCATGAGGATGCCACCTGTTAAACCCGCGCCAGTCGCCTTTAATAAGCCTCGGCGATGTAACAAGCCTTTACCCGCAACCTTCTCGGTCATATCTACTCTCCCGCATGTTATTTGCAGGGAACTATACCGTAATTATAATAGGCTTTGGGAACTTCGAAAATTGACGCTCTAGTGTTATTTATCGAGAGATCTAGTTTCGCCGCCCAGCGCTAAAAACAGTGCTGGCAGGAATCGTGCAAATTCCAATGTCATGTTAACGAAAGCGGCGTCAAGCCTGGCGATAGCATTATCTTCGTCATTTGCTTCGTCATCGCTTGATTCAAGTTTTAGCTGGCGTAGTACCAACTCTTTATCGACAGATAAAGTCAGGTCTCCGTGCCAGCGAATGCCGAGTTTTGTGCACAGTTTTCCTGATTCTAGATGGTTTCGGATTTCCTGGGTGTCTAGGTCCTGTTTACGGCAACTCACGCTGCTACCATCCTCGGGATCAACCAGATCACATTGGTTACCCAGATTAAAATTATCAGGCAGCTTGCGCTTCATGATCCAATGATTAAATGTATCAGTAGGATTTGATTTTACCTGGGGTGGAACGAGATTTAATGTACCCAGCGATTCTCTTAGGCAGTTAATAAACAAATCTGCTTCTGACGCATTTGCAGTATCAATAACCATCAGATCATCAGCCGGTGAGACGTAACCAAATATCTGTTTCGAGCGCGCGAGCGCACGTGGCATGAGTTCTGCCAAAGCTTCGTCTTTTATGCTCATCCGTTCTTTTGATCGCAGCTTCCTGCCTTCGATTGATTCCACACGCTCTACTCGTTCAGCGATAGCTTCGTTCAATGCGCTGGGTGGAATGACTTTGTCTTCTCGGCGGGCACAAAACAATATGCAACCGGCAACCTCGTGGAACAGAGGCGCATCTTCAACGCCGGATATCGGCGGTACCCAGCCGAAGCTTGAGGGTCTGAAACCAGAACAGGGCGTAAACCGCTGCTGCAATAACTGATCTTGTAGCGAGTCAGTATTTGGGTCGAAAGCTTGTGTTAGGCGGTATATTGAGGCGTTCTTAAAAAGCATGTGAAAATCCGTTTTGAGCGTTCAAGATCGGCCCATTTTTATCATATTGACAACTGCGGGAAGCTCACTGAGAAGATTCTCAGAGGCAGTCGCGGATTATACATGTATCGGAATAGGAGAACCTGTAAATAAGACCAGGTTCTCCAGGTTTTTCAGTCTTTCTTGTTTAGCTACATGTGGTGCTACTTATGAAGCGAGAGCTTCCAGTTCATCAGCGCCGCCGATGAGTTTTCCCCCTATGAATATCTGGGGCACTGTTGTCGAGCCTGCCAAGGCACGTAGAGCAGGTTGTTGAATATCCTTGCCGAGTACAATTTCGTTGTAACTCATGTTTCGAGCTTTCAATACATCTTTTGCTCGCTGGCAATGTGGGCATCCAGGTCGAGTGATGACAGCAACACACTGTGGTATCACTGCGTTCTTGTTGATGTATCGAAGCATGGTTTCTGCATCGGACACTTCAAACGGGTCGCCATCAACTTCGGCTTCTACAAACATTTTCTCGACCACGCCGTCTTTAACCAGCATGGAGTAACGCCAAGAGCGCTTGCCAAAGCCAAGGTCGGATTTATCAACCAGCATGCCCATCTGTTCGGTGAATTCGCCGTTACCATCCGGGATCATTTTTACGTTGCTGACTGCTTGCTCTTTCTCCCATGCGTACATGATGAATCCATCATTGACGGCCATGCAAATGATGTCGTCGACGCCTTCGGCAGCGAATTGTGGCGCCAGTTCTTCATAGCGGGGTAAGTGAGTTGCTGAACATGTGGGTGTAAATGCGCCGGGTAGTGAAAATACGATGACTGTTTTGCCCGCGAAGATGTCATCACTAGTAATATCGTTCCAGCCTTCGTCTGTGCGGGCGCGGAAGGTTACGTTTGGTACTCGTTTTGTCTCTCTAGTTTCCATTTGGTGCTCCTGTTTTTCTAAATTGCTTTCGCGTTTTGTGTCATACCTAATTCGTGAGGTACAGACTACTGATCGAAGTGGCATTGGTAAAATGGATTGTTTTGATCGTAACGATTCGATATTTCGATGGTCTTTGTTGGTCTGTTTTGAGATCAGCGCTGAAAATGCGTGCTTTCTTTCCGTCCGCTAACTTGCGGCTCCTAATGCGGCCCATTCCCGGCCAAGCTTCGCTTGGTTGGAAGCATCTAAAGAGCCCGACTGCGGCCCGCTTCCTCATGGCACTCAACGCTTCGCTGATACGCTCCTTGAGAAATGAAGCCCCCATTTCCTGCTGCTGCGTGCTAGGGGATTGTGGTGAAGAGGTAATGGCAAAAAAAACGGAGACATAAATGTCTCCGAATGAGGGGTACAACTAGCTTGTCTGACGTGAGGGCTATTAAACCCTCCGTGATTTTTACATACCTGAACCTCTGGTACCGGTAAATTCAGGGTAGGCTTCGATACCGCATTCGCTAATATCGGAACCCTCGTACTCTTCCTCTTCGCTGACTCGGATGCCCATCAGCATCTTGATGACAAACCAGGTGATGAAACTCGCGGCAAAGACCCACACGAAGATTGTTAATGCACCGACTATCTGGCCCATGAATGTAGCACCTGAATTTGTCAGTGGTACTGCGAGCAAGCCCCAGAGTCCAACAACGCCGTGGACAGAGATTGCACCCACCGGGTCGTCAATTTTCAGCTTGTCTAAAGCCAGAATTGAGAAGACAACGATTACGCCACCGGCTGCGCCAATAAGTGTTGCTGCCAGCGCTGTCGGTGTTGATGGTTCAGCGGTAATAGCGACTAGGCCTGCAAGCGCGCCGTTTAGTGTCATTGTTAGGTCAGTTTTTCCGAACATCAGTCTGGCAACGATAAGCGCAGCTACCAAGCCGCCCGCAGCTGCTGCATTGGTGTTCAAGAATACCATCGCTACGGCATTAGAGTTGCTGATATCACCTAGCTTCAGTACCGAACCGCCGTTAAATCCAAACCAGCCCATCCAGAGAATGAATGTGCCGAGGGTAGCGAGTGGTAAGTTAGCGCCAGGAATTGGAACAACTTTACCGTCGGCAGAGTATTTGCCCTTTCGTGCTCCGAGAAGAAGGACACCAGCCAAAGCTGCCGAAGCGCCAGCCATATGTACAATGCCGGAACCCGCGAAGTCAGAGAAGCCAAAGTCGTCACCTAAGCTGTAAAGTCCGAAAACTGAGTTACCACCCCATGTCCAGCCACCTTCAAGGGGGTATATGACGGCTGTCATAACGACAGCAAACGCAAGAAATGGCCATAGCTTCATTCGCTCAGCGACGGCACCAGAGACAATTGACATTGCCGTTGCAACAAAGACGACCTGGAAGAAGAAGTCGGATGGTGCAGCGTAGACAGCACCGCCTTCAAAACCACTTTCAGCGGATGCTGCTAGTGCATCCTTTACTAGGGTTTCACCGCCCTCGATGCCCGTTAGAAAAATATTACCGCCGTACATAATGCTATATCCGACAACCATGTACATGATGCAGGAGATCGCAAACAGAGCGATATTTTTGGTTAATATTTCTGTCGTGTTCTTAGAACGGACGAGTCCTGCTTCCAGCATTGCGAAACCCGCTGCCATCCACATGACAAGCGCGCCGCAAACAAGAAAGTAAAACGTATCCATAGCGTACTGGAGTTGAAAAATTTGGTCTTGCATGATTGTAACCTCGCTGTCTGGTTAAAGGGCTTCGGGACCGGTTTCACCGGTACGAATACGGATTGCCTGAACCAGTTCAGTGACGAAAATTTTGCCGTCGCCAATCTTGTCAGTGCCTGCTGCTGAAGTAACCGCTTCAATGACGGCGTCTAACTTGTCGTCTTGTATACCTACTTCCACTTTGACTTTGGGTAGAAAATCCACCACATACTCAGCGCCTCGATAGAGTTCTGTATGGCCTTTTTGCCGGCCGAACCCTTTGACCTCTGTCACGGTGATACCGGTGACTCCCAAGGTGGATAGCGCGTCGCGCACACTATCCAACTTGAAGGGTTTTATTATTGCTGTAACTAACTTCATTGGTTTTACTCCAAATAGAAAATCGTTTTGAGAATTCGTATCGCAATTTTGTGTGGGTGTGCACTACACCCTGTCTATAGCAGGTTGCGTGCCAAGAAATAATATTCAATAAAACCAATGGGATAGAGACGATGGTTTGATTTTGGTGCAGCGATGCGCACCGAAATAGTCACGAGGTGTTTGTCGGCGCACCAATAATGTGCGTTATGTTGTGGGAAATGTGTCAGCGTCAAGGTGCTGTGAAGAAAAGGGCCTTGACTAGGTTGTCTAGCGCTTTAGTGTTTTGAAGAAATAGGGCTGTGCGAAGAAAAGGCGAAATAAAATGGGGATATAAAGTAAGTTGCGATCGATGCCTACCGCAGGTTGAAAACTTGCGGTAGGCGTATATCAGATACGAGTGTTGAAGCTCGTCAATAAAATCAGATTTTCTTAAATTTAAGGGTCCATCGGTCAGTGTTGCCTGAGACGGATCGACGACCAACTTCATACTGAAGTTCATCATCAGCGCGGTAGTGCAGGTCACTATAATCTACTAGTTCGAAACCGGAGTCCTGAATTTCTTTGATTGCCATCACTGGATCAACGCGTCTGCCGTTTTCGCTATTATCCACTTGCATGTGTCTGCGGGTGTGATCAACAAGCGCGTAGATTCCGCCTTTCTTGAGGGCTTTGTGTGCAGCTTGGTTCATCTCCATACGAGTAGCTTTGCTGAAGTTGTGATAGTTTCTGAATGTGAAAACGATATCTTGGTTCCGAAGTTTAAGATCGGTATTTTCTAAGGTGTAGCGGGGCGCGCCTTCTGGGCGAACGAATTTTGATTTTTTGGCGGTTACCATAACCTTGTCAAACCCAGGTTCTTTGAGCAGACCCTTTTCTACATTTCCTGTGCCGTAGGCGACGTGCAATTCACCTTTTTCAGAAAGAATTGGGGCCAGCAGTTTGGTGTACCAGCCACCACCGGGCATGAGTTCTACCACTTTCATGTCATCTTCAAGACCGAAAAATGCAAGTGTTTCCTTAGGTTTACGGTTTTTGTCTCTTTTTGTGTCTGCTTCACTGCGTATATCTGATTTCAACGCCATTTCGAGCTTTTCTGCAATATCGCCCGCTTGAGCGGCCATGCTCATACTTGCGATCACTAATCCCTGTATGAGGCTAATAACTAACATCCTATATTTCATTGCTTGAATCTCTGATTGTTTTGGTTCGCAGAGTGTAACTCAAAGACATTTTGGAAAAAACCAAGTTTGAGGTACTCTCAAGGCATCTACGTTCCTCGTTTCAATGTATAGTGGCATCCCCTATTTTGGGGATCGATCAGCGAAAAAATGATGACTATGACAACCTATTTTGCAACCGCGGCCAAAGGCCTGGAAACGCTACTGGCTGAAGAGCTAACAGATATGGGTATGGCTGAAGTAAAGGAAGCCAGAGCCGGTGTGTATTTCTCTGGGGGCATAGAAGAAGCCTATCGAGCATGTCTTTGGTCGAGAGTAGCCAATCGAATACTGTTGCCGCTGGGGCAATATCCGTCACCGACACCCGAAGCGCTTTACGATGGGGTTAGTTCGATTGATTGGAGTCAACACATGTCCGTCATGGATTCCTTTGCTGTTGACGCAAGTGTGAGCAATTCAGCGATGACCCACAGTCAGTACGCAGCTTTGAAGACAAAGGATGCAGTTGTCGATCAATTTCGAACTGCTACGGGCGAAAGACCTTCTGTAGAAACTGAAAAACCCAGTATTCAGGTAAATGTTTACATCAACAATGATGAGGCTCAGATTTATCTTGATCTCTCGGGAGAAAGTCTCCATCTGAGGGGTTATAGGACTCGAGGCTCCGCTGCTCCTCTAAAAGAGACACTTGCCGCAGCCATTTTATATCGCGCCAAATGGCCTACAACTTTCAAAGAAGGTGGCGCGTTTGTGGACTTTATGTGCGGGTCTGGGACTTTGCCGATTGAAGCCGCGATGATGGCTTGCGATATTGCACCCGGCATCCGTCGCTCATATTTTGGCTTTCTCGGTTGGAAGCAACATCATTCGGCAGTATGGGAACGCTTGATGAATGAAGCTGCAGAGCGAGGCCGTAAAGGTCTTGAAAATGCGCCGTTAATCCGGGGTTTTGATCATCATGAAGGGACCCTGGAGCGAGCGAACCAGCACATACGGCAGGCTCAGTTAACAGACGTTGTAACAATAGTGCATCAGGACTTGTTCACATTTGAGGCGGAAATTCCGTCAAAAGGACTGGTCGCAATAAATCCGCCTTACGGAAAGCGTATGGGGCAGGATGAAGATCTGGACAAGCTCTACCGTCAAATTGGTACCGTGCTAAAGACGCAATTTGCAGGTTGGAAAGCGGCTGTGTTTACAGACGATAAATCGAAGGGGAAAGTTGTCGGGATCAGGGCCCATAAGATCCATTCGCTGTTTAATGGTGCGCTTCCATGCAAATTGTTGCACTTTAATGTTGAAGAGAATGAGTTCTTTCACGATTATCGTCTGCCTCGTCCGATCCCTGCGGAGGAACGATCGGAGCAATCGAAAGGTTTTATGAACCGATTGCAGAAAAACCTAAAGCAGATGAGTCGCTGGAGTAAAAAAGAAAGTATTGATTGCTACAGGCTCTATGATGCGGATTTACCAGACTATTCCGTCGCTATTGATGTTTACGAAGGCGAGAAGCGATGGGTTCACGTACAGGAATATGAAGCGCCTAAAACAATCGAGGAAGAAAAAGCCAAATTGAGGCTAAGAGAAATCATCTCGATTATTCCTGAAGTGCTTAATGTGACCTTGGATGAAATATTCCTAAAGGCCCGACGGCGTCAAAAAGGGGACTCCCAATACGAAAAACTGGGAGAACAAAAAAATTTCCACAAGGTTCGTGAAGGGCAGTGCCAATTTTTGGTCAATTTTGAAGATTACCTGGATACTGGGCTGTTCCTTGATCACCGTCCTATCCGTTTGAAAGTCGCAAGTGAAAGTCAGGGTAAATCGGTACTGAATTTGTTCGCCTATACAGGTGCTGTCACTGTGCATGCTGTGCAGGGTGGTGCGACGCGCACTGTGACGGTGGATATGTCTAAAACCTATCTTGAATGGGCAGAGCGTAATATGCATCTGAACCATTTGCTGCAAGGGGACAAGGCTCGCAAGCATACGTTTGTGCAAGCAGATTGTATCAAGTGGTTGGCACAAGGTGGTCAGGTTGAGAAATTTGATATCGTTTTTGTAGATCCACCAAGCTTTTCAAACTCCAAGCGAATGGCTGATGTCTTCGACGTACAAAGAGATCACGCCAATACCCTTCGGCAGTCAATGAGGTTTTTGGCTAGGGATGGCGTGCTCTATTTCTCAAACAACCTGCGAGGCTTCAAGTTGGATGCTGACTTACTCGATGAATTCATCGTCACGGATATTACGGTTGAATCAGTACCCTTTGATTTTCGCCAGCGTAAACATATTCACCGTTGTTGGGAGCTGAGGCTTCCAAGCGTTTGGGCATCGAGAGATCGAGATCAAGATGGTTGACATATATCTACAAAACGATAGATTGGGGCATCTTTTCTCGGTACATACCTCAAGTAGTAAGAAGCTCGTTATTTTTCTTCTGCAGCGGCATCGCAGATGAATGCGATATAGCAATCTGAATGAGGAACTATTCCTCGCATGGCGATTCTAAAACAAATTTAATCACATACTTATTAATGGAGAACCACATGAAGTGGGCTTTTTCTACATCGATGCTTTTATTAACACTTCTTTTGAATGCGTGTAGCGGCGATGATAATGCATTTAACAACCGTGGGGTTGCGGCTCAGGTTCAATTTGTCAATCTGATTCCCAATGCGCCAGCTTTGATTTTCGATCTGAGTGGTTCTTCCTTTGCCAACGTATCCTACGCTCAAGCGAGCGGATTTCAGTTGGTCAATCTAGGTACTTTTCAAGCAGACGTAAATTATCTAAACGCAGCCGGTACTGCCGAGGTCGACGTTTTTTCGACGGATGATTTTGCGACTACTTCGAACAGAGAATATTCTGTGATGATCACTGGCTCGCTTGGATCTCCGACAGTGACAATTCTGGACAATCTAAGAGCTGCTGATATAGCGGACGGTACAAGCGAAATTCACTTTTTTAATGGTTCTAGCCTTGCAAGCGGCGTTGATATTTATCTTTCTGAAAATACTACGGAAGCATCAATTAATGGATTGTCTCCTATAACGCTATCCATCAATGGTTCAACGACGCTGACGACTGTAGATAGTGGTGCGCGGAGAATGTTGGTCACTGCGAGTGGAGATGACACTGTGATTTATGATGGAGGTGTTGTTGTATTAGCAAATCAGGCTAGGCGATTGTTTGCTGTGCTTGATAGTTTTAGCGTTGGTGGCGGCGTTAGGATGATACAAGTTGGTACAGTAAGTGCGTCCGGTTTGATCGACGAAAGGCTCCGCTCTCGCATCCGGGTTGCCAATATGGTTTCAGACATTGCTGCGGTAGATGTCACGCTCGATGGCATGTCTTTTCTGGAAGATTTAGCGTATCAACAGGTTTCGGGCTACACCGAACTGGATGCTGATCAATATATAATTGCTACTACGCTTACCGATCAACCTGCAGTGGTTTTGCATGAAAACAATCGTACGTTGGTTTCGGGTGATAGCCGCACGCTTGTGGTCACCGGTGCTTCAGTAACGGGTGAAGTGCAAGGAAGATTCTTGTTTGATAATCGCAGGCCAGTTGAATCTGTAGCTCAGGTGAGAGTGATTAACGCCGCGCCCGACTCAGGTAATCTGGATGTGTACATCATATCGCCAGACCAGTTGGTTACCGATGCATTTGTTGTGCCTCGACTATCAAATTTCACTCTGTTAACCAATGGACTATTAATGTTGGAAGGCGGTGAATATGACGTGGTCTTTACAGCGGTGGGGGATGAGACAATTTTGGTTGGACCCGAGCG
Organism: Candidatus Azotimanducaceae bacterium; assembly: GCA_047629195.1. Taxonomy (GTDB): domain Bacteria; phylum Pseudomonadota; class Gammaproteobacteria; order Pseudomonadales; family Azotimanducaceae; genus UBA4582. The sequence continues at coordinate 88,103 of JBLHWY010000005.1, forward strand.
AGTAGCCATAACTAATGGCGGAATCTATTCAATAATTGTCAGCGATGCTGATGGTGGTGGTGCGCCAGGCGAGATCGTACTAGCAGACGATTTTGTCCAGTAATAGCAAGTGATCGTTCAGCGGATAACAGCAATAGTAAAATTATCCTCGCACGAGAAGTCTGGCGCTAGTGATGCGGGCTATTTCAGTTTCTAATTGGTTGAGTTCGCATCATCCAGAATAACTATTTCAGTGGTTGTCGCTTCCCCAATCATATCCTCAACCAGAATAAACGAGTAGGTTATGCCACCGGAAAGTGTCGTCCGCTCAGGACCGTAAAGGACGCTGCCATTGAGGGCTGATGTGATAACAAGATCAACCGTTGCTGGCCTTGCCGTGAAAGTATTGAATGTGTTTGTTGCGGCGTTAGTAATCTGTGGTGAGGCGTCTGCAATTAGCTGGCCTGGGTTTAGGAAATAGACATTTGTTGAGCTATTGATTAGCGCGGTGTTGATAAAATTAACAGTGACTCTTTGGCCTATTTGACGTGAATCATTAACGAACAAAACAGTAGATAATGTGCCATCTGTAATACTGCCGGAAATAACCAGTGAATAGAACGTTCCTGAGTTTATGATTGTATCCTGCTGTAACAAAAACTGATCTTTGATGCCGGGTAAGGTTAGATTCAGACCATTCGCACCGGAGTCAATGTCTCCGTAGCTTCCGATCTCTAATCGATCTACGTCAGCAGCAAATGGTGCGTTGGTTGTACTGCCAAAATATAAGTCGAATTGAGGAACATCGCTGGTAAGGTTGATAGCGCGAAGCTGGCTGGGTAGTCCACTATTTGCAAAGCGAACAGAGCCAAATGAACTGATAGCAATAGCATCTACGTTCGGAAATGTATTGCCCGGAACTGTAGGCCCAAAATACTCATTGAATGCGAATAGTGTTCTAGAGCGATCAGCGAGTACAAACTCCCCTGAGTCAAAGACAACTTCCGTAGAGTTCAAAGGTGTTGCTCTAAGCCGATAGCTTGGGAGGTTTTCTCTAGCGATAATTTCGGAAACCCCACTAGTAACAAGATCTGTATCAGGAGTTACGGTGGCAAGGTCAGTTGTTGGGCCCGTGAGGTAGACATCGAGTGTTGTTGGATCGGAAACGCCAGATGTAAACCAGACTTCCACATTTCCTGTAGTAATTGGATTGTCGTCATACTGAGGCTCGAGGAATTTCCTAAGCTCGAGATTGGGAGACGCAAGTGAGCCTGAAAAAATGTAGACCAGTTGGTCTTGGTCTAATAGTTGCGCCGATTCATTCTGGACAATAAACACTTGCTCGCCATCGGCGTCAAAATAGCTCGCGTTTAGTTCGTATTCGTCAATCGAAATTTGACCAGTTGCTGATGCTTGGCCATATTCAATAGTTGCCGTCGTATCTCCGATGGTGACAAGGAGTTCAGGGCTATCAGGAATTAAGTTAACAAATTGCACCTCAGAGACTTGAGGGCGGTCTTTCAAGTCCTCGCGGACATATCCTTCCTCGGTACCGCATGCGGTGAGCAATAAGACAGAGCAGGCTAATAAGTAATTTAACAAATTTTTTGGCATAACTGATTCTTTTGAGTAGTTGAACATCTTCGATGCTATTTTCTTCATAACTGTCCGGACTTGCTGATTAGGTTTATATTAGATTATGCCTTTGCGGGCCTATTCACGCTTTTGCGCGATAGGAGTCGATTGCGAGTGGGTAGGCTACTAATCAAAAGATTCCTCAAGCACCGAGATGGTAAATGGTGTGCCGCCATTCGGCGAATCTGAAAGTATAATTGAATATATGCCGACATCGACGGATATTCTGGTTGGGCCTGCGAGAATTGTCGTTTCTCCATTAATTGTTGCGATCAGATCATAGGTGCCCAGCGCGACAGGAATGTTTGCGTTGGATAGTAATCTAACATCCGCTACAGCTGGCGTGGTGTCGGCTGACAGCACTTCGCTAGGTTCTAATACATAAAAATCAATGGTCCCGGATTCCGCTGAGGCATGAATAAACTTGAGTTGCAGTTGGGTTGCAATGGGGCGGTCGCTATCTGAAATAACTCTGCCCGACACGCCATTGTCAGAAGTTGGATCGCCAGCTAGCACTAGCGTTCTGCTTTCACCCGCTATCAGCGTGAGATTTTGCTCATAAAGAAAGTTAGTGTTTTCGCCATTTGGGGTTATGTTGATAGACATTTCCCCAACAGCAAAATTCACGTAACTCGTAAATTCGCCAAAATTGACTGCAGTGAACTCGGGCGTATCATTAGTATCGTTGAAATAAAAGTCGACTGAAGATGTATTGGTAATGAAATTTGCCACACGAAGTTCAGACGGAAGTTCTTCTCCGTCAATTGTGGAAGCCACGCCATTTGAAATACTAATAACCCGAAAAGGCGCATCACCTGGGCCAAAATAATCAACCAGCATAAAGATCTGATTGCGGATGGCTGACAATGTAATGGTACCGGAATCATAGAGTACGTCTGTTGAACCGACGGCAGTTATTCTTATTCTATAGTCGGAAGCTGCGCTGAAATTCTCTAATGTCGAGACGCCATCAAAACTCAACGTTGCTGCAGGTGCTGATGTTGCCAACACTGCATCGGTTTGCGTGAGATATATGTCTACGGCTTGACCATCGTTAACTGAGTTACCAAACTGGACGTTTAACGATGTCGCATTTGCAACCGAGCCGCTGCTATCAACTGCAAATACCGGGTTGTCTATAAGACTGGTGATCGGTGACGCAAATGTACCGGTTAGCAGTATGTATATTTCCCGGCCATTGCCGATAGGCACGGAAAGGTTATCGAGAAAATTTTCAGTAACGCCATCTGCTGTGTTGTAAACGACGCTCAAGGTGACAGTTCCACCATCAGATGAGGAAAATCCGTTACTAGCCTGCCCGAACGGGGCAGAACCAGAATCTTCATCGTTAACGATTAACGATAGCGTCGGTGCATCCGGAATCGCGTTAATGATTCGGACAGTTGAGTCTTCGAGACTGGCGGCGGCGGCAGGTTGCTCATCGTCATCAGAATCACATGCGGCGATTGAAAAGAGAAGAAATGTGCAAATAATTGCACGCCATGAAACGTTCGCTTGGAGTTTTATCATTCGTATATTAAACCCGTCATTCGGCATTGCTTAGGATTCAAGAATCCCCTCAATTTCCAAAATAGGTTTAAGGTCTGGTCCCGGGCTAAGGATGAAACAAAACGTATGAGATTGTGCCCATACCTATGAAGTCGCACATTCTACTGACCTTCGCTCACGATGAACAGGGGGGCCCGCCAAGGGGGGCCCGCCAAGGGGGGCCCGCCAAGGGGGCTACCAAGAAGAACGCGCTCTGAATTGGACAACTAATCCGTGGTTTCGTTACATAACGTCAATAAACTCTATTGCAGGTCGTGCGAATCCACTGTCTTATTCGCGACTATGGAAACGACCGGCCCTAATTCTGGCATTGCAGCGATAAGTGCCGCGAGGATGAGGGCCGTAATAGCGTGCAAATTGACAAATCTGGCGAAGCTAGCTCTGCATCGATCAAAGTGCTAATTTTTTGTTGTTCCCAGCACTTCGAGTACCGATAAGAAATGCTGGGAAAGTTGCTGCCAGTCGTAAGCAGGTTTTAGTGCCAGCGCATTTTTAGCTGCCCGGTTTATATCTTCCTGCGTTATTTGATTAATCGCGATGGTCATTGTCTGCTCCGAATCGCCCATAGGTATCGCCGCTCCACCCAAGCTTTCCTGCAGAAATGCCCAATCAGAAACGAGTCCCGGTATGCCAAAGCCAATCGCGTCACCGACGACGCCAGTTGTGAGCAAATCACCGGCTTCAATCGGGAAAGCCAGGACGTCTATGACGGCCAAGCGCTGGTTATAAAGCTCGCGGTCTACCAGCTCATATTTCTCCGCTCTAATTCTGCTGTCATCAGGGAGTTGTTCGTCTCCGTTTAGGGCTGGGATAAAAAGCTCAATATCTGGTCTTTCAGACCGTGCAAAGGCATTCAGAAACCCCTGAATATTTTTCTCGATCCTTGGTGCGCCAATAATACCAATTCGGATTTTTCCTGGCGTAAGCCCAAGTTCAGCCTCAAGCGCTTCACGCGATACTTGACCGTCTTCTGCCTGTAGCTGGCCAAAGTGGCCGTGAAATATGGTTCGATGAATAGCGACATTGGAAAAATTGAACTCAGCCATCACTCGAGCTTTACCTGATTCGCTATGGTGTATGACTGCATCTGCTGCGGTCGCCCAGGCCTGATAGATTTCTGCCGAGTTCTCACGTTGAGCCAGACTGTGTGGTAGCAGATTATGTTGGGTCCAGATGATAGGTACGCCACATGCCCTAATACACTTGATCATGAGGTGATGCGCAGCCAGATCTGTGCCAAGAAAATGTTCTGGCCAGTGAAGGTGAAATTGATCAATGTTTTTTAAGAATTTTCTCGCCGCATCCATATTTCGCCAACAGCGTCTGGGGAAAAAGATATCAACGGCTTCATTTGCGATGGGATCGTAAAGACTTCGCTGATAGTGGTGATCACCAATAGTATGAGCAATGCGCAGTTTCGGTGTAATTGAGGCGCTAACAGCAACACGGTCCCCTTGTTTGTGCTGAGTTAACGGGATGTCAATTTGGTGGATTGTCGTAAGTTCACGCCAAAAACTCCGGTAAGGTTTTAATCCCCCCACCGGAACGCTTGCGATCTGGTGTTTTTCATACGTTTCAAATCGTACTTTTAATGGGCGGTTTTCAGTTTCTGCAAATTGCCATGTGATTGAATCAACCTGTGTGTCGAGCGAGAACTGGGCATGCATTTCAATTGTGCGATCTGCTACCTTATATGTCAGTGTGGCAGGAACATTAAGTTGTTTCCTCGCACCCTCAAGTTTGCGAGAAACTTCAGTGAGGTGTTGCCAGCTTGCAATTAAATGGTCCGGGTTTTTTGAGATTGTATTCGGGACCATTCCAGTTGTGTAACTGACCTCTTTTAATGTGATGACAGGCACGCCTGTTGCCAATTCACTATCAACAGGGTATTCAAGTACGCTTGGATTGCGGGGGACTGGTAGGTAGTCTGAAGCGGTGCCGCCAACGAAGGGAACAACAAAGCGTAACCTGTCGTTGCTATAACTCCAGGCGGAAGCTTTGCTTTTGTCTGAGAGAGTAAACAGCTCGTCCATATCGTCAGATGGTTTGGTGCTGGCTTCGAGATTTGGGTTGGTGCAGTTTTCTAATTCCAGCACCGTCTGTAGTAGCTTGCCCAGAATATCGAGTGTCATTTGAACTTGCCTGAAAGGGCCGCGATAAGCAAAGGTCGATTTGCCTCTGTGGGCATTGATGAGGCCGTCGCTGAACCAACTGTCCAGGTTCTCTGCCGCGTTGATTCCCCTTTTTAGCCATAATTCAGGTTCTTTGCTCATATTCCGGCCAAGTACCATGCCAGCAAGCTCAATGTTAATACAGAGTCCTAGCGATCCTGTTGAACGCCCCCATGGCACTGCAGTACCGTCTGCTGTGCCCATCAGACCCACAAATTTTAGAACATTGTCGAATCCAGACGTCCAAACATCTCCCAGCAAGTCAGAAAATGGTTCTGTAAATAAATAGATGTCAGCAGAATAAATATCGTAACGAGATTCACCCGTGATTGAGTCGTCTATAAATCCCTTGCTGTTCCGAGATAGTAACTTCTGCGTGCCGCCTATCAACGAATCCAGATGAGTTTCCGCTTCTGTAAGACCCAGAGCGACACGCGCGAGCTCGCAACGCCCTAGTACTGCGACATAATTTCGAGGAAGTGATTTGCCGAGTTGAGGAATCATATGGGTCGAATCACATGCTTCGGCAACCTCGGCTATTTGGCCGTGTGACAAGCCGGATAGCAGCGGATTAGTCTTGAATGTAGCGTCATATGTTTTGTCGTCGGCGCTGCGGCAACGTAGTAAGGTCTCGGCAGTACGATATGAATAGAAGCTATGTGTCGCCTTGCCATTTATGCCCGCTAGAATTTGGCTAATCGCTGCCAAAACATCGGTATTTGCGAACTGCGAAATTTTCGCTTGATGTAACATACCTAACACAAATAAAAGGTCGCCTTTAACATCAGCACCAAGAGGGAAGCCAGCGAGTCTGGAAGGCATGACCATTCCGGGAAAATAGTTCTTTTCCAGCAGCTCCATTTGTTTGACAACAAAATCGAGTAAGTAGCTGGAAAATTCTGTCGGTGTCTGCATGTTGTTTACCACTTCAGCTGTTTTTGTGATTTACCAGTCTTCCATGCAGCGTAAACTGTCTGGGAGCCTACTAATCTAATCGACGCTTATGTACATTAACAACCCAAGTTTGTTCTCATTCATGTTTCAGGGGAGAAATAATTGAAAACAGGATTAGTGTCTATTTCTTTCAGGCAACTAGAACCGTCAGAGGTTATTCAGCTCTGTGTTGACAACGCAATAGAAGGTATCGAGTGGGGTGGCGATGTGCACGTGCCACCTGGAAACCTAGCGCGAGCACTAGAAATTCGTGCCCTGACTGAACAAGCCGGGATTAATGTTGCGGCTTACGGCTCCTACTATGTTGTAGCAAGGGATGTGGTAGCAAGGGAGGTCGTTGCTGATGCTGCCGTCAAAAAGCGACACAATTTTGAATCCGTGCTTGAGTCTGCTGTCGCCCTCGGTGCGCCCTTGATTCGGGTGTGGGCTGGTTCGAAAGGTAGTGATAAGGCAACGGAACAAGATTGGTACGATGTGGTTGAAGATAGTCAACGAATAGGTGATCTGGCTGCTGCCTGTGATGTGAAAATAGCCTATGAGTATCACCAGGGCACATTGACCGATACAAATGAATCAGCTGTGCGTTTGTTGAATGAGGTCGACCATGTAAATATTTCAAGTTTCTGGCAACCCCCTAATGGTGCTGAATTGGATTACTGTTGCGTAGGTCTGGAAAATCTAATTCGGATGAACAAACTAGCATCGGTCCATGCTTTTCACTGGTGGCCGGGGTTTAAGGAGCGACACCCGCTTGCAATAGGCGCTGATCGTTGGCAAAAGTATTTAGGACAGGTTCGCAGCCATGAGCTGGTTGAATGCCATGAGCTGGTTGAAAGCCATGATCAGACTTGCGGCGACCGGTATGTTTGTCTTGAGTTCGTTAAGGATGACGATCCTAAAAATTTAGTCGCCGATGCAAAAACCCTTAATCAATTGATCGCTGATCAGACAGTCGCTTAGGATAAACATCAGATATGAAAAAACCAAAGGCAGCATTTTTTTGTAATCGTGGTGATTTGGCCGATAGTGTGTTCCCCGAATCCAGAATCACGAGGTTAAAAGAACTCGCGGATGTTCATCCTGTCATGATCGACAAGAAAAATTTTGAAGAGCAGCTACCAGCTCTCACTGATTGTGAATACATCTTCTCGACGTGGGGGATGCTGATATTAAAAGCTGAGCAAATTCAGAAATTACCTTCACTTAAGATGGTGCTCTATGGCGCCGGTACCGTTAAATATTTCGCTGAACCATTTCTGCAACAAGATATTCGGATTGTTTCTGCATGGGCCGCGAACGCTGTGCCTGTGGCTGAATTTACTGTTGCGCAGATGACTCTTGCTGCGAAAGGATATTTTGGCTTAAGCCGAAAATTGATGATAGAAGGTGCCTCTGCTTGGAAACCGACTAAAGCTACCGGAAATTATGACATTGAAGTTTCTATTCTAGGCGCGGGGATGGTGGGCCGCGAAGTTATTCAACGATTGTCCTATCACGACATCAACATCCTTGTTTTCGATCCGTTTCTTGCGGCACCTGAAGCAGAAAAATTGGGTGTGACGTTAGTGAGCCTAGATGAGGCCTTTGCACGAGGCTATGTTGTTAGTAATCATCTGGCCAACGTACCCGAAACTGAAAACATGCTTCAATCTTCACATTTTGCCTCGATGCCCTTTAGCAGTACTTTTATAAACACAGGTCGGGGTGCAACAGTTGATGAGCCTGCAATGATTGAAGTCTTAAGCCAACGAACAGATATTACCGCGCTGCTTGATGTCGCCCAGCAGGAACCTGTCGCTGAAGACAGTCCCTTGTATCAGTTGCCGAACGTCTGGTTGTCTCCTCATATCGCTGGAAGCATGGGCCGTGAGGTTGTCCGAATGGCAGACTTCGTACTTGATGAATTTGAACGGACACTTAATGGCGAAGCATTGCGTTTTGAGGTTACCTTGGAACAGTTGCCAACCATGGCATAGAAATAGAAATAGCGCAGGAAATTATGAGTAAACAAAACATATTAGACGTGCCTTGCGCAGTTAGCTTGATTCAACCCAATCGGAAAATTGTTGGCATGTCAGCGGTCTACCTTCCATTTTTACCGGACGGAAGTATCGATTGGGCAGGGTTTTCGGCACATCTTGAAAGAACCACTTCCGCAGGATTAGTTCCTGCCGTCAATATGGATACTGGCTCTGTGCAATTTCTCGAAGCGGGTGATCGCATCAAGGTGCTTGCACTGACGGGGGCTGCGTGTGAGAGGTTTGTGGCGGGGGCTTGTGTTGTAGATTCCAGCCAGGACCAACTCAATGTTTTAGCCTATCAAAGAAGAGTAGCGGAAATTTCTGATGCGGGCGGCACGCCTGTCATTTTCCCTAGCTGGGGCTTGAACCGTCTTGATGGTGAAGCTTGGATACAAGCGCTTGCGGAAATCACCGGCGGCACGGACTTCATTGGCTTTGAATTAGGCAGGCAATTTGTTCCTTATGGACGCATTTATGATTTGGTGATCTACCGTCAACTGTTAATGTTGCCAAACTGTCTTGGGGCTAAACATTCATCGTTAGACCGGTTGCAGGAATGGGATCGACTTCGGCTAAGAAATGAAATCAGACCCGATTTTCAGGTGCTAACAGGCAATGATCTGGCGATTGAT